>CAZMVJ010000140.1:4074-7687 GCA_964569445.1 uncultured Anaerolineaceae bacterium | reverse complement strand
CCCGGCTTGGAGGTGTTGATCGTGACGTGAATGTTGTTCGGGTAGCGCTCGATGTCGATGGCGTCGATCCCCGCCCGCGGCAGCATCTTGGCCACCAGGTTGCGGACCGCTCGATCCTCATGCAGCTGGCCGGCGTACTTGGAGCGTCCGGCGAACCAGCGCGAAGCCCACGGCTTGTTGATCCCCAGCCGGAACCCGATCGGATGGACCTTGCGTCCCATACCTGCTCCCTCTCTCAACCGGCGGCGCCGGGCCGCTCCTGCAGAATGACGGTGATGTGCGACGAGCGGCGCAGAATCGGCTTGAAGCGGCCGCGCGCCCCGAATCGCCGCCAGCGCCGTGTTGGACCCTCGTCGGCCCAGATCCGGGCGACGACCAACTGGTCGGGGTCCAGGCCGAAGTTCTGCTCGGCGTTAGCCATCGCCGAACGAATCACCTTCCGCACCGGCTCGGCCGCCGACTTGCGGCTGAAGCTCAGGATCTCCAGAGCCTCCTTGGCCGGCCGGCCGCGCACCTGGTCAACCACCAAGCGCACCTTCTGCGCCGAGGCCAGGAGGTATCGCGTTGTTGCGCGGACGTCGTGTTCGCCGGCCATATTACTCGGCGGGCTCCGCCGGAGTCGTCGCCGTCGTCGTGGTCGTCTTCTCGCGGCTGACGTGGCCGCGGAAGGTCCGGGTCGGGGCGAACTCGCCAAGTTTGTGACCGACCATGTTCTCGGTGATATAGATCGGCACGTGGCGGCGCCCGTCGTGGACCGCCACGGTATGCCCCACCATCTGCGGGAAGACCGTGCTGGCCCGGCTCCAGGTGCGGATGACCTTCTTCTCGCCGCGCTGGTTCATCTCCTCGATCTTCTTGAGGAGCTTGGGCTCGATGAACGGACCCTTCTTCAAAGAACGCGACATCGTGTCTTACCCTCCCGGCCTGGCCGGCTCAGCCTTTGCGACGGCGGCGCGAACGGCGCCGTAGAATGTAGGGGTCGGACTTCTTGTTGCGGCGCGTCCGGTAGCCCAGGGTCGGCTTGCCCCAGGGCGACTTGGGCCCCGGCAGGCCGATCGGCTGGCGGCCTTCGCCGCCGCCGTGGGGGTGATCGCGGGGCGACATGGCCGAGCCGCGCACCGTGGGACGGATCCCCAGATGACGCTTGCGGCCGGCCTTGCCCAGCTTGATGTTGCTGTGGTCGGCGTTGCCCACTTCGCCGATGGTGGCGTAGCACGTTTGACGAATGCGCCGGACTTCGCCCGACGGCAGACGAACGGCGGCGAAGGCGCCTTCCTTGCCGAGCAACTGCGCCGCCGTCCCGGCCGAGCGCACCATCTGGCCGCCGCGGCCCTCTTGCATCTCGATATTGTGGACCAGCGTTCCCAGCGGGATGTTGGCCAGCGGCAGGCTGTTGCCCGGACGGATCTCGGCCTCGGGGCCGGACACGACCGTGTCGCCCACGCCCAGGCCGAGCGGGGCCACGATGTAGCGCTTCTCGCCGTCGACGTAGTGCAGCAGCGCCAGGCGCGCCGAGCGATTCGGATCGTACTCGACCGCCGCCACTCTCGCCGGGATGCCGCGCTTGTCGCGTTTGAAGTCGACCTGGCGCAGGAAGCGCCGGCTGCCGCCGCCGCGATGACGGACCGTGACCCGCCCGCGGGCGTTCCGTCCACCCTTACGCCGGCGGAATCGGATCAGGGCGCGCTCGGGCTTGTCCTTCGTGATCTCATCGAAGGTCGCCCCCGACATGCCGCGCCGCCCGGGCGAGGTGGGCTTGTAGATCTTGACCGCCATCACTTGATCCCTTCAAAAACGTCGATCGACTGGCCCTCGGCCAGCGTCACGATGGCCTTCTTCATGGCGCCGCGGCGCACCCGCAAGCGCCGGCTGCGAGCCCGCCGAGTACGCTTGGCCGGCAGGATGATCACGTTCACCCGTTCGACGGCGACATCGAACAAGGACTCGACGGCTTCCTTGATCTGGGCTTTGTTGACCGACACCGGCACCTCGAACGTGTACTGGTTGAGCTTGGTGCTCTGGAAATTGGACTTCTCCGTCACCAAGGGCCGGCGCAGGACGTCGTAGAGCGTGGTCACCGCTGGCCTTCCTCGCCCAGGTAGGACTGGATTACTTCGAGCGAACCCAACGGCAGCAGCAAGCGGTCGAAGCCCAGGATGTCGCGAATGTTCAGGTAGTTCGCCCGCAGGATCTTGGCCTGCGCCAGGTTGCGCACCGACCGTTCGACTTGCTCATCGGCCGCCGGGAGGACGATCAACGTCGTTCCGTCCCCGACCAGACCGCGCAGCGCTTTGGCCATCTCGCCGGTCTTGGCCGAAGCCAGGCGCATTTCGTCGACGATCACGATCCCGGACTGGGCCGCCTTAACCGAGAGCGCCGAACGCAGCGCCGCCCGCCGCATCTTGCGCGGCATGCGCAAGGCGTAGCCGTGCGGGTGGGGCGTGTGAGCGCCGCCGCCGCCAACCCAGATCGGTGAGCGCGTCGATCCATGGCGGGCGCGGCCGGTGCCCTTCTGGCGCCACGGTTTGCGCCCTCCGCCCGAGACTTCGCCCCGCGTCTTGGTCGAATGGGTTCCCAGGCGGGCATTGGCCTGCTGGCGCACCAGGGCCTGGTGCATCAGATCGGGCTTGATCGGCGCTTCGAAAATCGCCGCGGGAAGCTCGGTCGTGCTGACCTTTTTGCCTTCCAGGTTGAGGACATCGACTTTCATCAGGGTCGCTCCCGCGCTACTGCTTGCGCGCTTCCTTCAAGACAACCACCGCGCCGCGCGGCCCGGGCACGCTGCCGACGACCCCGATCAGGTTGCGCTCGGCATCGACCAGCTGCACCCGCAGATTCTGCGACGTGACGCGTGCGTCCCCCATGTGGCCGGGGCCGCGCGATCCCTTGTAGACCCGGCCGGGGGTGGTCGTCGAGCTGCGCGAACCCGGCGCCCGCTGCCGGTCGGACTGGCCGTGCGTCGCGGGCCCGCCGTGGAAACCGTGGCGGCGCATGCCGCCCTGGAAACCCTTGCCCTTGCTGGTCGAGACGACATCCACCCGGTCCCCGGGGGCAAAAACCTCGACCGTCACCCGGTCGCCTTCCTTGACTTCGCCGCCGCCCTTGACGCGAAACTCGCGCAGGAACCGGAGCACCGGCAGGTCGTTGCGCTTCAAGTGACCGAGCTGCCCGCCGGTCAGTTGCTTGGCGCGCCCTTCGCCGAAGCCGAGCTGGACGGCCTGGTAGCCGTCGCGGTCGGCGCGTCGGATCTGGGTAACAAAACATGGCCCGGCTTCGATCAGGGTTACCGGGTGCGCCGCACCCCCCTCGTCGAAGACCTGGGTCATGCCAAGCTTCTTGCCGATGAGCCCTTTCATCCGTTTTCTCCTGGCGACATCTTGACGGGACTGTCAGCCTCGGCCCGGCTGCATCATCCCCGATCGCGAGACAGTCACCGTGGGGGGGTGAAAGCCCTTGCGGCCCACTTCCCCTGCGATCTTGTCTCGCCTCTGCGAGTTGTCCGTGTAGCCGCAGCCTTCAGGCTGCGGGCTGGCGCAGGCTAAAGCCTGCGGCTACCCACCGACCACACTCCGCTAGAGCTTGATCTCGATGTCCACTCCTGCCGGCAAATTGA
>CAZMVJ010000140.1:0-4006 GCA_964569445.1 uncultured Anaerolineaceae bacterium | reverse complement strand
CGGATCTCGAAGTGCTCGTGGGTGTCCTTGTCGATGAACGGCGAGCGACGCACCGTGAATCGTTCGATGCGCGTCGGCAGCGGAACTGGTCCGACGACCTTGGCCCCGGTGCGCTCGGCCGTCTCGACAATGCGCTGCGCCGACTGGTCGAGCACGCGGTGGTCGTAGGCCTTGAGTCGGATGCGGATCTTCTGCTTCGCCATGTCTGTTCCTACTCCAGGATCTCGGTGATGACGCCGGCCCCGACCGTCAGCCCGCCTTCACGAATGGCGAACTTCGAGCCTTTCTCCAGCGCCACGTTCGAGATCAGCTCCACCGTCAGGTTGACGCTGTCCCCCGGCATCACCATCTCCACCCCCTCCGGCAGCGTCACCGTCCCGGTTACGTCCATCGTCCGAATGTAGAACTGCGGCCGGTACCCGTTGAAGAACGCCTTGTGCCGCCCGCCCTCTTCCTTCGTCAACACGTACACCTGGCTGGTGAACTTGTGGTGCGGCGTGATCGACCCCGGCGCCGCCACCACCATCCCCCGCGCCACGTCCGTCCGCTCCACCCCCCGCAACAGCAGCCCGGCGTTGTCCCCGGCGATGGCCTCGTCCAGGAGCTTGTGGAACATCTCCACGCCCGTCACCACCGACGCCATGCTCTTCTCGCGCAGCCCCACGATCTCCACCGCTTCCCCCACCTTGGCCTTCCCCCGGTCCACTCGCCCCGTCACCACCGTCCCCCGCCCCTTGATCGAGAAGACGTCCTCCACCGGCATCATGAACGGCTTGTTCGTCTCCCGCACCGGCTCCGGAATGTACTCGTCCACCACCCGCAAGAGCTCCCGGATCGAGGCATATTCCTCGGCGTTGGGGTCCGTCGAAGTGCTCTCCAGCGCCTTCAGCGCACTCCCCCGCACGATCGGGGTCTCCTCCCCCGGAAACTCGTAGGCCGTCAGCAGCTCCCGCAGCTCCAGCTCCACCAGCTCCAGCAGCTCCGGGTCGTCCATCTGGTCGACTTTGTTCAAATACACCACGATCGCCGGCACTTCCACCTGCCGCGCCAGGAGCACGTGCTCCCGCGTCTGCGGCATCGGCCCGTCCGGCGCCGCCACCACCAGGATCGCCCCGTCCACCTGCGCCGCCCCGGTGATCATGTTCTTGATGTAGTCGCGATGCCCCGGCATGTCCACGTGCGCATAGTGCCGCTTGTCCGTCTCGTACTCCACATGCGCAATGGCGATCGTGATCCCCCGCTCCCGCTCCTCCGGCGCATTGTCGATCGAGTCGAACGGACGAAACTGCCCGTGCCCACGCAACGAGCAGTACTTCGTGATCGCCGCCGTCAGCGTCGTCTTGCCATGGTCGATGTGACCCATCGTCCCGACATTCATGTGCGGCTTCGTCCGCTCGTACTTCTGCTTCGACATCGTTTCTCCTCCGCGACGGACAAACCCGTTTTCCTGCGGAAAACGGGTTTGTGGGCTAGCGCGCCC
This sequence comes from uncultured Anaerolineaceae bacterium, assembly GCA_964569445.1. Classification (GTDB taxonomy): domain Bacteria; phylum Chloroflexota; class Anaerolineae; order Anaerolineales; family E44-bin32; genus DATEVL01. The sequence continues at coordinate 2,526 of CAZMVJ010000140.1, read as the reverse complement.
CTTCCAGGACCGCCTTGGCGGCCGTCTCCGAGACGGCCGCGTAATGATCGAATTCCATGGTGAAGGCCCCGCGCCCCTGCGTCATCGAGCGCAGGTCGGTGGCGTACCCGAACATCTCGGCCAGCGGCACCATCGCCAGGATGGCCTGGGCGTTGCCCGGCCGGAGCTCGATCCCGGTCACTTCGGCGCGGCGGGCGGCCATGTCGCCGGTCACATCGCCGACGAAGTCGACCGGCACGACCGTCTCGATGCGCATGATCGGCTCGAGCAGCACCGGGCCGCCCTGGTGGACGGCCTGCTTGAACCCGAGCGAGCCGGCCATCTTGAAGGCCATCTCGCTCGAATCGACGTCGTGCGACGACCCGTCGGTCAAATACACGGCGACGTCCGTCACCGGATAGCCGGCCAGCACGCCGCCCTCGGCCGCCTCGCGCACACCCTTCTCGACCGCCGGGATGAACTCCTTGGGGATCTTCCCGCCGACGACCTTGTTTTCGAAGACGACGCCCGAGCTGGGCGCGCCCGGCTCCAGGCGCAGGACGACGTGGCCGTACTGGCCGTGCCCCCCCGTTTGCTTGATGTAGCGGTACTCGGACTTGGGAACCGGGCGAGAAATAGATTCGCGATAGGCGACCCGCGGCCGGCCGATCTTGGCCTGGACCTTGAACTCACGCAGCATCCGGTCGACGAGCACTTCCAGGTGCAGCTCACCCATCCCGGAAATGACGGTCTGGCCGGTGTTCTCGTCGCCGCTGACGCGGAAGGTCGGGTCTTCCTCGGCCAGCTTGCGCAGCGCCTCGCCCATCCGGTCCTGGTCGACGGTCGACTTCGGCTCGATCGCCAGGAACACGACCGGCTCGGGGAAACTGATCGTCTCAAGCCTGATCGGGTTGGCGGCGTCCGACAGCGTGTCGCCGGTGAAGGTGTCTTTCATCCCCAGGACGGCGGCGATGTCGCCCGCCACGACCTCGGTGATGTCCTCGCGTCGGTCGGCGTACATGCGGATCAGGCGCCCGACGCGCTCGCGCTTGCTTTTGGTCGAGTTGTAGACCATCGAGCCCTGGGTGATCGTGCCCGAATAGACCCGGAAGTAGGCCAGCCGGCCGACGTACGGGTCGGAGACGATCTTGAAGACGAGGGCACTCAGAGGCGCCGTATCCTCCGCCGGCCGGGTGAGCTGAGTCTCCGGCTCGCCCGGCTTCGTCCCGATAACGGGCGGGACGTCGGCCGGCGACGGCAGGTAGTCGATGACGCCGTCCAGCAGGGGCTGGACCCCCTTATTGCGCAACGACGATCCGCACAGCACCGGCGTCGCCTTGCCGGCGATGGTCGCCGCCCGCAGAGCCCGACGCAGTTCATCCGTCGCCGGCGTCTTGCCTTCCAGGTACTGGTGCGTCAGGTCGTCGTCGGTTTCGCAGATCTGCTCGACCATGCGCGCCCGCCGTTCGGAGGCCTCGCGCTTGAGGTCGGCCGGGATTTCGACCTCTTCCGGGGCGGCGCCGACATCGTCGGTCCAGATCATCGCCCGCTCGGCGAGCAGGTCGATGACCCCCATGAAATCCGACTCGACGCCGACCGGCATTTGGATCGGGATGGCGTTGGCCCCCAACCGCTGCCGCACCATGTCGATGGTGCGGTCGTAGGAGGCGCCGACGCGGTCCATCTTGTTGACGAAACAAATGCGCGGCACGCCGTAGCGATCGGCCTGCCGCCAGACGGTTTCGGACTGCGGCTCGACCCCCTGCACGGCATCGAAGACGACCACCCCGCCGTCCAGCACGCGCAGGCAGCGCTGGACCTCGGCGGTGAAGTCGATGTGGCCGGGGGTGTCAATGATATTGATGACGTAATCCCGCCAGGCGGCGGTGACGGCGGCCGAGACGATGGTGATGCCGCGCTCGCGCTCCTGATCCATCCAGTCGGTGACGGTCGTGCCCTCATCCACCGATCCCAAACGGTGGGTCCGACCGGTGTAGAACAGCACCCGCTCGGTGGTGGTCGTCTTCCCGGCATCGATATGAGCGATGATGCCGATATTCCGATAACGTTCGAGGGGTGCCTGGCGAGCCATGCGGGTTCCTACGGCGATCGCTTCTCGCGGCCGATCTACCAACGGTAGTGAGCGAAGGCCCGATTGGCCTCCGCCGTCTTGTGGACTTCTTCGCGCTTCTTCATCGCCCCACCGGTGCTGCCGGCGGCATCGATCAATTCGCCCGCCAGCCGCTCGGCCATCGACTTGCCGCCGCGGGCGCGCGAGGCGACCAGGATCCAGCGCATCGCCAATGACACGCGGCGCTCGCTGCCGACCTCGACCGGCACCTGGTAGGTGGCGCCGCCGACGCGGCGCGGCTTGACTTCGAGCATCGGGCTGACGTTGCGCATCGCCGACTCGAAGATCTCCAGGGCGTTGCGCTTGGCCCGGCCCTCGATCAGGTCGAAGGCGCCGTAGACGATGCGGGTGGCGGTGCTCTTCTTGCCGCGGCGCATCAGGCGGTTGATGAATCCCTGGACCAGCTCGCTGTTGTA
>CAZMVJ010000139.1:5394-7699 GCA_964569445.1 uncultured Anaerolineaceae bacterium | reverse complement strand
GCAAGAAGGAGATGATCCTGGCCGGGCGCTACCAGGTCTACCCGCGCGACGTCGAGGAAGTGCTCTACGAGCACCCCAAGGTCCGCGAGGCAGCCGTCGTCGGCGTTCAGGCGCCGCGCCTTCCCCTGCGTCGGGTGAAGGCGTATGTCGTGCTGCGGCAGGGCGAACGGGCGACCGAAGACGAGTTGATCGCCTTGTGCCGTGGTCGACTCGAGAGCTACGCCGTCCCGTGGAAGATCGAGTTCGTCCAGGAACTCCCCAAGTCATTTGTGGGCAAGGTCCTGCGGCGGATTCTCATCGAGCGCTCGGAACAGGAACTGCCTCACCCGTCGCCGGCCCCGGCGCGACGGCCGCCGCCGCGCCGCTAACCGGGCTGCGGGCCGGGGAGGACTTCGCTTAGCGGTGTGCAGAAAAACGGCGACCGCCGTCGAACCCCCTCCCCTGTCCCTCACGAAGCAGCCCGTAGCGGAGCGGAGGGCCTCCCCCTGCACCCGCGTGGACTCGCGTCCCGGGGTTTTCTGCAGGGGGAGGGGAGGGTATTTCTGGGGGGTGGGGGAGCAAAGCTCCCCCACCCCCCAGACCTCCTCCCCCTCTCCGCTATGCGCCTGCGGATCTTGGCCTCGCAGTCCGCGGAGAGGGGGTAGGGGGTGAGGCCGGAGGCGGGTTCTTCCGCAGACTGTTAGTCTAGAGAGGTGAGGATGTCGGGTTTCGTTTTCGGCACGGTCGGGTCCCCGCGGTCGACGCCGCCCAAGCCCGGGGGCTCGGTCGGGGCGATCCAGCATTCGGCGGACCTCGGGCTGATGGCTCTCGAGCTCGGCTGGGTGCAATCGGTGCGCGTCACGAAAGAGACCTGCCGGGCCATCCGCCAGGCCGGCCAATCCGCCGGTGTCTCACTCAGCGTCCACGCGCCCTACTACATCAACCTCAACGCCGATCGCGGCGAGTGGCCGAAGGCCCGCAAGCGGTTGATGGACGCCGCCCGTTACGGCGAACTCGCCGGCGCCACCGATATCGTCGTTCACCCGGGTTCCTATTTCGATGCACCGCCCGATGAGGTCGTTCGCCGCGCCCTGCCCCGGCTGCGGGGATGTCTCAAGGAGCTGCGCCGCGAAGGCAACCGTGCGCGCATCCGCCTCGAGACGATGGGCAAGCGGGCCATGCTCGGTTCGCTCGAAGACGTGCTGGCCCTGAGCCACGCGGTGGAAGGCGTCGAGGCCTGCCTGGATTTCGCGCACCTGCACGCACGCCCGGGCGATGGATCGATGAACACCTATGAGGAATGGTCGGCGATCCTTCGTCGCTATGCCGAAGTCCTGGGCACGGCGTCTCTTCAGCGGTTGCACATCCACTGCTCCGGAATCGAATACGGGCCCAAAGGGGAGCGCAAGCACCTGCCCCTGGTCGACTCCGATCTGGATCTTGTCGGGCTGCTGCGAGCCATGGCCGATCAGGGGTGCGCTGGAAGAATCTTGTGCGAGAGTCCGGTGATGGAGGACGACGCCCTCCTGATGAAGGCGGCGTGGGAGCACGTTCTCGGCCAATGACCCTCGCCGAACGGCGGGCAGCCTTGGGCCGGCTGCACCGTCGTATGCGCCGCTGCCGGCGCTGCCTGGAGCTCGGCTGTTCGATCGTTCCGCCGGCGATCTTCTCCGGCGGGATCGGCGCCCGGGTCATGATCGTCGGCCAGGCGCCTGGAACCAGCGAAGTCGAGGCCGATCGACCGTTCAACGCTCAGAGCGGGACGCGCCTCTTCCAATGGCTGGGCCAGGCCGGGTTCGACGAGACCGACTTTCGGGCCCGCCAGTACATGACCTCGGTGACCAAGTGCTTCCCCGGCAAGGCCGCCTCCGGCGGAGGCGACCGGCGCCCGACGACGATCGAGGTCGACGCCTGCCGGCCCTACTTGGATGAACAGCTGTCCCTCATCGATCCGGCGCTGGTCGTCCCGGTCGGCAAGCTGGCGATCGACGTCTTCTTCCCCGACCGACCCTCCCTGGAGCTGATCGTCGGGACTCAGCACGTCCTCGCTGGGCGAGTCGTGATTCCTCTCCCGCACCCTTCCGGCGCGAGCCGCTGGCACCAGATCCCGGCCAATCGGGATCGGATCGCCAGAGCGATTCGCCTGCTGGCCAAACACAGGATTCGTCTCGGCCTGTAGGCGCGGCAAGCTCAGCCCTTCGACCCTTCGGCCTGGGCTCAGGGCAGGCTCCGGCCGCAGGTAGACCCGCCGCTGGTCATGGCACAGGGCGGCCTCCGCTCAGGGAGGGAAACTTCGTTGAAAGGGAAAACCTCCGCGCTGAGCGGA
>CAZMVJ010000139.1:0-5294 GCA_964569445.1 uncultured Anaerolineaceae bacterium | reverse complement strand
GGTGGACGGCTGAGGCCCGGCGAGGCGGTCCACCGCAGTCGAAGCGTGAGCGGAGGTGGACGGCTGAGGCCCGGCGAGGCGGTCCACCGCAGTCGAAGCGTGAGCGGAGCACCGCGCCCTGAGCCAAGCCGAAGGGCGCGGTGCGCAGTCGAAGCGCGCCGGCCTTTCCCTGGCAGGTTTGGGGAGTTCAATTCCCCGGGGGGAAGCTCACTTCTTCGCGCCCGGCGAACTTGGCCTGCATGCGCTCGATCACGATCTCCAGGTGGCCGGGCTGATGTACGAAATCGATGTCGTCGGTCCGCAAGGTGAGGACCGGGCACAGGTCGAACCGGCTGAGCCAGTCCTCGTACTTCTGGTCCAGCAGCTGCAGATAGGCTTCCGTCACCCCGGCCTCGATCGGCCGGCCCCGTTTGCGGATGCGCTTGAGCAGCACCGACACCGGAGCCTTGAGATAGAGCAAAAGGTCCGGCGGCGGCAGGCTGGCGATGACGAGCTCATAAACCGTCCGGTAGGCCTGGTAGTCGCGGTCAGCGATATTCCCGAGCTCGAGGCTCGCCCGCGAGAAGATCTCGGCGTCCTCATAGATCGACCGATCGACGATCGTCGATTCGGGGGCGCGCGCAAGCGCCAGATGCTGCCGCGCCCGATGGCCGAGGAAGAAGACCTGGAGATGGAAAGCCCAGGTGCGCATGTCGGCGTAGAAGTCGGCCAGATAAGGGTTGTCCTTGACCGACTCGAACCCGGTGACCCACCCGAGGCGCTCGCCCAACCGCTCGGTGAGCGAAGTCTTTCCCGACCCGATGTTGCCGGCGACAAGGACGAAGCGTTTGGTCATTTTCTCCCGCGTGGAGGAAAGGGCGACTTCCGCTGACACAACTGTAGGGGCACGGCATGCCGTGCCCCTACGCAGAACGACCTTCGGGTGTGCGCCGCCTAGAGCAGTCCATCCACCGAGCCGTCGACGAGCATCTGAAGCCGTACGATCAGCCGTTCCGCCTGCTCGGACGCCGCCCGCAGTCGTTTGAAACTGTCGTCGGTGCCGATCTGCAGCGAATCGTGGAGTCCGGTGAGCTGCGGCAGGACGACGCGCTCGACGTAGTCGCGGACTTCGAGCGGCCCGGTCGCTTTGCGAACGCGGGGGGACTCGAGCATGGCACGCAGGTCGGCCAGGCTGGCCAGGTTACGCTGCACGGCCCCTTCCGCCTCCAGCGCGGTCTTCAGCAGCTCGGAGACGTTCTGCAGCCCGTCGAGGGTTTCTCGGAAGGAGATCATCAGAGGTCTTCCCCTGGACGGCGATTGCGGGCGTGCGCCGCCGTCAGGCAGAATCTTACCGCAGACCCGGGAGGCAGTGATCAGTGATCAGGGATCAGTAATCAGTGATCAGTAGTCAAACCTCACGGTTACTCACCACCGTCCACTGACCACTAACCACTGACCACTGCCTTTAACACTCGCTGAAACCGCACGCGTGGCACTTGCGGCAGCCTTCTTCGGCGACCAGCGCCGCCGAGCCGCATTCCGGACACAAGTCCCCGATGCGCATTACGACCTGCCCCTCGGACGGGGCCTCGGCCCCGGTCTCGAGCGGAGGCGCCTCGGGGGTCTCGCCCAGGTACTCGGCCAGAGCGCGGGCCAGGCCATCCGGGAGGGAGAGGACGCGGTTCGGGCCAAATCCCATGGGACGACCGCCGCCGATCCCCGCCAGTTGGCGGACAGTCTCCGCCAGGCGCTGGCGCGGCGACACGGGAGAAGTGATGCGCAGCACGTAGGAAATGAGGCGGCCGATGGCTTCCGATACCGCCGCCGTCTCGGAGCCGGCCTTGGCCGTCGTAATGAAGACCTCGAAAGGCTGGCTTTCGCTGTTCTGATTGATCGTGACGAAGGCCTTCCCCAGCGGCGTGCTGATCTGGTAGGTGCAGCCATCCAGGCGGGCCGGCCTGGGCTTCTTGCCCTCGTACCACATCTGGAGCTGAGCCGGGGACGGTTCCGGCGCTACCGCCTTGCGGGCGGCGGTCGCCTTCGTTTCCAGGACGACTTTCTGGCGCGAGCCGGTGACGTAGACCGTCAATCCCTTGCACGCCGTCTCCCAGGCCAGCAAGTAGGCCTGCGCCACTTCCGGCGCCTCGGCCGTCTCGGGGAAGTTGCAGGTCTTGCTCAGGCTGTTGTCGACGAACGCCTGCAGGGCGCCCTGGATCCGCACGTGTTCTTCGGCCGTGATGTCCTGCGAGACGACGAACACCCGGCGGACCTCCTCCGGCAGCTCGACGACGTTTTGGCAGGTCCCGTTCTCGACGACCTGCTGCACGACCCGATGGCGTACGTCCTCTTCCAGACCGGCCTCGATCAGCGCCTGTTCGAAGAGCGGGCTGGTGTAGGTCAGGCGCAGATCTTCGCCATGATCGTCGACGTGGCGGTAATAGGCCAGAGCAAAGACCGGTTCGCAGCCGTAGCCTTCGCAGCCGGCGACCGTGGCGATCGTGCCGGTGGGGGCGATCGTCGTCTGGGCGGCGTTGCGGATCCCGTGGCTCCGAATCCCGTCGACGACCTCGTCCCAGGCGATCGTCGGCCGACCGAAATCGTGTTGGTAGGGCGTGAGCGGGGTCGGCGGAGTCCAGCGCAGATCCTGCGGATCGTACAGGCTGCCGCTGATGGCGATGAACGGCCCGCGATCGGCGGCCAGCTGGACGCTCGTTTGCATGCAGTGGAATCGAACGAACTCCATCACCTGGGCGGCAAACTCCTGCCCTTCCGCCGATCCATAGCGCACGCCGACGTGATACATGAGATCGGCCAGACCCATGATCCCCAGGCCGATGCGCCGGGCCCGGTAGGCAGCCTCGCGCAGCTGGGGAACGGCCGGCACGTAGGCGTTGGCGGTGACGACGTCGTCCAGGAAGCGCGTGCTGACGACGACGCTCTGCCGCAGCAGCTCCCAATCGACGCTGCTGCCGGCCGCCATGTGCTCGGCCAAATTGATCGAGCCCAGGCAGCAGTTTTCGTACGGCCCGAGCCACTGTTCGCCGCACGGGTTCGTCGCTTCCAGTTCGTACAAATGCGGCACGGGATTGCTGCGATTGGCGGCGTCGATGAAAAGGATCCCCGGTTCACCGTTGTGATGCGCCTGCTGGACCATCAGGTCGAAGATCTCGCGCGCACGTACCGTCTCGACCACTTCGCCGGAATTCGGCGCCACCAGGTCGTAGGTCGTGTCGTCGCTTACCGCCCGCATGAACGCATCCGTAGCGGCGACGGAGATGTTGAAGTTGGTGATCTGATTCTCGTCGGTCTTGCAGGTGATGAACTGGCGAACGTCCGGGTGATCGACGCGCAGCACGGCCATGTTGGCGCCGCGCCGCGTGCCGCCCTGGGCGACTTCGCCGAAGGCCTTGTCGTAGACTCGCAGGAATCCGACCGGGCCGGTGGCGACGCCGGCCGACGATGCCACCGGCGCCCCCTGCGGGCGCAAGCGGCTGAAGGAGAACCCGTTGCCGCCGCCGGTTTGCTGGATCAGCGCCGCGTCGCGCAGCGTCTGGAAGATGCCGGCCGAATCGCGCCCCATGTCATCGGTGATGGGAAGGACGAAACAGGCCGCCAGCTGGCCCAGCGGAGTGCCGGCGCCGGTGAAGGTCGGCGAGTTCGGGAAGAAGCGGCGGCTGGTGAGCAGGCCGTAGAACGCTTCGGCCATCGGCAGGATTTCGCCGGCCCACTCGCGCTCGGCCTCGGCCACGTGATAGGCCACGCGCCAGAACATCTCCTCGATCGTCTCGACCGGCTGGCCGTCGACGCCGCGGCGCAGGTAGCGCTTGACCAGAACCGTCCGCGCGTTCTCGTTCAGCTCGACGCTGTGCAGTCCCTCCGGGCGCGGCGGTCGACTCGCCCGCGAACCGGATTCAGAGACGCGGACGTCCGTCCTGGTCGTCGAGAGCATGGCCTCTCCTCCACGAAATCCTTGAGTTTGCGGCAATCCCCGCGTCCTGGGCCTCGTTCCGCTCGAGGTCCGGCCGGTCTACCCAGTGCTGTCGACGCGGCCGCCGCCTCGGAAGGCGGCGGCCGCCGGATCAGGCTTCGAGCAGCCGGTCGATCTCGGCCTGGATCTGCCGCAGGTCGTCCAGTCCGAGGTAGACGATGGCGTAACGGACGTAAGCGATGTGGTCGAGTTCTTTCAACCCGGCCATGACCATGTCACCGATGACACGCGAAGACACTTCCGCCTTCCCCAATGTCTGCAGCGTGGCCTCGACCTCGCCTACGAGACGATCGATGTTGGCCGCCGTCACCGGTCGCTTGGCGCAGGATATCCGAATCCCGCTGGCCAGCTTCTCTCGGTCGAACTCTTCGCGCGAGCCGTCCTGCTTGATGACCAACGGCGTCGCCAGGATCGCCCGCTCGTAGGTGCTGAAACGGTTCGGACAGTCCTGGCACACGCGGCGGCGGCGGACGCCGCCGCGGGCGTCGTGCGAGGTGTCGATGACGCGCGTACGCGGGCTGCGGCAGTACGGGCAACGCATACCTGCCCCCCGATCAAGAACGGCTGTTCGGCGCCAGATGTGCGCGCCGGGTTGACGAGCAGCCCGATATGTAAGGTTCGAACGGCTCATCATAGCATAACCGCCGGAACCGGGGCAAGACGGCAGACCTCCGCCAATCTTAAAGAAAGGGGACGGAGTCTAGTACTTTGGTCCCTTGGGGCGCTGGAGCAATGGGAGGCGGTTTTCGGGATTGGGATGGCACCTTGCGAATCGAAGCCTCGCGTACGGCGCATCCCTGGTCGATCAGCGCCACAATCGCCTCAGGGATTCCTCGCTTCACGCCCCGCTGCGCGAGGCGTTCCGCTCGGAATGACATGCGATGGGGGTTGTGATGTCCGCGGGCCCCCTATCTCCATGTCATTCCGAGCCCCGCACCATGGTCCTCGGAGCGAAGCAGAGTGGGAGGGGCGAGGAATCCCCGAGGCGCGACTTGCAGCCACGGAGCCCGTGCGCAGAAGGCGCTGCGTTCCGAGATACCCCGCCACGAGAAATGCACGGCCGGCGACGGGAGGGGGAAAACCGTCGCCGGCCGCCACCGCCTCGCGGGCCAAATGTCGAAGCTCGGGCAGCCTCCGAGCCCCCGCGACGGACGGTACCTGCGTCGTCTTGGCTGTCATTGCGAGCCGCCGTCTTCACCCCTTCGGGCACCCCTTCGGGTGCACCTTGGGTGTGCGTCGAAGGGCGCGGCGGCGTGGCAATCTCAAGCCGCAGGAGATTGCCACGGCGCCCTTCGACGGAGCCTGCCCCGAGCTGAGCCGAGGGGCT
>CAZMVJ010000138.1:0-7724 GCA_964569445.1 uncultured Anaerolineaceae bacterium | reverse complement strand
AGAGTGTTACCGATGTCCTGACACAAATGTGTCACCTATGTCCTGACACTGTACCAAGACGGCTCCTCACAACTCGATGGAGCCCCCTCCGCTTCGCTCCGGGATCTTCGACCGATCCCGGCCAGCCGGTCGAGCGCCGTCGGTTCGTCCCGCAACAGCTCGAGACATCCGTGCCGGATCATCGAGGCGCACGAGCCGGAGGGCACGATCACCGGCACCCGGCGCGGCTGCGAGCCGGAAAGGGTCCGGCGCGCCTGGGCATGGTGCGCGGGCCATCTCGGCCTAGCCGGCGTCCATTTCCTCGGATATCGCGACTCGGGGATGCCCGGCTCCCCCGACAATCGCCGTGGCGTCCTACCAGCACCCGCCGGACTGAAGGAGCGGGATTTGTTCGAAGGCGTAGACGTCACTGCTTGAGCAACGGTCTCAGTTCCCAGCTCGGTCGCCAAGGATAAGGTGGGAAGGAAACGACAGGCCCGGCGCTCGTGGGAGCCGCCGGGCCTGTTTGACTTGGTGAGCCTTACCCGTGCCCCTGGCGGGCGACGGATGCCGTTACGGATGCCGTTACGGATGCCGTTACGGAATCACTCGTCTTTGATCTGCTCCAGGGTGTCCAGACGAGCCAAGCGGGCGTCCCGACCGCTGACTGGGATCACGTCATCTTTGATTTGCGCCAGTGCATCCAGGCGTGCCAAGCGCGCTGCCCGATCGATGACTGGGATCACCTCGTCCTTGATCTGCTCCAGGGTGTCCAGGCGAGCCAAGCGGGCGTCCCGATCGCTGACCGGGATCACGTCATCTTTGATTTGCGCCAGTGCATCCAGGCGGGCCTGGCGGTCGGCCAAGGTCGCCGGGATCGTGTCGTCTTTGACTTCCTCCAAGAAGCTCAGGCGGGCTACCCGGTCGGCTACGCTCGCCGGGATCGCCTCGTCTTTGATCTGCGCCAATGCGTCCAGGCGAGCCAGGCGGGCGGTCTGGTCGACATTGACTTCCCGGATCACGTCATCCTTCTGCCGGGCCAGAGCATCCAGACGAACCAGGCGGGCCACCCCGGCGGATGCACCCATCAATCCCAGTGCAGTCAGAACAACAAGGGCCTTCGAGCGAAAGCTAAACCGGTACATGTTGGGATCTCCTTTTCGTGTGAGAAGCTGCGGTCTGACGATCTAGGGAGACCCTAGCACCCCCTCTCCTGCCTAATCTGCCATTTCCTGCCAATATTCTCCAGGGCCCGAGAACGGTGCGATACTGGCGTAGGAATGCCGCCGGCGAGCCCTTTAGCGGATTCCAGGCCAAGCCTGTGCCGACCTCCAACGTTGCCATCGCGATTGACAAGTTCGTCACTTTCGGGGACCTGCTCCGCTTCCTCCGACGCCGGGCTGGCCTCACGCAGCGCGAGCTGGCCATTGGCGTAGGCTACAGCGACGGCCAGATTAGCCGCCTCGAGCAGAACCTGCGGCTGCCCGATCTGGCCACCATCCCCGCCCGATTCGCACCGGTTCTCGAATTGGAAAAGGAGCCGGCTCTGCTGGCGCGCCTGATGGACCTTGCGGCCAGCATGGACCGCGAGGATGCGCCGGCCTCCGGTTTGCCGCCCTTCAAAGGTTTGCAGTACTTCGACGAAGCCGACGCCGACCTGTTCTTTGGCCGGGAGACCGTTGTCGCCGGATTGTTGGCTCGCCTCGGAGCGACCCCCCGCTCAGATCGCCCGACTCACTTCCTTGCGGTGGTGGGTGCCTCCGGCAGCGGCAAATCGTCCGTTGTGCGAGCCGGCCTGATCCCCGCTTTGCGCTGGAGCCATCCTTCGTCGGCCTGGATCATCCACGTTCTCACGCCGACCTCCCGCCCGCTGGAAGCCCTGGCGACCAGCCTCACCCGGGAGGGCGAGTCCGTTTCGGCGACAGCCACCCTCATCGACGACCTGGCCCGCGACTCGCGCTCGCTGCACTTGTTCGCGCGCCGCTTGCTGGGCGAAAGTTCAAGGTTGGAGGGGAACGCGAAGCCATTGGGCCCGGCCCCGGCGGGCTCCCCCGATGCCAGACAAGTACTGCTCGTGGTTGACCAGTTCGAAGAGCTTTTCACCCTCTGCCGAGACGAAACCGAGCGCCAGGCGTATATCGATAACCTGATGGCGGCCGGGGCCGGCGGGATGACGTCGGTCGTGATCACCCTGCGCGCCGACTTCTATGCTCATTGTGCACCGTACGACTCGCTGCGCGAAGCGATGGCGAGTGAACAGGAATACATCGGGCCGATGACCGCCGATGACCTCCGGCGGGCGATCGAAGAGCCGCTCCGACGCGGCGGGTGGGCCATGGATCCGGGCCTGGTCGACGTCTTGCTGGAGGACGTCCAGGGGGAACCCGGATCTCTGCCTCTCCTCTCGCACGCCTTGCTTGAAACCTGGCACCGCCGGCGTGGACGCACTCTCACGCTCTCCGGCTATTTGGCGTCGGGCGGCGTGCGCGGCGCCATCGCCGAAACCGCCGAAGCCGTTTTCCAGGATCAATTGACGCCGCAGCAGCGGGCCATTGCCCGCCGCATCTTCATGCGCCTCACCGAATTGGGCGAGAGCGAGGCCGTGGCGGATACCCGGCGCCGCGTCACGTTCGACGAGTTGATCTCGAAACCGGAGGATGCTACGGCGGTTCGGGATACCCTGGCGATGCTTGCCGACGCGCGTTTGATCACCCTGGACAAGAACACGGCGGAAGTGGCGCACGAAGCGCTCATCCGTGAGTGGCCGACGCTGCGCGGCTGGCTGGAAGATAACCGCGAAAGCTTGCGCTTCCACCGGCATCTCACCGAGACCGCCCGGGAATGGTTCGCCTCGGACCGCGGGCAGGACCTCTTGTATCGCGGCGCGCGCTTGATCCAGGTTCGCGAATGGGCGGCGGCACATCCTGACGAAATGAATGATCTCGAAGGCGACTTCATCGCCGCCTCGCAGGCCTCGGCGGAACACGAGGTGGCCGAGCGCGAAGCCCAGAGAGATCGCGAATTGGAGGCGGCCCAGAAATTGGCCGAGGAACAAAAGCAGCGCGCCGAAGAGCAAAGCCGCGGGGCCGGACAACTCCGACGCCGGGCCCTCTACCTGGCGGGCGCCCTGGTGTTGGCGGTCGTCGCCGTACTGGCCGCCGGGGTCGTTGCCCAACGCAATAGTACTCTCGCAGCGCAAAACGCGGCTATCGCCGTCACCGCCCAGGCTAACTTTGCCCGCGCCGACCAGCTAGCCCGCCTGGCGATCTCGCGCGATTGGGCCGCCGCGGCGGTCAACAGCATCGGTTTGGACCCGGATCGAAGTATTCTGCTGGCTCTGGAAGCCGTGTCCGTGACCTACTCGGTGGATCAGACTTGGACGCCGCAAGCCGAAGAAGCCCTCCATCGAGCCGTCTCAGCTCAACAATCGTACCTGTCTCTGCGCGGCCATGCCGGCGGAGTGAACGATGTCGCCTTCAGCCCGGATGGAAGACGGGTGGCCACGGCCAGCTTGGACGGGACGGCCAAAGTTTGGGAGGCGGCGACGGGCCACGAATTGTTGACGCTTAATCCGAGCCCAGAGACGAGCGGAAAACTGTACGGTATTGCCTTCAGCCCCGACGCCAAGGATCTAGCCACCGCCGGCGAGGCCGGAGAGGTGACTCTATGGAACGCGACGACCGGTGAAGCATTCCTTACGCTTGCCGAAGAAGCCGAGCCTTCATCTATTTACGCTCTTTCCTTCAGCCCCGATGGAGCGCGCTTAGCAACAGCCAGCGCCAGCGGGACGGTGCGCGTGTGGGATTTGGCGACTTCCCGGATCTCGCTGACACTCTCCAAAGACCTGACTCCGACGGGCGACACACTTACGATTGTCAATCAAGATGATGTCGCCTTCAGTCCCGACGGGGCGCGCCTCGCGACGGGTGGGCCTGCGGGGACAGCACAAATTTGGGATGCGGTAACAGGGGAAAAGTTGCTCACCTTGGCCGGGCACAAGGAGGCCATCCTGGCACTCGTGTACAGCCCGGATGGGACGCGTATCGCCACAGCCAGTTACGACACAACGACGAAAGTGTGGGATGCCGAGACTGGTGCGGAGCTATTAACTCTGTCCGGCAATGCCGCCCGGAATACCGGCGTCTCTTTCAGTCCGGATGGAACGCGCCTGGCTATTGTCAGCGACGACGGAACGGCAAGAGTTTGGGACACCTCTTCAGGTCAGCTATTGTTCACCCTCTCTGGCCACTCCAGCGCGGTAAGAGCCGTCGCCTTCAGCCCCGACGGAACCCATGTTGCCACAGCCAGCGACGATGCAACCGTACGCATATGGCAGGCTGCTCCCAGCCGAGAGTTGTTCACCCTGACCGGCCACACCCAGCAAGTCTATAGAGGTCATTTCAGTCCCGATGGGAGGCGTTTGCTGACCAGCAGTAATGAGGGGAAAGTGAAGGTGTGGGATGCCCTGAGCGGCGAACTGTTGTATACCCTGTCCCTGGCCAGTGGCGAAAACCTCAACGCCGGCGCCTTCAGCCCTGATGGAAGATTCATCGCCACCGGCGGTACAGAAGGGTTGCCAAGAATCTGGGATGCGGCGACGGGACGGCTATTGCAGACTTTGCCCGGGCATGCGCAACGCACCTTCGAGGTCAAGTTCAGCCCGGATGGGAAGCGACTGGCCACGGCCAGTCCAAGGGAGAATACAGCCATACTCTGGGATATCGCGACGGGCAAGGAGTTGCTGACACTCACTGGCCATGCCGGCCGTGTGTTTTGGCTCGACTTTAGCCCGGACGGCGCACGGCTGATCACGGGCGGCGGGGATGAGGTTGCTATCGTCTGGAATCTCGCAACTGGAAAGCCCTTGTTGCGCCTGCCCATTCCGACCGGGGTCAACAACGCGGTCTCTTTCAGCCCGGATGGCATGCGCCTGCTCACGACCGACTCGAGCGAAGCTGCAAAGGTGTGGGATGCGGCGACCGGCCAACTGCTGATGGAATTGTCCGGCCACGCGGGCGCGGTCTATGGCGCGGCGTGGAGCCCAGATGGGACGCGCATCGCCACAGCCAGCGCCGACAAGACCGTGAAACTCTGGGATGGCGTGACCGGCGAAGAACTGCTCACCCTGTACGGCCACACTGCCGTCGTCGGGGATGTGGCGTTCAGCCCGGATGGGACGCGCCTGGCGAGCATGAGCGACGACGGCACGGCGCGCGTCTACGTCCTGCCGATGGAAGAGCTGGTGGCGTTGGCCGAGACGCGAGTAACGCGTGCGTTGACGACCGACGAGTGTCGGAAGTTTCTGCATGTGGAGCAGTGCCCGTGATCAGAGCCAGCCCTATCTGGGTCGAGATCTAGCCAGGCCATCGATCGGGCCTTTCTCCAGCAAGTCGTCGATGTCTCCCTCAGGCCATGCCGCCAAAGGGACGGGTGGAAGGGTCGTCCGCGGCAGATCGGAAGTCGGCGAGCGTGGTGCGCGTGCTGCGGCGTGCCAGGGACGACCTCGGGTTCGTTGTGAGCGCCAAACAAATCGGCGCGCCTCCCCTCCATGATCGCCCAGGGCGTGCTCCCGGCATGGTAAGATTCGCCACGCCTCGCCACCTCCGTCGCGAGGCGGTTGCACGCTCCGATGGAACCCCAGGCGACCCCCGGCAAGAACGACTTTCACCTCCCGACGCGGCTGCGTCGCCTCCCTGACCTGGCCTACAACCTGTGGTGGACCTGGCACGCCGGCGCCGATCGGGCGTTCCGCTGGATCGACCCCGAAGCCTGGGAGATCGCCGGCCACAACCCGGTGACCTTCTTGCGCCAAGTCCCTCGTCCGGCGCAGCGGGCCGCCACGCGCAGCCGCCGTTACCTGGCTCAATACGACGCCATCGTGCGCGCTTTCGACGACTACCTGGCGCAGGGCGACCAGGCCTGGTATCCGTCCACGTACCCCGAACGCGTCGAAAGCCCGATCGCCTATTTCTCGACCGAGTTCGGGGTGCACGAGTCGCTCCCGATTTACGCCGGCGGTCTGGGCGTCCTCTCCGGGGACCACTTGAAAGAGGCCAGCGACCTCGGGCTGCCGATGGTGGCGCTGGGATTCCTCTACACCCAGGGGTACTTCCGCCAGCACATTACCGAGGACGGCTGGCAGGAAGCCGAGTACACCCCCCTCAATTTCGCCGACCTGCCGGTCCGCCCGGTGCTCGATCAACAGGACGGGCCTTTGACGGTTTCGGTGGAGCTTCCCGGCCGGACGGTGCACGCGCAGTTGTGGCGCATCCAGATCGGACGTGTGCCGTTGTATCTGCTCGACAGCAACGTCGCCGGCAATCAACCGTCGGACCGCGAATTGACCGCCCACCTCTACACCAGCGACCTGGAAGCGCGGCTCTCCCAGGAGGTCCTGCTCGGGCTGGGCGGTGTCCGGGCGCTGCGGGCGCTCGGCTACAACCCGGCCGTCTGGCACATGAACGAAGGCCACTCGGCCTTCCTGGCGCTCGAGCGTCTGCGCGAGCTCGTCGCCGCCGGTCGCACCTTTGCCGAGGCCGAAGCGCGTGTGGTTCGGGCCACGGTCTTCACCACCCACACTCCGGTGCCGGCCGGGCAGGACGAATTCCCGCTGTGGCTGATCGACAAACACTTCGGCGCCTTCTGGCCCCAGCTCGGCCTCGGCCGGGAGCCCTTTCTCGACCTGGCCCGCCATCGCCACCCGTGGGGTGAGACCTTCAGCATGGCGATCCTGGCGCTGCGCCTGTCGGGGGGGCGCAACGGGGTCTCCGAGCTGCACGGCCAGGTCGCCCGCAAGATGTGGTCGTTCGTCTGGCCGGGCCGCAGCGAAGGCGAGATCCCGATCGATTCGATCACCAACGGCATCCACACCGGCACCTGGATCGCCCGCAGCCTGAGTGAGCTCTATGACCGGCACCTGGGCGCCGATTGGGCCGAGCACGTCGACGACCCGCTCGTCTGGAACGGGGTTGACCGGATCCCGGATGAAGAGCTCTGGGAAGTCCGGCGCCATTTGAAGCGCAAGCTGACGGCGCGGATGCGCGACCGCGCCCGCCGCCTGTGGCTCACCGACGATCACCATCCGGTGCAGGTGCTCGCCAGCGGAGCCCTGCTCGATCACAACGCGCTGACGATTGGCTTCGCCCGCCGTTTCGCCACCTACAAACGCGCCCACCTGCTCTTCCACGATTTCGACCGTCTGCTGGCGCTGCTGCATCGCGCTGGCATGCCGGTTCAGGTGATCTACGCCGGCAAGGCCCATCCGGCCGACGAACCCGGCAAGCGATTGATCCAGGACGTGTATCGGCGGGTCAAGCTGGCCGAGTCCGGCGGACGCCTGGTCTTCGTCGAAGACTACGACATGAATTTCGCCCGCGACCTGGTGCAGGGCGTCGACATCTGGCTCAACACCCCGCGCCGTCCGAACGAAGCCTGCGGCACGTCCGGCCAGAAGGCGGCGCTCAACGGAGCGCTCAACCTGTCGGTGCTCGACGGCTGGTGGCGCGAGGGCTACAACGGCGAAAACGGCTGGGCCATCGGCGGGGATACCGACTCGGCCGACGACGGCGCCGATGCCGAGGCGCTCTACACGCTGCTCGAGAACGAAGTCATCCCGCTCTACTACCTGGAACGCTCGGACGACAACATCCCCCGCGAATGGCTCGGCCGCGTGCGCGAGTCGATCCGCACGCTGGCGCCGCGCTTCAGCATGCGCCGGATGCTGCGCGAGTACGTCGAGCGCATGT
>CAZMVJ010000137.1:0-7741 GCA_964569445.1 uncultured Anaerolineaceae bacterium | reverse complement strand
GGCTGTCGCCCTCCCAGGGCTCGGCCACCAGATGTCCGTCGCGGATCAAAGCCACCTCGGGTCGCACGGCGCCGCGCCGCTTGGGCGAGACGGCGATGTGACCGGCGATGCGCAGTTGAGTCGGTGCCAGGTCGAGCGCCGCCACGGTGGCGGTGCCGTCCCCGCCGGCCCCGGCGTGCACCACGCCGCGCACTCGCCCCCACACCAGAACGTGCCCGCCGGCGATGATCTCGGCCCCCGGGTTGACGTCGCCCAGCACGACGACGTGCCCCGGATGGCGCACGCTCTGCCCGGAGCGCAGCGTGCGCTGCAGGAAGACCGCCTGGTCCCAATCCGACTCGGCGCTTTCAACCTCGTCTTCTTCCTCCGGGGTGGGGGCCGGCGTCAGCGAAGTCTGCAGTCCGAGATCGGCCGCTGCGGCGCGGGTCGAAGGCAGACTGGACAGCACCCCCCACAGCGCCGCCTCGCGTTCGGCCAGCAAATCTCGCAAGCTTCCGAGCTCGGCCGCGCCCAACGGGCGATCGTCCACCTGGAGGACCAGGCGCGCGCCGCGGAAGAAGTCTCCGCGCTCGTCGATCGTTGCCAGGAGATCGGCGCGCACGTACTCCCACGCACCTTCCGGCAGCGTCACGAGCAGTCCGTCACGAACGCCCTTGATCGGCAATCTCCCGGTCATTGGCCCCGAGGTCGCCGGATTATAGCACAGCGGTTCGAAAGCGCTCGCTCCCCTGTATCTGCCTCGGGAGCGGGCCAAGGACCCAGGGCTGGCGCTTGGCTGCCCCCAGAAGGCCCTGGGAATGCCTCCAGCGGGCTTTCTTGAGCCTGTGGGGTTCAGGGGACGCCGCGGGCGGCATCGATGGCCTTGAGCTCGAAGTAGGCCTCGAGGATCTGCTTCACCACCGGCCCGGCCGTCACCGCCCCCTCGCCGCCGTTGTAGATGAAAGCGACTACAGCGATCTCGGGGTTCTCGAAGGGTGCATAGGCTGCGTACCACGCGTGCGTTGGCCACCTGCCCGGTATGCACAGGTTCCGCTCCAGCGCCAATCGATCACAGAATTCGCCGGTGCCGGTCTTCCCGGCGGAGGAGATCGTGTCCAGATTCGCGTATCTGAAGGCCGTCCCCTCGGTCGTGACCAGATGCATGCCCTGCTGCACCAGATCGATGACGGAAGGATCGACGAGCGTATCCGGCGTTCCCGGGGTCAGGACTCCGTCGGAGATATCCCACAACATCTCGGGCTGGACGTCGACGAGCACATTGCCTTCCCCGTCGAGGACCTGCTGGACGATGTGCGGGCGCATGACCCGGCCGTCATTGGCCAGGGTCGCCACCGAGTTGAGCACCTGCAGTGGCGTGGCCAGGACGAAGCCCTGCCCGGTGACGGCGTTGTAGGTATCGCCCGTCGACCAACTCTCGCCCAGGTTGATCCGTTTCCAGTCTTCGTCCGGGACCAGGCCCGGCGCCTCGCCCGGCAGGTCGATGCCGAGCGGCGAGCCGTACCCGAGCGCCGGGGCATAGATGTTGAGGCGTTCGATTCCCAATCCCTGCTCGACCTCTCCCGGGAAGCCGCCGCCGACCTTGTAGAAGTAGACGTTGCACGACTGCGCGATGGCGTGGACGAAGTCGATCCGCCCGTGACCTTCCGGCTTCCAGCACACGAAGTCCCTGGCCCGCCCGGGGTCGTTCGGGAAGTATTGATTGGAGATCGTGATCCGGCCGGGGTCATCGATCAACTGTGTCGGTGTTACGACGCCCTCCTCGATCACGCCGATGGCGGTGACCAGCTTGAAGGTCGATCCCGGAGGGAAGACCGATTGGATGGCATGGTTGATCAGCGGTTTGCCGCGTTCATCGGCGACCAGCTGCTCGTAGTAGTCGAGCGGGATGAAGCGGGCCAGGCGGTTGTTCTGGTAGGTCGGCAGCGTCGCCATCGCCAGGATCTCGCCGGTTTGCGGATTCATGGCGATGACCGCGCCGAGCGGCGTGCGCACCTCGCCGGCGAAGCGATTCATGAACTCCATGCGGCTGCGCAGTGCAGTGACCGCCGCCGCTTGCAGACGGGTGTCGATCGTCAACCGCAAGTTGTTGCCGGGGACGGGCTGAGTCACTTCGCCCACTTCGCGCAGCGCCTGTCCGCCGACGTCGTGCTCGACCAGCTTGCGGCCGTTGGTCCCCGCCAGGACATCCTGGTACTGGGCCTCGATTCCAGCGTAGCCGATCTTGTCACGGCCGACGACGAATCCGGCTTCGGCGTAGGTATCGGCCTGGGCCGCCGGGATCGGTCCCAGGTAGCCGATGACGGCCGAGGTCAGGTCGCCGGTGGTGTAGTCGCGCGCCGGGGTGGCGGCCACCGACACGCCGGGCATGTCGACGGCCTGCTGCATGACGATACGCGCCGTCTCGGTGGCGACGTCGCAGGCGATCGGCCAGGCATCGTAGGGGCTATTGGTGTCGCCCTCGATGACGAGCTGGCGGATGCCGCGGTCGGTGAGACACGGCAACCCCGCCGGCCCCTCCCGATCGACGGGTACGCCGGTCAGCGCCGACAGGCGCTGGAAGATGGCCTCTACCTCGGCGGCCGAATCCGGCAGCAGGGCCGGCGTGACGACGACGTTGAACAGCGGGATGTTGCGCACCAGCAGGATGTCATTGCGGTCGTAGATCACGCCGCGCGGCGCCGGAAGGCTGACCGTATCGAAGCGGTTGTCGTCAGCCACTTCCAGGTAGGAGGTTCCCTCGAGGACTTGGAGCTGATAGAGGCGTCCGACGAAGACCACCAGCAGGCCGGCGATCAGGGCATACGTCGCCATCAGCCGGGCAGACGGCAGGTGACTCAGGCGGCGACGCTCGGTCGTCATCCCATCCTCACCGGGGGCGGGAAAGCCGCCTCACGCAGGCGGCCGGCCAACTGGGACGAAGGCAGCGCCAACAAGACGTTGAGAAAGGTGCTCGGCAGCACGACCTGGGTCATCGCCAACGCCAGATCCATTGGGTGTCCGCTGATCCACAGGGCAGCCATCGTCAGCGCGAAGAAGACCAGCGAGGCGGCGGCCATCACCCCCAGCGGCGCCATCGGATGGGCCTCCCAGAAGCGGCCCTCCGTCAGGGACGCCAAATAGACGGCGGACACCAGCGCCATCGACGAAACGGCGAAGGGCGCCCCCGAAAGCAGGTCGAGGAAGATACCGCCGAAGAAGGCCCACAGCATGGCCTCGGTCACGCGCCCGGTCAACGCCCAGCTGACCGTGGCCAGCAAGATGAGATTGGCCGTCCCGTTGAGGAACGGAAAACGGTTCAGCAGGCTGGACTGGACCACGGCCAGCAGCGCCATCACCACCGTTCCTGCGACGTAAGCCATCCCCGCCGGCTCCTCAGGGCGCGCCCGGCGGAGCGAGCGGTTGGAAGTTGGTGATGACCAGGACCACCAGCAGATTCTCCAGGTCGGCGCTGGGTTGCAGCACCGCCTGCTGGAACAACTCGTAGTCGCGCTTGCGAACGGTCAGGATCTGTCCGACGGGAATGTCGGACGGAAAGGCGCCGCCCAGACCCGAGGTCAGGACCAGCTCACCGGGCGTGACCGAGGCCGATTGGTCGATGGCCTCGACCCACAACTCGCCGTTCAACTGGGCCTGCAAGGCCCCGTCGGCGCGCGACGCCTGGAGCCGAACGTTGACGGAACTTTGCGGGTCCGTGATGAGCTGGATGCGGGCGATGGTCGAATAGACTTCGGCCACTCTGCCGACCAATCCGCGTTCGGTCACGACCGGCATGCCCTGCTGCAGCCCGCCGTCCGACCCGCGGTCGATCCACACCGATCGGATAAAGGGGCTGACGTCCTGCCCGATGACGCGCGCCGCCACGTAGCGGCTCTCCGGGCGGGTGCGGGCGTAACCCAGCAGGCCGGCCAACACTTCGGCCTCCGCCGCCTGTTCTCGAACGGCGATCAACTCGCGCTCCAGCCGGGCGACCTCCGCTTCGAGGCGCAGGTTCTCGGACCGGAGCATTGCCAGGTCGGTCGGCGAAGTCAACAAGGTCTGGATGGCGGTTACGCGCTGAGAAAGCCAGCCCTGCATGGCACCCAAGGGGCGCAGGGCCATCCCTTCGGCGGCCTGCAAGTAGCCGCCCAGGTTGAGGACCAGCAGTCCGCCGGCGATCAGGATGAAGGTCAGCGCCAGCAGCGCTCGCGACGAGGAGCGGCTCACGCCGCGCCTCCGACGGACGCCTCAGACGCGCGATTCGAATGGAAGTCGTGCAGAGATGGCAGGGCGGGGCGAGGCGGAAGCCGAGGCGACATCGATCACCCGGCGCTCCGGCTGAGCCCCACCAGGAAGCGAGCGCTGTTTTCGATATCGTCCAGGACGATGCCGGTGCCGCGGACGACGCATGTCATCGGATCCTCGGCGATCCACACCCGCATTTTCAGGTCATTGGAGAGTCGGTCGGCCAGATTCTGCAGCTGGGAGCCGCCGCCACACAGGCAGATGCCCATCTCCATCAGGTCGGCGACGAGCTCGGGCGGGACTTCATCCAAGGCGTCCTTGATCGTATCGACGATCACCCGCACCGAAGCCGCCAGCCCCTCGCGGATCTCGACCGACGACACCTCGACCGCCTCCGGCAAGCCGGAGACCAGGTTGCGGCCGCGCACGATCGTCGTCTTCTCCTCCTTGAGGGGGAAAGCCGAGCCGATGGTGATCTTCACCCGCTCGGCCATCCGTTCGCCGATGAGTAAGTTGTACTTGTTACGGATGTAGTTGATGACGTCCTGGTCCATCTCATCACCGGCGACGCGCAGCGATCGCGACACGACGATGCCGCCCATCGAGTAGACGGCCATCTCGGTCGTGCCGCCGCCGATGTCGACGATCATCGAACCCCGCACCTCGCCGATCGGCAGCAGCGCTCCCAGGGCGGCCGCCGTCGGTTCCTCGATCAGAAACGCCTGGCGGGCGCCGGCGGCCATCGAGGCGTCATACACGGCGCGCTTCTCCACTTCGGTGGCCCCGCTGGGGATGCCCACGACGACGCGCGGGCGCGGCACCGGCACGACGCTCTGCTCGTGGGCCTTGCCGATGAAGTACTCCAGCATCGCCTCGGTGATCTCGAACTCGGAAATCACACCGTCGCGCAGGGGACGGATGGCGGAGACGTTGGCCGGCGTGCGGCCGACCATCTCCTTGGCCTCGGCGCCGATGGCCAGGACGCGCTTGGTCTTCTTGTCGATCGCCACCCAGGAGGGCTCGTTGAGAACGATGCCCTTGCCCTTGACATGCACCAGTGTATTGGCCGTCCCCAGGTCGATGCCGATATCGAGGGAAAACAGGCCCAGCAGCCAGTGCAGCGGATTGAATGCCAAGGAATCTCCCTCCTGGGGGAGCAGGCCAACCCGGCATTATAGCATTCGGAGAGGGAGGGGTTCTCGCGCCGGACCGCATGCTGAGGAGGATAACCGCCGCGGGCGCGGGTGCTAGAATCTCTCACGGAATGCTCATCGGCGACGAGGTTGCGGCTTTCATCGCACGCGAACAAATGCTGTCGGCGCGAGAGCGCGTGGTCGTCGCCGTTTCCGGTGGGCCGGACAGTCTGTGCCTGCTCGACTGCCTGCATCGGCTCAACTACCCGCTGCGGGTGGCCCACCTCGACCATGGGCTGCGACCCGGAAGCTGGCGCGACGCCGAATTCGTGCTGCGCCTGGCGCGCCAATGGGGTCTACCGGCGATCGTCGAACGCCTCACGCCCGACGATTGGCTCCGGCGCGGCCTTTCGCTCGAGGAGGCAGGCCGTCAGGTCCGCTATGCGTTCCTGGTGCGTGCCGCACGGGAGTGGGGCGCGACGGCCATCGCCACCGGTCACACCGCCGATGACCAGGCCGAGACGATTCTGATGCACGTTCTGCGAGGCGCGGGCGCCCACGGGCTGCGGGGTATGCTGCCGCGAACGTCCCTGCGCCAGTGGTCCGGGATGGAGGGGGCGGAGGAAATGGTGCTGGTGCGCCCTCTCCTGACGATCCGGCGGTTGCAGACCGAAGCCCATTGCCGGGCCGCCGGCCTGCGACCGCGCCGCGATGCAACCAACGACGACACGACTTTCTTCCGCAATCGCCTCCGGCATGTGCTGCTGCCGGAACTGGAGAGTTACAACCCACGCGTTCGCCAGGCGCTGACGCATACCGGCGAGATCATGCGGCGCGAGGCCGAGCTTCTCGATGAGATCCTGGCGGCGGTCGAACCGGCCGTCCTCCAGATCCGACAGGATGGAACGCTTGCCTTGCATCGGACCGCCTTCCAGGCGCAGCCGATCGCCGTCCAGCGTGCGGTGCTCGGCCGCGCCGCGCGCCGGCTTAACCCCGCCCTGAGGGATTTCGGTTTTGATGCGGTCGAGCTTGCCCGCGCCCGCCTCGAGCAGCGCCGGGTCGGACGGCGCACCGGGCTTCCGGGGGGTCTGGAGCTCCTCGATCAAGGCGACGAGGTCCTGCTCATTGCCGGCGGGACGCAGCCGCAGTACGCTGGCTACCCTCAGCTGTCGTCGGCGGAGCCCACGCCGGTCCACCCACCGGCCCGCGTTCTGCTGCGTGACGGCGTCCTGATCGTCTCGGCCGAGGCCGAGCCTCCGGCGGACGTGTCCCGGGCAGGGGCAGGCACGCTGACGGAGGCCGTCTGGCTCGATCGGGCGCGGCTCGAATCCGAGCTCGTCGTCAGGCCGCCCCGTCCCGGCGATCGGATGCAGCCCCTTGGCATGCGCGGCCACCGCAAACTGGCGGACATTTTCAACAGCCTGCACATTCCGGCCGGCGCCCGGCGCAACTGGCCGGTCGTCACATCGGGGGAAGACGTCGTCTGGCTGGCCGGCCTGCGCATCGGTCACGCCGCCCGCCTGACGGCGCGCACGCGCAAGGCCGTTCAGCTCCGCGTCGAGCTTGCAGAAGGGACAACCGGATGAAGCCGCGATTCAATCTCTGGGTGGAAGCGGAAGGGGCGGTGGTCCTCAGCGCGTGGCGGGTGCGCCTGCTGGAAGCCATCCATGCCTCGGGATCGATTCGGGCGGCCGCCGAAAAACTGAACATCCCTTACCGGCGCGCCTGGGAAAAGGTCCACGAGATGGAGGAGCGCAGCGGCCTGCACTTGCTCGAAACCGAGGTCGGCGGCGAAGGGGGCGGGGGGGCGCGCTTGACCGACGAGGCGAAGGATTTCGTCGACCGCTTTCACCGGTTCGAGGCCGGGCTGGAGGACGAAATCCTTACCCGCTACGAGGGAGCCTTCGGGCGACCGCCCGCGGCGTCGTCCGGCGGGCGGCGCCGTCGCGCCGACTAGTGTCCCGTCTCGCGACTCTGTTGACGGACTTCGCCGCGCTTCGGAACTTCTTCGACCTCACCCCCTGCCCCCTCTCCGCCACGTGAGTGTCTTCGATAAGAAGGAGCATGGCGGGGCCCCTCAGGGGTGCTGCGCGAACGGGGGTGGAGAAACTCAAGGAGGCGGGGGGCCTTTGGCCCCCTGCCTCCTTGAAAACCTCACCCCTCCCCGGGCTGGCCCTCACTTGATGTCATTCCGAGGCCCCGGCGCGCCTCGGTGATTCCCACCTGCACTTGGCAGCTGCGCTGCCAGCGCACACCTGCCCTGGCGGGCGGTGCCAGGGGGTGCAAGTGTCGCTCGCCCCTAGACCATTCCTCAGCGTCTTTCCAGGCCCTTGCTCGGGGCTCGTTCGGAATGACAAGCGGTGGGAATAGACTTCGGCCAGGGTGCT
>CAZMVJ010000136.1:0-7841 GCA_964569445.1 uncultured Anaerolineaceae bacterium | reverse complement strand
TCTCTGAAGCCGAGATCCGCCGCTCGCTTGACTGGGCCGCCTGCGCCGCCGGCGCCCTGACTTCGTCGGCGCTGCGCGCCGCTTTGCTGCAAGCCGGTTTTGCCGAAGTGCGGCTGGACGTAGTCTCGCGCACGACGGCCGACGAGTTGCCGCAAGGCGGCTCGCCGCTGCGCCAACGCCTGGGCGACGACGGGCTGCGTGAGCTGGCGCAGCGATTCACCAGCACGTCCATCACGGCGCGTCGGCCAGGCTAGCGGTGCCTCGATCCCAGGCCGAGAACCAGGCCGGCTCGCCCGATGGGGCGAGCCGGTTGCTTTTCATTGTGAGTCGCCGGCGCGTCGCCCCCTCATCCACTCCCGAGGGCGCGGTGCAGCCTGTGATAAATCGGTTGGAATCCCTGCCCCGGCCAGAACCTCGACGCCGACAGGTTTGTCATGCGCCAATTCGTTACGACGCTGCGGTAGCCGGCCTGGGCCGCCAAGCCCAGGATCCCGGCGACGAGCGCCGCGCCGATGCCTTGACCGCGCACATCTTCGAGCACCGCCGTCGAGGCCAGGTAGGCGGCGTCGGCCGGGTAACCTAGAACGGGTTCGGGTCGATAGATGAGAGTGTGGCCCACCGGCTTTCCGTCCAGTTCGGCGACGAGGTAGCGCAAGCCGTCCTCGTCGAGGTCCATCTCGATCCACTCGTCGCGGCGCGCGCCGCGATTGAGCGGCAGACGCGAGAAGGACGGCGAGCGCTGCTGGATGCGGAAGATCTCCAGATCGATCGCCTCGGCGTTTTCCAGATCGTCCCGCCTCCCGCGGCGTAGGGTCATGCCGGCCAAGGCGGTGGCTCTTTCCATCGAGATCGGCCGCAGCGCCTCGACATGCATGTGGCCGAATCCCAGCCGATACCAAGGCTCCAGCGCCCGAGCGTAGGCCGGGACCAGGACATAGTGGCGGTCGGCGCCGGACTCGACCCACACCTCGGCGGCGGCGGAGTAAAGATCGCGCAGGAGCTCGTCGTCATCGGCGGCGTGCCCCGGATGCGCCACCCACGCGCAATCGCCGAAAAGCGGGTGGGCCATGATCTCGGCCAATACGAAACCCACGACTCGGCCGCCTCGGATCGCCACCGCGCCGGACTTGCCCTTCTTGTCCCAGAAGTCCTTCAGGGCGGCTCGGGCGTCACCGGGCGCCAGCAGCGGCGACTGGGCCAGATGGTCGGTGTGCCGCGCCGACAGCACCGCCGCCGCTCCGGCCAGATGTTCGGCGGAGAACGTCTCGATTTGCGTGGAGGTCATGCCGAATCGAATTGGTTCAGGCGGCGCCGAAGACGGGAAGGTGGCCCAAGGCGACGATCGACTTCCATTTCTCCGGATCGCCTTCGGTGAAGACCGCCGCCTCGGCGGCGATGATGGCGCCGGCCTTGGCCATCAGGGCCCGCATGCCCACCAGCGTCGATCCGGTGCTGACGACGTCGTCGAGCAGGACGACGCGGCGGCCGGTGATCTTGTGGCGGTCCTTCTCGTCCAGGTAGAGCGTCTGCGGAATCCCGGTCGTGATCGAGACCGTCTCGACGTCGACGGTCTCGCCCATGTAGACCTTGTGGATTTTGCGCAGCACGACGTAGCCGCGCCCGATGACGCGCGCCAGGGCGTGCGCCAGCGGGATGCTCTTGGCCTCCGGGGTCACGATCAAGTCGAACTCGACCCGCGCCAGGCGATCGGCCAGGGCCCGGGCGCAGGCCTCCACCAACTCGGTGTCTCCCAGGATGTTGAGCACGGCGATGCGCACGCCGGGCGCTACCTCGAACAAGGGAAGATCGCGGCGCAGCCCGGCGACCTCGACGGTGTGGGTCGGACGAGTGGGGAGCATGATCGACCTCCGGAAACGGCCCCGCGCAGGCGAACTCTCTCGAGGGGCGAGGCCCGCTTCACTCTAGGGCATCTTGCGCCGCATGGCAAGCAGGCGAGGAAATTCGCCGGATTCTTGCCGTCGATCGACCGCGGTCAACCCGACCCGACTCCGGGGCGGAACTCATAGATGCCGTCGCGCTTGGGCCAGTGCCGGCCGCACTGCCGGCAGTTCACGCCGTCTTGGGTCTCTTCCATCTCCAACGAGTCGCATGCCGGACAGCGCCAGAACCCTGTCTGTTGGCTTTGGCTCGAGCCGACCGCTCGAGCCCGGATGAAGATACTCGGGGTGTACAGCCAGGCTCGACCCAGATGCTGCAGGACCCTTTCCACACCAAGGAGAAGCCCCAGCGGGACATGGCGCTTCAGCCAGGTCAGGCGCAAATGGGAGACCGGAAGGCGACGTTCCACGTGGAACAACGACGCCTCCAGCCAGCCGGCGACAGCCTTGGGATGGAAATCGTAATTGAGTTGGGCGAACTCGACCGTTGCCGGATCGAAGGGGTTCCACGTCTGGCGCCGGAGCAGCCAGCGGGCGATCGCCTTGAGGTTGCGTTTGTTGGCGAACTCCAGGATGAAGACGCCGCCCTCGCCAAGTGTCTGCCGCACCCGCTGCAGCGCTGCCGCCGGATCCTGCATGTGGTGCAGGGTGCGGATCATTGTGGCCGCGTCGAAGACGCCCTCGGCGAACGGCATTTGATAGACATCCGCCACGACGAAGCGGTAGCGCGGACCGTCGCCCAGGCGCCGGCGGGCCTGTTCCAACTGGGAGCGGGAGTAGTCGAGCAGGGTGACTTCGGCGAAGCCGCTGTAGCGAGACGTATTTCGACCGGCGCCGGCCCCGACTTCGAGGAGTTTCTCGCCGGACGACGGCATGAGCCGGCGCAGTGCCAAGGCTTCGGCTCCGTCCTCGTAGGCGCGCCCGCCGCGCTCCCAGAAGCTGGCCTGGTAGTCGGAGCCTTCGTAGTCGCAGATCGCCGGATAGGGGTCGTTCACCGGGTGGATTCTACCGGAGCCGCTTGTCTCACCACGCGGCTCGATCCGGGGCAGTCGTGCTGCAGGGCGGGGTCCGCCGTCGTCTCAGTCGACAAAGCGGGAATCCTCTACTCGGCGGCGAAGGCCCTCGGCCTGCACCTCGGGTGTTGCCTCAGGCGAAACTTCTCCCAACAGGCGCGCTTCGGCAGCCATCAGTTGCTCGGCCGAGGCTCGAGGCATGCGCGACCACTTGCCGCAGTGCGGGCAGCGTTCGAGCTTCTTGCCTATGCCGAGGTTGGGCGCCAAGAAGTGGCGGCTCAGCGGCAGATTGCAGCGGGGACAGATGGCACCGCCGGAAGAGCCGTACACGCCGGGCTTGTACTTCCGGCTGGAAACGGCGGTGAAGACGGCCCCGGCGGCGATCGCCAACCCCACGATGACCAGGATCGGGATCAGCATGCCGGCGGCCGACTCCCACCCGGCGCTGGGATCGACAAACTCCGCCAGAATCTCGTTCGACACCACCTCCGACCCGTTGCCGAACGTCCCTTCCGCCCACAGTCGGTGGGGGCCGAGCGGATAGTCTCCCGTGTGCAGCCGGGCCTGGAAGGGTGGGGCGCTGACCGACTCCAACACCTGGTTATCGACGTGGAACGTCACTTGCTCCAGGCCGCCCGGCCCTTCAGCGCTCAGCAGGAAGCTCCCCTGAATGTCGCTGCCCCAGGAATATCCGAACGTCCGACGCAGCTTGAGCTGGAGCGACCCGTCCAGGGCCGAAGCTGTCATCGGCAGCAATCCCCCGGCCAACAGGGCGGCTGCGACGGTCAGCCGGGCTAGCGGTCTTCGAACGAGCCTGATCCCTATCGCCATCGGGTCAGGATCGTTTCGCGCTGGAACAGGTTGATGGCGAAGGCCATCAGTCCGATGTCGACCACCGTCAGACCGGCGGCGATGTACAGCACCAGCTGGGCATTGAGCAGGATCAAGCCGGTGACTTGGCCGACAAGCACCATGAACAGCGGCAGCATCACCAGCATCGAGACCTGCTCGGCCACGCGCGGGTCGCTGGTGCGGGACGAGACCATCACGGCGATGCTGACCGCCGCCAGCGCCAGCAGAGGTCCGACGAGGAAGATCGCCAGCAGCCACATCGGATCGCTCAGGCGAGCGGCGACCTGCGGCGTCGCCAGCAAGCGGACGCCGATCGAGAACACACCGAAGGCCGCCCAGGTCATCAGGATTCCCGGGATGACGGCGGCGGCGCTCTTCCCGCCGAGCAGCTGAACCGTCGAGACGGGCGTCGCCAGCAGCGGCTCGAGCGTCCGGGTGATCTTCTCACCGACGATGCTGTAAGAGGCGATCGTGACCGGGATGGCTAGCGGCAGGAGCATGAACAGGAGCATGAATTCGCTCACCAGGAAGTACGCGCCGCAGTCCCCGCCGCTCAGGCCGCCGCACAATTGGGTGAAGCTCTCCGGCATGTCGCTGGCGGCGATGACGTCGCCGGCGTCGCCGCCGCCAAGGCCGACAAGGATTGCCAGGGGCAGGGCGGTCAGGATCAGCGGCAGGAAGGCCACGCTGAACAGGACCAACCGGTTGCGAAAGACCTCGCTCCATTCCTTGCGGATGATGATCCAGACTTTGTGCATCCCCGAGTCCTCACTGTTGATGGTAGGGGCACGGCACCCTGGCACCGCCCGCCAGGGCAGGTGTGCCGTGCCCCTACGCGGTCCCCCGCGTCCCTTTGACAAGTCTGAGATAAACGTCTTCCAGCGTCTGACGCAGCTCGCCGACGAATTGGACCTCGGCGCCGGCCTCGACCAGCGCCTTCACCAGCGTCGGGTTCTCGGCTTCGGGCTGCTGCACTGTCGCCAGCAGCCGCCCGTCGACGATCCGCGCCGAAGTCACGAAAGGGAAACGCTCCAGCACGGCGATGTGCCCCGGGTCGGCCTGCTTGAGATGGAAGACGACCGTTCGGCCGAACAGCTGGCTGCGCAGCGTTGCCGGCGCGTCAAGCGCCAACAGGCGCTGCTTGAAGACGGCCACTCGGTCGCACAGTCGGTCGGCTTCATCCAGGTTGTGGGTACACAGGATGATCGTGCGGCCTTCACGCCGCAGCCCGGCGATGAAATCGCGCACCAGATGCGCCGCTTCCGGGTCGAGGGCGCTGGTCGGTTCATCGAGGAAGACAACCGGCGGGTCGTGAAGCAGGGCGCGGGCGATGGCCAGTTTCTGCCGCATGCCCTTCGACAGCGTCCCGGCCGGCTCGTAGCGCTGGTCCCACAATCCCAGCCAGCGCAAGTAGTGCTCGACGCGACCGGGGACGTCGGCGACATCGTAGAGGTGAGCGAAGTAGGCCAGATTGGCTTCGGCGCTCAGCCGATCGTACAGGCCGGGGGTCTCGGTCAGAAACCCGACCTTGGCCCGCAGTCGGTTGTCGTCCTTTCCGAGGCGATACCCGGCCACTGTCGCCTCGCCAGAGGTCGGCTCGATCAGTGCCGCCAGCATGCGGATCGTGGTGGTCTTGCCGGCGCCGTTCGGACCGAGGAAACCAAAGATCTCGCCGGGCCGGACCGTCAGAGTCAGCCGGTCGACGGCCAGGACGTCGCCGAAGCGCCGCGTCAACTCGTGCGTCTCGATCATTGGCTCACATTCCCTCACCGCTGAAGCGGGTGGCATCGAGGCGGGCCTGGCTCTCGGCAGCGCCTGGAAGCGGCCCGGCGTGCGGAGGCGGCGCGGGTGGTGGGACGGATTCCAGTTCCGGCGCCGGTTTCAACTTGAAGAGCATCACCAGACTGATGCCCGCCATGCAGACGATCGTCGCCTCGGTGATGACCGTCCCAGTCACAGATCCGCCGTAGAGGCCGGTCGTGAAACCGGCGTAGACCGCCACGGCGTCGACCAGCATGTGCCACCCGATCGCCGCCAGGAGCCACAGCCCGCCGCGGGGCCGCAGGAAGGCCTGCAAGACGATCGCCGCCAGCGTGATCTGCACCGCCAGCGACGACGCCCTTTCGACCGCGGCCAGGAAGAAGGTCCAGCCGGGAAGCGACCAGTAGGCCTCGACCTGGAGCTGTGCCGCCGCCAACTGCTCCGCCGGAACGAGGCTGGCCAGGTCCTGCCCGCGCAGGACGACCAATTGGAGCAGCGTCGCCAGCGCCAGCAGTCCGAGGATCACCGCCTCGGCGCCGCCATGCCCCGACCCGAAAACGAGGCCCTGCGGCCAGGTGCGCGCCCTGCGAATCCAGAAGCGATAGGCCAGCCAACGGGCGCTTTCTTCGAAAACGCCGGCCGAGAGTCCCAAGAGCAGGGCCGCCAGCGCCAACGTCAGACCTGGGCCCGTCTCGGCGCCAAAGCCGGCGGAGGCCAGCAGCGGATTGAGAACGTAAGCGTTGAAGGGGATGTGGAAGATCTGCGAACCGATGAAGGTAACAGCCCCGACGAGGAACAGGCCCCAGCCGCTCCGGGAGCGGCGGACCAAGTAGGCTCCCAAGGCCAGGGGCATGGCGATCATCAGCAGGGCGGCCGCCCCGCGCGCGGCGATTTCCATTTGTCAGTCTCCTATCTCGCTTGAAGTTCGCACCGGAGGCAGGCTCGAACCGCCCGCTTCCGCGCTGCCCCATTGCTACGGCACCCTTCGTGGCACACGGGAGTGGGCTTCGGGAGCAGGCATTGTTTCACGTGAAACCGGCCGGCCTCAGAGCTCCTGGCGCAGCAGGACCTGCCAGGCGAGTGCCACTGCCGTGAGGCTGAGGCCGATACTCACCGCCAAGGCCGCCCAGGCAGGCTCCGCAGGTAGACCCAAGGCCAGGGCCCGCCCCCATGCCAGCAACGCCGATGGCAAGTAGGCCGAGAATGGCGGTAGGCCGCCGAGAATCCCGAAGGCGATCAGGCCGCCAAAGGCGATTCCGGCCGAGGCCACTGTCGACCGAGCCAGCGCGCTGGCCAGAATGGTCAGGGACGACAGGACCATCAGGTAGACCCAGTAGATGGCGTTGGCGGCGGCGAACCCCAGTGGATCGAGCCAGCCGAAGAGCACGCCAACGTACAGGTACCCGATGGCGACCGCCGTGAGCACGGCCAAGAACAGTGTCAGACCCTGGGCGCCCAACTTGGCGGCGACAAAGGAAAAGCGCGAGACGGGCTTGCTCAGCGTCAGAGCGGCCGTGCCTTGCGTCTTCTCTCCGACGATCGCCGCCATCGGCAGCAGCAGCGCCAGCAGGGCGCCGAACTGCACCAGGTTGTCGCTGTACTCTCCAACCGCCATCGAAATGTCGCCCGCCGGCAGGATCGCCGCCAGCCCGGCCGGGACATCGGCCATGCTGGCCAGCATCTGGGGCAGGTACTTGGCCGTGAGGGGCCCCAGGATCCCGGCGATGGCCAGGACGATGACGGCCGCCAGCAATCGGTACGACCTTCGCTGCTCCAGCCATTCCTTCCAGAAAAGCGTTCGCACTCAGGCCTCCACCAAGCGAAGGAACACGTCCTCCAGAGTCGGCCGGGCGACGCGATAGGCGATCACCGGCAAGCCGGCATCGAGGGCGGCCGCCTGCACGGAGAGGTGGGCGTCGGCTGCCTGCAACCGGACCGTCACCACCGACCCGACGACATCCGTCCCCACGACCCCCGGCTTGGCGCGAACTGCCTCGGCCCAGGCCGCAATCCGGTGTGCCGGCGCGTCGAATTCGACTTCGACCGCCGGAACGGCGTAGCGGGTCAGCAGAGTCTGGCGCGCTTCGACGACGACCAGCCGGCCTCGATGGAGGATCCCGATCGTGTCGCAGATGCGTTCGACGTCCTCCAGGATATGGGTGCTCATGAAGACGGTCGTCTCCGACTTGAGTTCCCCGATCCACTCCAGCATGTCCCGCCGGCCTCCCGGATCCAGGGCGCTGACCGGTTCGTCGAGCAGCAGGACCCGCGGCCGATTCATCAGCGCCTGTGCCATCCCGAGCCGCTGGCGCATGCC
>CAZMVJ010000135.1:0-7851 GCA_964569445.1 uncultured Anaerolineaceae bacterium | reverse complement strand
TGGAAGGCGTCCGCCACGTGGTTGAGGATCACCTGGTCCCAGTCGTCGCCGCCCAGATGGGTGTCGCCGTGGGTCGCCTTGACTTCGACGACCCCTTCGCCGACCTCCAACAGGCTGACGTCGAAGGTGCCGCCCCCCAGGTCGAAGACCAGGATGGTCTCGTTGCTCTTCTTGTCGAGCCCGTAAGCCAGCGCCGCCGCCGTCGGTTCGTTGATGATGCGCAGAACTTCCAGGCCGGCGATCCGGCCGGCGTCCTTGGTGGCCTGGCGCTGCGAGTCGTTGAAGTAGGCCGGGACGGTGATGACCGCCTTGGCGACGGGTTCACCCAGGTAGGCCTCGGCATCGGCCTTGAGCTTGGCCAGGATCATGGCCGAGATCTCCTGCGGCGTCGACTCCCGGTTGTTGATCGGGGTCTTGACTCGCACGTCGTCGTTGGGCCCGGGCACCACCTGGAAGGACACCATCTTGCGCTCGACCTCGGTTTCGCCGAAATGGCGGCCGATCAGACGTTTGATGGAGTAGACCGTGTTCTCCGAGTTGACGACCGCCTGGCGCTTGGCCGTCTGACCGACGAGGCGTTCCCCGTTCTTGGTGAACGCCACCACCGACGGACACAGGTTCCCGCCTTCGGCGGTCGGGATGACGGTCGGCGATCCGCCTTCCATCACGGCCACAACGCTGTTGGTCGTTCCCAGATCAATTCCGACAATCTTGGACATCGCTCCACCTCGCCTATTCAAGGCTGTTCGGTTCCATCCTAGCCTCGGCCCGATAGAAGAAGGTTAACGAGAGGTCCGAGCTGGATTGGAGCCGGCTATACTCTGCGCTGCATGTGAGCACCCCCGGCCTCGTCACGCTGATTGGCTCCGGCGAAGTCTCGGCCGGCATGGTCAAGGTCCACCGGCAGCTGCTGGAGGAGCTCGGCCGAACGGCGCCGCGTCCGGTCTTTCTCGAGACCCCGGCCGGGTTCGAGTTGGGAGTTCAGGCGATCGCCGGCCGCTTCCAGGAGTACTTCCGCAACAGCCTCGGCCTCGATCTGCGCCTGGCGCGCTACCTCAGCCGAGAGGATCCCCCGGCCGAGCAAGCGTTGGCCCTGGCGGCGCTGGCGGAAGCCGACTACATCATCGCCGGCCCGGGCAGCCCGACCTATGCCATCGATCAGCTACGCGACTCCCCCGTCCTGGCGACGATGATCGAGCGCTGGCAGGAAGGGGCCCAGCTGGTCTTCGCCAGCGCGGCGACGATCGCCCTCGGCCGGCACGCGCTTCCGGTCTACGAAATCTACAAGGTCGGGCGACCCCTCGCCTGGGCCGAAGGTCTCGACCTATTTGGCGGCCAGGGGATGGAACTGGCGATCGTGCCCCATTGGGATAACGCCGAGGGCGGGACGCATGACACGCGGGCTTGCTTCATGGGGATGGACCGTTTCGCCCGCCTCCACACCCTCCTGCCGTCGAAGGCGGTCGTCCTGGGGGTCGATGAACACACTGCCGTCTCGTTCGACCTGGCGGCCGGCGTCGGGACGGTTCGGGGAAAGGGCGGCGTTTCCGTTCTGCGTGGCGCCGAGACCAGTCGCTTCGAAGCCGGCGGCCGCTTCTCGCTCGACGCGCTGCGTGCGGGCCAGACATCCAAACGAACTCCCGAGCAAGCGGCCTCCGCCGCCCGTTCGCCGGAACCGGTGGGCGCGATTGGCCGCGCCGTTGCCCGCATCGGAGCCGGCGATCTTCCCAGCGGTCTGCGCCTTGCCGCCGAAGGGGCACCACCAGAGATGGCGGCGGTGCTGCTCCAGGCCGCTACAACCGCGCAGAACAGCCAGGCCACCGACGACGAGCTCGCCCCGCTGCTTCAGCTTCTGATCGAGATCCGCGCCAGCCTGCGCGAACGGGGCGAGTGGGCCCTGGCCGATGGCCTGCGCGACCGGCTGCTGGCGATCGGTTTCGAATTGCGCGACACGCCGGAGGGGACGGTCTGGGCACGGCGAGGCGCCTGACGCCTGGACCGCCCACCACGCCTGGACCGCCCACGGAAAGGAGACCGTCCATGACCACACTCACCAACGCCTACGATCGCCTCGACAACTCGATTTCCGGATGGATGGCCAGGAACGGCATCCGGCTGCTGCGCCTCAGTCTGGGCATCGTCTTCTTCTGGTTTGGCTTCCTCAAGTTCTTCCCCGGATTGAGCCCGGCCCAGACCCTGGCCGGCAATACGATTTCGCTTCTGTCGTTCGGCCTCGTCTCACCCGGGGCGGCGGTCATCCTGCTCGCCGTTTGGGAGTGCCTGATTGGAATTGGCCTGCTCAGCGGCCTCTTTCTGCGGGCGACGCTGGCCTTGCTGTGGCTGCAGATGCTCGGGACGATCACGCCGATGTTCCTGTTCCCCGGGATCTGCTTCGTCTCCGTCCCGTTCGTCCCGACGCTCGAGGGGCAGTACATCATCAAGAACCTGGTGCTGATCAGCGCCGGCATCGTCATCGGCGGCACCGTCCGAGGCGGAATCCGTCGATGACCGAGCTGGATGCGTTTCGCCGCGAGAAGGACGCCTTCTTCCGCACCAGTCCAGACAGCCCGCTGACGGCGGACCAGCAGCAGGCCTTCGCCGGCCTGCGCTATTTCCCCGAAGACCCCGCGCTGCGGCTCGTCGTGCAGGTCGAACGCTTCCCCCAGCCGGAGACGATCCCCATGCAGACGAGCACGGGGGACGTTCGGGACTATGAGCGGTACGGCCGATTCACCTTCGAGGTCGAGGGCCAGCCGGCGGCACTGACGATCTACTACAACGAGCTGGGCCTCTTCCTCCCCTTTGTCGATTCCCTGGCCGGCCGCGACACCTACGGCGCCGGCCGCTACCTCGAGCCGATGGAGCTTCCCGACGGACTCTTTGAGGTCAACTTCAACCTGGCCTACAACCCGTATTGCGCCTACAACGAGAATTGGTCGTGCCCGATCACCCCGGCCGAGAACC
Organism: uncultured Anaerolineaceae bacterium; assembly: GCA_964569445.1. Classification (GTDB taxonomy): domain Bacteria; phylum Chloroflexota; class Anaerolineae; order Anaerolineales; family E44-bin32; genus DATEVL01. The sequence goes on along the minus strand of CAZMVJ010000135.1, from coordinate 4,887 downwards.
GGCTGAAGACACCTATCCGAGCCGGGGAGATGGTGTTCGAGGAGCAGGGCAGCTTCCCGGAAGCTTGAAGCTTCCGGGAAGCTTGGCTACGTGATGACCACCTCCTTCGATCCAGAAGGCCACGAAGCCGCCACGCTGGCCTCCGTCCTCGAGCTGACCGGAGCCCGCGTCCTTGAAATCGGCGCCGGCGACGGCCGGCTGACGTGGCAATATGCGGCGCGCGCCCGCTCCGTCATCGGCACCGACACCGACGCCGAATCCGTCGCTTACATGATGGAGGACCGCCCGCCCGGGCTGTGGGATCGCGTCGCCGGGGTCATCGCCGACAGCGAGCATTTGCCGTTCGCTTCCGAACGGTTCGACGCGGCGGTGTTGGCCTGGTCCCTCTGATGTATCGTCCCAGAGGGCATGGTCCATGCCCTGTCCGAAATCTGGCGCACGCTGGTGGCGGGCGGAGTCCTGCTCGACATCCGCCCCTATCTGCCCTTCGGCCCCCTCGAACTGGTGCAGGGCCCTGAGGCGCGTTCTCTGGGGCGTCTCGACGAAGCCGAATTCGATCCGGGCGACCCAGCGGCCGACAACGCCGTGGCCGAGGTCACGCGCCGGGGCCTCTTCGCCCTGCAGCGGACCGGCTCGTTCCATTCCTCGAGCTACTGGGACTCGGTCGCGGAATTGCGCGAGTACCTGAAAGACTGGTACGACGTCGCCCGGCTGCCACGGCGGTTGGCCGGGGAAGCGCGCACGGCGCTGCGCCGCGCCGGCTCATCCGGCCGACTGCGGCTGAAGACCTACGTCGTCGTCAACCAGCTCATCCGGAGCCGGCCGTGACCCGCGCCGTTGTGAGCTCTCGCGGCCTCCGTGCGGCCACAGAGGTCGACCGCCCATTCCGCCATTTGGCGGTGTGTCAGCCAATGGGCGTGACGTAGAATTATTTCCCGATGGATCGACCACGTGTTTCCCTGGCCTGGCGGACTGGGGCGGTAAGTACCGAATCGACGGAGGAAAGATGCCGAAGGAGTCGAAGCGTGAAGAGCGCCGCCGACAAAGGCGGCGCCAGAGGCGCAGGGGCTACCTCATCTGGGGAGGGATTGGCCTGCTGGTCTTGATCGGCGCGGGTTGGCTTGTCGCGCGCGCCGTGCAACCTGCGGCGGGCGAGGCCGCACCCTTGATGGAGGCCACCCATATCGCCGAGGGCACGGATCCGGGGGCCTACACCACCGATCCCCCGACCTCGGGACCGCACTACCCGGCCGAGTACGATGCGAAGTTCTACGAGGAGGAGGACCTCGCCGGGCTGGCGCCCTTCCACGAAGGGTATTTGGTCCACAATCTGGAGCACGGTTATGTGATCTTCTGGTACAACTGCGCGGCTCTGGCCTCCGGCGAATGCGACGAGCTGAAACAGGGGATCCGGGACGTCATGGATCAGTTCGACGGCCTGAAGCTCATCGCCTTCCCCCGGGCCTCCCTGGCTGAGCCGCTGGTGATGACCTCGTGGGGCCGCCTCCGACGATTCGAGACGCTCGACACTCGGGCGGCGGCAGACTTCATCCAACGCAATCGCAACCGCGCACCGGAACCCAACGCTCCGTAAGTCTTCAAGGACGCCCGCTCAGTCTTCGCCCGTCGGCGCAGGATCCTCTTAGACGGGACACGGGACCGGTAGCGCCGGCCCACGACCAGCACGTCCCTGCGACCTCGAGCGCTTCCGGCGCGGCGGCGCCACCCGGGCGGCGAGGGCGCCAACAGGCGTCCTGAGCCCCTCGGCTCTGCTCGGGATAGGCTCCGTCGAAGGACGCCGTCGCGCTCATCGCCTCAGGCCGGCTCGGGCATCCGCCACAGGATCAATCCGGCCGCCCCCGCCAGTATCGCGCCCAGGGCGAAGGGCGCGCCGGGCCCAATCAACTGCCAGGTCACGCCGGCCAGCAGACTCGCTGGGAGGGCCATCAGGCCGATCGCGGCGTGGTACTGCCCGTAGGCCGTTCCCCGGGAGGGCGACGCCACCATGTCGCCGACCAGCGCTTTGCCCACGCTCTCCGTCGCAGCGTAGTAGGCGCCATATACGGCCAGGATGGCCCACAGTTGCCAGCCGTCCGACGTCACGGCCAGACTCAGGTAGACCAGGGCGTACAAACCCCAGCCGATGAGCAGTACGCGCTTTCGCCCGCAGCGGTCGGAAAGGGCACCGAGGGGAGCCGCCAGCAAAGCATGAACCACATTGACCACGATCAGCAATCCGATCGCGGCCGCGATCGGCAGGCCAAGGCTCTGCGCCCGCAGGAGGACAAAAGCGTCGGACGAATTACCCAGGGTGAAGACGACTACGGCCGCCAGGAACCATCGGAAGCGGCGCAGGCGCAGAGGGTTGGGCGCCGCCGAGCCGCGCTGGGCAGGCGAGGCCGGCCGGATCTCGCGCGCCTTCCAGGCGAGCAGGATGACGCCCGCCGCCGCCGGAACGAGGCTGATCAGGACCGCTACCCGGAAAGTCTCGACCGAGACTGTCGAGCCGCCGCCGGCGACGACCAAGAGCAGCGCGACGGTCGTCCCGATGACGGCGCCGGCGGTGTCGGCGGCGCGATGCAAGCCGAAGCCGAGCCCGCGCGATCCCGCAGGGACGCTGTCGGCCAGCAGGGCGTCCCGCGCCGCGGTGCGAATCCCCTTTCCGGCGCGTTCCAGCAACCGCGCCACGAGAACCAGCGGCCAGGTCGTCGCCGCCAGGAGCGTCGCCTTGGCCGCCGTCGATAGCCCATAGCCCAGGACCGCCAGCGGCTTGCGCCGTCGCCACCGATCGCTGGCCCACCCGGAGGCCAGCTTGACCAGACTCGCCGTCGCCTCGCCGACGCCTTCGATGAGTCCGACTGCCGCCGGAGGGGCGCCCAGTGCCAGGGTCAGATAGAACGGAAGAAGTCCGGTCAGCGTTTCGGTGGAGGCGTCGGTCAGCAGGCTGGTCGCTGAGACCACCCAGACATTGCGTGGGAGACGGCCCGGCAGGCCCGAGGGGAGAGGCGACTTTTCCGAGTCCGGAAGGTCCATCACTTGGGCAAGGTCGATTCGGGATGGCGCGGTGAAGGTTCCTTCGAGCTTCCAGCCTCGGCTAGGGTTCCCGGCGGATGCTCGTGCCGAGCTCGTCGCTGCGGAGGCCATAAGCGGCGGCGCCGATGCGCAGTGTGATCCGCCATCCCGGCGTGATGACCCAGGCGCAGGCCTCGTCGGCCTCTGGCAAGCCGAGGCAGGCGTCCGGCCAATCGGCTGCGGCGAAAGTCTCCACGACCACCGCACCTGGATCCGCACCGGTCTCCTGCGCCAGCCATCCGATGGCCGAGGCCACCGCCGGGGGGTACGGCTCATCCTGGGCGGGCGCAACCAGGTTGACGCTGTCTCCCAGCAGACCGGACAGAAGGGCGATCGTCGCGCCGTCGAGTCCGTCGTAGATCACGACCACCCTGCCGCGGCCCCACAGATTGGGTGTCGAACCACCTGGCATCTGCTGGAGCAGGGCTTGCAGCTCTGACCGCTGCGCCGCCTCGCTGTCTGCTTCGTAGACTTCTATGCGTGCGGGACCGAGGATTAGGACACTACCCCTCCCCAGCTCGGGATCCGGGGCCGGCATCGCCGTCTCCTCGATCTCGACTCCCGCCTGACGCAGCGCAGCCAGCAAATCCTCGGCGGTCTCGATGTTCGGCCCTTCTGGTTCGGGAGGCGGCGTGCAGGCCGCGGCCAGCGCCAGGATCAGCGTCAGGGCAAGGCAGAGTCGAGTAGGACGCACGGGGCGAGTGTCCTTCAGGGCGTGCCGAAGACACGGTGAACAGGAAGGCGACTGCTTTTCGTTGGCACGGGAGATTCCTCGCCCCCCTTCGACTGCGCTCAGGGGGGCTCGGAATGACAAGGAGCAGTGGCCCTTCTCTTCATGTCATTCCGAGGGAGCCGCCAGCTTTCCCCCCATGGATACCGGTCGCAGGGCGACCGAGGAATCCCTACGATGCTGTCACTCGAGGGCCGGGCACTTCTACCAGGGACAGAACGCGACTTTAGCCGGGGAAGGTCCTCAGGCGGCCGCAGCGAGCCGCCGCGCCGTCGCGCGCTGCCCCCACTTGGTGATTTCAGCCACCACCGCCGGGACGAAGAGCAGCGGGAGGATTACCGCCCAGTCCGACGCCGACAGCGGCACCGTGCCGAAGGCTCCCTGCAGGAAGGGAATGTAGATCACGCCCAGGAGCAGAACGAAAGACGACCCAACGGCGTAAACCATCGTCCGGTTGCTGAAGATCCCGAGGCGCAGGAGGGAATAGCGTTCCGAGCGGGCGGTGAACGCCCGCAGCAGCTCCGAGGCCGAGAGCGTCACGAAGGCCAGGGTCTCGGCATAGCGGATTTCGCCGGGCTCGGCTTGCAGCCCGAACGCAAAGGCCAGCAGCGTCACGCCGGCGATTGCCACCGTCTGTACGCCAATCCCCAGCCGCATCGAGCGGTTGATGACCGGCTCGGCCGGTGGCCGCGGCGGCTGGTCCATCATGTCGGGATCGCCCCGTTCCACTCCCAGCGCCAGCGCCGGCGCGCCGTCGGTGATCAGATTCAGCCACAGCAATTGGATCGGCGCCAAGGGGCTCGGCCATCCGACGAGCGTGGCGGTGAAAATGACCAGGATCTCGGCCAGGTTGCACGACAACAGGTAGAAGACGAACTTGCGGATGTTGGCATAGATCACCCGCCCCTGCTCGACGGCGGCGACGATGCTGGCATAGTTGTCGTCGGTGAGCACCATGTCGGCCGTCTCCTTGGCGACGTCCGTGCCGGTGATCCCCATGGCGATGCCGATATCGGCCCGTTTCAGGGCCGGCGCGTCGTTCACGCCGTCCCCGGTCATGGCGACGATCTCGCCGGCGTCCTTGA
>CAZMVJ010000134.1:0-7857 GCA_964569445.1 uncultured Anaerolineaceae bacterium | reverse complement strand
TATGCCCGAGCCCTGCACGGCAGGGTGTGGGACGAGCTCCGGACCTTCGACGGCGCCTGGCTGACCATCGAGTTTCATGACGGGGCGCTCGGCATACATGAAGTGGGCTGGTGCTTGCCGGAAGGATGGGCCGGCTGGAACACACCACCGAGTTGGGGCGGGTTCGGTGACGTGTGTATGAATGTCATCGGGACTGAGGGCGTGATCAACCTCAACTTCACCCCGATGGATCTGTATGCCGTCACCCGTGACGGCTGGAAACTGCCGGATACGCGGCATTGGCCGAAGATGGACGGGAAGTATGTGGGTGCCGTGAAACAGGAGCTGGAGCATTTTCTCGATTGCGTCCTGCGCGACCAGGAGCCCCGGGTGGACGGCGTAGACGGTCGGCGGGCCGTCGAGGTCATGCTGGCGGCGGAAATCTCCATCGCCGAGGATCGCGTGGTTCCCCTGCCGTTGGCCTAGAGTGTCCTGTTTCGAATTGGTGTAGAGAGCGAACGAGGGCCATGGGGCGTCTGCCTCCCGTCGCACAGGGTCCCCTCGTGGGCAGACGAGGAGGCGAGCCCATGACCCTCGACGACAGCGTAAAGTAACACGAAACGGGGTGGACCAGAAATCGTGCTTCGTTGAAGGGCAACCACGTTATCGCTCTGGGAGTCTGGCACCTCCTTGACGCGGGGTAGGCCCGGGCGGGGTCCGGACGCGCTGGGGCGAATGGCGAATCGCTCCTCCGGAGATCGACCTCCCGGCCCACGGTTTTTCCCGGGTCGCGAGCTCTTTGGCGGCTCGGCACTACGCCGTGCGCCGCAGGTGGGCGGACGGCGGTCTGGCCCTAGAGGTCCGGCCGGAAACCTCCGCCGGAGGAAGAGTCAGGGATGATCCCATCCATGGACGCTCTTCCTTGCCCCTTTCCTGGGATCGCAGATCAAAAAACACTCCATGGACAAGCGTTTTCTTCCACCGATCCCCTTCGGGGCACTTGCCGGCCGGACTTCTAGCGAACGGCGAGTTGATCGCCTTCGACCTCGAACAGGTGCATGTGCTCCATGTTGAGGGCCACCTGAACACGCCCCCCCGGACGAAACGATGTACGTGGGTCGACGCGGCCGACGAAGCTGCCCGCGCCCAGGGTCAGGTAGATGAAGACCTCGTTCCCCATCAGCTCGGTCACGTCGACCTCGGCCTCGACCAGAGCCGAGGCGATCTGCGGCGGGGTGAAGGCCGGGTCGTGGATGTCCTCGGGGCGGATCCCCATGATCACGGGCCGGCCCGCCAGACGGTCGAACGCGGCGTGGCGCGAGGCCGGCACCGGGACCTGGAACAAGCCGGTGTCGAGAATCAGGCTACCGTCGGCGCGTTCCAGTTTTCCACTGATGAAGTTCATTGCCGGCGATCCGATGAAGCCGGCGACAAAGACGTTGACCGGGAAGTCGTAGAGGTGCTGGGGGGTATCGGTCTGCTGCAGGCGGCCGCCCTTCATGACGGCGATGCGGCTGGCCATGGTCATGGCTTCGGTTTGATCGTGCGTGACGTAAATGAACGTGGTGGCCAGGCGCTGGTGCAGCTTGCTGATCTCGGCCCGGGTCTGCACCCGCAGCTTGGCGTCCAGGTTCGAGAGCGGCTCATCGAGCAAGAAGACCTGCGGCTCGCGCACGATGGCGCGGCCGAGGGCCACCCGCTGGCGCTGCCCGCCGGAGAGCTGCCGCGGCTTGCGGTCGAGCAACTGTTCGATCCCCAGAATATCGGCCGCCTCACCCACCCGGCGTTTGATCTCCACCTGCGGCATGTGCCGCAGCTTGAGGCCAAAAGCCATGTTCTCGAAGACGCTCATGTGGGGGTAGAGGGCATACGATTGGAAGACCATGGCAATGTCGCGGTCTTTGGGGGCCAGGTCGTTGACCACCCGCTCCCCGATGCGGATCGTCCCTTCCGTGAGCTCCTCCAGGCCAGCCAGGAGACGCAGGGCCGTCGTCTTCCCGCAGCCGGAGGGGCCGACGAGGACGAGGAAACCCTTGTCTTCGATTTGGATATCGAGATCCTGGATGGCTACGACATCGCCGAAGCGCTTCGTGACATGCTCGAAGGTCACGCTGGCCATGGGAGCGCCTCTTCTCAGGGGATACGACGATTATACAATGGACGGGGGAGACGCGCTGGCCCTCTCTCGCTCCTGGGCGGCGCCCCTCGGTTGGGATTCCCCGCTCCGCCGCCCTGAAGGCGGGCCCGCCGGCGTCACGCGATGATGGACCGTACGCTCGAGGCCTCCAAGTCGCTTCGGTCCGACTTTGGCTATGTATAATGTCACGCGGCCCGACCTCCGATCGCCCGACGGTCCCCCGTTGTCCGGTCCGGGCTTCGCCACTATGAAGATCCTCGCTTTGAGTGACCAGGTTGTCGAACAGGTTTACAACCCGGCGGTCCGAGCCCGCTACCCCCAAGTGGACTTGATCCTCGGCTGCGGCGACCTCCCGGCCTACTACCTGGAGTACGTCGAATGCCAGTTCAACGTGCCGCTGCTCTACGTGGCGGGAAACCACGACCCCGACAACTACCACGTGCCGGGCGGGCAGGACATTGACGGGCGGATCGCCCGCGTTCAGAACCTGACCGTCACTGGTCTGGGCGGCAGCCGCCGCTACAAAGCCGACGGTCGACACCAATACTCGGAAACGGAGATGCATTTGCGGTTGATCCCGCTGATGCCTCGCCTGCTTTGGCGGCGGCTCCGCCACGGCTACGGCACCGACATCCTGGTGACCCACGCCCCGCCGAAGGGGATCCATGATGCTCCCGACCTGGCCCACACCGGGTTCGACGCCTTTCAACGCCTGATCCGCGCCGTACGCCCCCGGCTGGTCCTCCATGGCCACGTCCACCTGTGGTCCGGCACGGAAACCCGCGAAACCCGCCTCGACGGCACGCGCATCCTGAACGTCTATCCCGTGCAACTGATCGAACTGGAGCCGGGTCGATGACGGCCGGGGTCGACCGCTCGGGCCTCGACTTCCGCCGCGCCCGGCTCCATTCGTTCTTCAACCAGGTCCGGGGGGCGCTTTCCGGCCAGCCCCGGCGGTTGTTGGCTTTCGACGAAGTGCGCCAGAAACTGCACCTGGGGGGGCCGGTCTACCGCGGCCTGCAGACGGTGCCGCTCGACAGGATCATCGGCAGCGTCAATCGCTACCGCGACTTCGATCGCTTGTTCCTGCCCACCCAATCGCATACCGAGGACCGCTGGCGGCGGATCAACCGCGCCTGGTACGAGGAGGTCAACCTGCCTCCGGTGATGCTGTACAAGGTGGGAGAAGTGTTCTTCGTCGTCGACGGCAATCACCGCGTCTCGGTGGCGCGCGATCGGGGGCAGGCGTTCATCGACGCCGAAGTGCGGGAGGTCGAATCCCGGGTGGCAGTGACCGCCGACATCCGGCCGGACGATCTCGAGCTCCTCGGCGAGCGGGTCGAGTTCCTCGAGCGGACCCAGTTGGACCGTTTGTACCCCGAAGCGGGCATCCAGCCGACGGTGCTCGGCGGCTACGAGCGTCTGCTGGAGCACATCGCCGTCCACCGTTATTTCATGGGGATCGATCAGGGGCGGCCGATCCCGGAAGATGAGGCCGTCCGGCACTGGTATGAGGCCCTGTATTTGCCGGTGGTCGAGGTCGTCGCGCGGTCGGAGATTCTGGAAGAGCTGCCGGGTCGAACGGGGGCGGACTTCTACCTGTGGACGATGGACCACCTGCACTTCTTGAACAGCCGGGAAAGCGGCGCGCCCTCCGCCCCCGGAGAGGCAGCCCAACATCTCATCGAGACGATGCGCGACGATTGACGGCCGGTGTTCCCGGATTACCCGGCGGAAGTGGGCGACTCCTCAACCGTCGGAGTGACTTCCGCCGGTCCAGCGGTCTCGGTGGTGAGCTCCATAGTGGCCGTCGCTTCGGCTGGCACCAGGGTCTCCGTCGGCGGCTCCGCCGTGGGGGTTTCGGCTGGCGTAACCGGTGCGGTCGGAGGGAGGGTCGCCTCCAAGGACATTGACGGCGGTTCGAGCTCGAGGACATCCTCCGACAGCGGGCACTCCGATTCGTTGGCAGCCTCGAACATGTCCTTCACCGGCTCGAACTCCCCGGTCGTGAAGGCCGCCTCGACCAGCGCCAGGATTTCTTCGACCGAGTACGGGTAATCGAGATCTGCATGCGCGGCGTTCAAGATCCCCGCTATCGCCTGGCGCATGAGGGCGTTAAGCCCTCCGCCTCCGTCCTGGAGCCCGTCCAGCAGGCTGGGATTCCCCTCCAGGGCGTCCAGGCCGAGCGCCTCGGCCAACGGACCCTCAGGGAGGTAGGGCGCGGGCCATTGTGCGAAATGCTGCTCCTGCTTCCAGAAACCGGGGGAGCAGCCCTGGAGAGCTTCGGCCGTCGGGACTTCCGTCGCCGTCGGAGTGGGTGAGGCAATTTGCACCGAGCCGGAGATGGTGAGCACCTTCGCCCACAGCGTCTGACTGATCGCCATCGCGCCGGAAAGCAGAATCGCCAATGCCGTGAGCGCCGCCCACGGTGCAAGCCTGGCGACGGCGCCTACGAAGCGACCTGGTCCAGCACCCATTGCAGTCCCAGACGAACGCCGATCGACGGCCACCCCAGTCCTGGCAGGATCCTCACGACTCGTCCTTCCACCGCGGAGGCAGGCAGTGGCGGATCGTTGACGTTGTTGGCATCGCCGCGGGTGATGAACTCGAGGCCTCCGGCATTCCGGATCTCGACGACCCGGTGGAGGATATCGACCTCCCCGGACCGGAAGCGGATGATGTCACCCACGGCGATCTCTTCCGGGGCGACGTCGACGGTGAGCACGAGGTCGCCTGCTTGCAGTATCGGATTCATGCTGACACCGCTGACGATCGTCGGCCTGACGCCGAAGAGTCCCTGGTTGAACCAGATCATCAGTACGCCGAGGAAAGCCGGCACCAGCCAGGCCGATGGCCATCGTGACGAACGCTGCGCGACCGACGAGATCGGGGGGTTGACATGTGCCTGCACGACCAGGATCCCGATCACGGGTCCAAAGGTCCCAAAGAGGGCCGTTATCGCCCACGGGAGATTGGGCAGGATCGGGGACGTCCACTCAAAGACTTCGAGCACAGCGCGATAAGCGATCGACGCCAGCGGGCCCCCCACCAGAGCTAGTAGCGTCGCCAATAGGTTCTCGGACAGGCGGGGCACGAACGTGTCTCCGGCTGCCTGGAAGATAGGCAGCGGCCCACTCAACCCTTGCAGGCGGGCCAGGGGGACGCTTACGATCGTGAAAAGGACAGACACGAGCAGCAGCCCGGCCAGCGGCCGAGCCCGACCGACGATGCCAATCAGATAGGCCCGGGCGATTTCGACCCCAACCAGCATCGTCGCTGCGTAGATCAGGTTTCCCGCAAGCACGTCAGGCTGATGACCATACGGCGAATATCCGAAACCGAAGCCGAGTCCTGCAAGGACCAGCAGCGAAACTTGGAACGCTCCGAGCAAAGCCGCGAACGCCAGGAACCTTGGGTGGGAGGCCGGCCTCGCCCGGAGCCCGTATCGCCAGCCCAGAAAGGCCAGGAGTGCCAAGCCGCTCCACGCGGCCGGCTGAGCTAAGTAGATGTTGAGGCCGCCCGGGAGGACCTGCGGGAAACGCAGATTCACAAGGAGGTAGACGGCGACGACCGCGGGCAGGACCATCACCCAGGCCCAGCGCCAGATCCCTTCCGGCGCCGCGCCCAATGTAAGCGGCGCGTTCGCCGGCTGTCGGCCAGTGGGTCTGGCGAGGATGGATCCCGTCATCGCAGCCGCCTCATGCCTGCGTTCACCAACCGCACGATGAGCCCTTGAAGTGCGGCTCGATCTCGAAAGTGTAGACAGCCAACTGGTGGGCAGTCTGTTCGACATGAACTGTGAACGAGAAGTACTTGTCTGCTCCTGACTTGATCTTGCTGCAAGACGAACCCGTGACGTCCCGGACCGTGAGAACGGCCGGCGTGTGGATGGCGCTGTCGTTGTAGTAGATCGTCGAGTGTCCGGAATTCCGGACCTTCGTCCAGAACCGACAGGTGTAGCTCGGGTATTCATTCGTGACTTCGACCCGAACCTTGCCCGTCGACGCCAACCAGGCCCGGCAGGCGGCCACGCGTTTGTCGTAGCCGGGGTCGATGCCGTTGTCCTTCGGGTCGAGGCTGGTGTTGTTGACGACGCCGTCGTCGTTGGTGAACGCGCTGAGGAACTTGACGCCGATGCTGCCCCCGCCGCAGCCGCCACAGCTCAGACCTGGCTCCGGCCTTCCGAACGCCAAGCCGAGGACGGCACCCGCGGCCGCGGCCAGAAGCCAGAGCCACAGACGTTGGCCCCTTCGGGGAAACCTTGTCCCGGCTCCAGCCGGTCGTCCTCGGCGCGTGGCCCTAAGGCCCGCGAGCAGAGTATCCGTGGCTTACCTCCGATCCTCAAACCGCCACACCCGGGGCGGAGGCTTCGAGCAACCTCCGCCCCAGGGGGCCGGTCTAGCCTTCATCAGGGCGCCTCGGCGAAGCACTCCTCCGCTGTCGCCTCTTCGTTCCACTGCGCGAAGCAGACTTGCACAGTGAACGTGTAGGTCTCGTCTTGCGCCGCCGGCTGTTCGACGTGGACCTTTAGACTGCTCGCCCCTCCGTCGGGCGGATCGAACTGCGATCCCAGGTTGTCGATGAAGACGACCGTGATCTGGTCGCAGGTCAGAGTCTTCGTTTGGTTTCCGGTGAGGGTGCAGTGTGAAAGCCCCGGGCCCGGAACAATCGATGTGCCGCGTACGATCACGGGGATCGATCCTTCGACATCGAACTCGACTTCGCAGTCGACGGCGTAGCTTGGGTATCCGTTCTCGATCGTGAAGACGAGGATCTGATCGTCGAGGACGTTACCTGCCTGGTCCCTAAGGTAGTCGAGAGAGAAGCTGCCGACCTCCTTTCCCTCCACCTCCCCCCAGTTCCCGCCGGCCGGCCACGGGTAGAACTCATTGCAGTGCGTGAACGCCCACCTTGCGTCAACCTTGCCCGTCTCGACCGTCCCCTCGATGTTCAGCGTCTTGGCCCACAATCCGTATCCGACCCCAACGGTCGCCAAACCGAGCAGGAGGATCAGGACGAGCAGAGCAAGCGGAGGACCTGTAGCGTGTTTGCGCGCAATCACGTAGCCTCCTTTACGCGGGATCGGGACCGACGAAGTGCCGGGGCCGCCATCGGCTAATCCGCCGGCGTGCAGGCGACGGGGTCGCCAGGCTCTTCATTCCACTGGTGGACACAGATCGAGGCCGTGAAGGTGTACGCGTCCTCCCCTACCTGATCCTGCTCGGCTTGCTGCAAGACATGAACGCGGATCGTGCAGAAGGTTGCCTCCTCGGGCTCCAGCTGCGGATGAGCCACAACCGGCCCGACGGCGCTTCCGTTCTCCTCGGCGAAGTAGCAGCCCGCGGTGCCTTCATTGCCCGTCAGGAAATCAACGTCCAGGGCGACCGGGTCGACTCCCGTGAGGTGGGGTTGCTCAAGCTTGATAGGAATGCTTCCGACGTTTTCTACATTGAAATTGACATAGCAGCTGAAACTCGGATACCCATTCGTGATCGTGATCGTCATGAGTTGCGGACCCTCGTTGTTGAGGTCCGGCGGGCTCTTCTCGACCAGGGAGGCGATGCAATTCGCGACATCCTTGTTCTCCCATTCGTGGTTCTCCCAGACGCCATCATCAACCAGGAAACCCGCCCAGCCCTGATCGACCTCCTCAATCGAGAAGATGGCGTTGACTTCGCCCGTCTCGACCGTCCCCTTGATGGTCAGGACCTTGCTCCACAACCCGTACCCTACTCCCACCG
>CAZMVJ010000133.1:3642-7872 GCA_964569445.1 uncultured Anaerolineaceae bacterium | reverse complement strand
TCGAGGCCGTTGCCGCCGGAGCCGGGGAAGGTGCGCCAGCTTCCGGGCGCGTCGATCAACCCATGGCGCTCCATGCTGGCCCGCGGCGAAGTGCTCCCGGCGGGCCAGGCGCCCCCGGCGGCGTTGGCGGTATCGACGACTCCCTCGGAGGGATCGAGCAGCTCGAGCCTTTCCCCGTCGTTGTTGAGGCTGCCGGTGTAGATCTCGTCGGCCGGGATGTCGGAGACGGTCTGGTCGTCGGTGCGCTCCAGCAAGTAGAACCCGTGCGCCTCGATCGCCCCCGACAAGTCGATGGCGATTCGCCCGTTGTCGCCGTTGTCGACGAGCCTCCAACCCTCGAGGTCGATCGGCTCGCCGCCCGGGTTCCACAGCTCGATCCACTCGTCACTGGTGGCAGCGAGCGTCCCGGCCCAGGCGACTTCGTTGATCAGGACCGCGCCGGGAGGGAAGGACGGCAGGCCTGCGAACAGATCGACGGACGGCAGAGTTGCGGTTGGGGAGGAGGTGGCGGTCGCGGTCTCGGTCGTGGTCTCGGTCTCCGTGGGCGAAGGCGTCTCGGTGGTGTCGGCGGTCGGCGTAGATGTCGACGGATCTGCGACCACGTCGCTGCTGTCGGTATCTGTCGGCGTGGGTGTGTCAGTCGCTTCGCTCGCCAGCGTCTCGGAGGGAGTAGCAGTCGGGGAAGACGTGGCTTCGGGCGTGACCGAGAGTGTGGCATCCGGAGGAGCGTCCGAAAGGGCAACGTCGGGTGTCGGCGTGGCAGGGCTGGAACTCTCCTCCGGAGTCGGTGTGGCGCCGGGATCGGCGGTGGGCGTGGTAGGAGGAATGTCGTCGAAAGGCGGAGAAGCGGCCGTCGGAACAGAGAGCAGGCCGGCAGCGAGCACGAGCCATGCCAGGAAGCCGGCGCGGGCAAACCGCCGTAGATAGGCCATTGTCTTTCCCCCTGGACCCGCTAACTGCAACCACTCTACACGCCTCAATGAGGCGAGTCAATCACCGGAAGGGGTTAGCCTCCCCAGCGACGGCCGACCATGTTCTCAGTGAAGGCGAATGCGCCCGGGTTCGATGCGGGGCGCCTCTTCGTGAAGGCGAACCTTCCCCGCCGGCCGAGGCTCGGCAGGCCCGGGGAGAGGAAGGCTCCGGACCGCGCTCAGGCCGAGCCGGATCAGGGCGGGGAGAAACAGCAGCGCAGCCAATCCGGCCAACGCCAAGCCGAAGACGGACCAGGGCGCGGGCTGCGCCACCTCCGGCACGACCCCGCCGGGGTTGTAGCGCTGGATGGCGACGGCGGCGCTCGATGCCAGGCGGACGTCGAGAGTCCGGTTGACCCCATCGCGCAGCGACAGGGCCGTGACATAGGTCACGACGTATTCGCTGTGCAGGGCGCGCCCGAGGCGCTCGTACACCTGGCGCAGTTCCTCGGCGTCGGCGGTGCGGGCGTAGACGCCGCCGGCGCGCGAGGCCAGCGACTCGAGGCGACCTTCATCGAGGCCGGCGAAGGAGACGCCGAGCTGGCTGCGGTCGCCCAGGCCGACGGCCGAGATCGACGGACCCCGGTCAGCGGTCTGACTCAGCAGCTCGTCGAGCGTGACGCGGCTCGAATTGTCCATCCCGTCCGTCAGGACGATGATGGCCTTGCGCCCGTCGATCGACTCGAGCTGCCGAACGCCCTCGACCAGGGCGTCGAACAGGGCCGTGTCGCCCCCGGTCTGCAGGCTGCGGATGGCCTGGGCCAGGGCCAGGCGGTCCGCCGTCACCGGCTGGACGACGTCGGTCTCGACGTCGAAAGCGATGAGGCCGGTCTGGTCCCCGGCCTGCATCTGATCGATGTAGGCCAGGGCGGCGTCTTTGGCGGCAGCCAGTTTCCCGTCCACGGCCATGCTGCCCGAGATGTCGATCGCCAGCATCGTCGTCAGGGGCCCGACCTCTCCGGCGCCGACGATCGACTCGGGGGAAACGGCCTGGCCGTTTTCGTACAGGCGCAACTCGTCGGCCGAGACGACCGCGGGCTCACCGGAGGCGTCCGTCGCCGAGACGAAGACGCGGATTTCCGGGAAGCGGGAACGGTCGATCTGGGTGATCTGGAGCTGAACTTCGTCCGGACCGGGCTGAGGCCCCGGCCGAGTCCACGGCATGAGCGCCAACGCCCCGATGGAGAAGCCGAGGCGCAGGCCGGAGAGTTTTACCGTCCCCTTCGGGATGCTAGGCGCGATCATCGTCTCACCTTCTCTCGTGATAGACGAGTTCCGTGTTCCCCAGGCGGATGCGTTGGCGGTCGGCGAGCGCCGTCGCCTGGATCCGCCGATTGTCGACGAACACGCCGCTCAGGCTGAGGTCCTTGAGGCTGACGTGAGTCCCGCTTCCGCTGAGCAGCGCGTGCTGCGGTGCGATATCGGGATCGGGCAGGGCGATATCGGCCTTGAGCGCATCACTGCCGATGATCGCCGTAGGACCGCCGGCCGGCAGGAACTTGTCGAGGACGAACTCGGCGCCCTTGAGCTTGCCGGAAGCCACCTCGAGCCACGCCCGTGATAGAAGCACCGTGATCAGAGCGATGAACGCGCCGACCGAGGCTCCCAAGAGGACCAGGCCAACGGCCTTGCCCAGGACCGGATCGGCGTAGCCACGGCGGGCAATTTCGATCAAGGTTCCGCCGACGGCGCCGCCGAGCATCCCTCCCAGCGCGCCCTTCCATATCTGGGTGCGTCCGGTGGCGCTCTCGGCCAGGCCGATCAGTGTCCCGAAGACGGCCCAACCTAGCACGCGCCCGGTCGCCTCACCGCCGAGCAGTTGGAAGGCGGCCTCCCCCAGAACCAGTCCAATGGCGCCGGCCGCCAGGCCGAGCGGACCGGCGACGACGGCCGTGCGCAGCATCCGCCGTGGGCTCAGCGTGACGATCCCTTCGGCGGCGCCGATGAGCAGGCCAATCGACAAACCGATCAGGCCGCCTACGATGAGCTCATTCAGCGTCAGGTTGGCGGTGAAGGACAGCCCGAGCAAGTCGCTGAGGCGCCAGGCGATCAACCCGCCAATCGCGCCGACGACGGCGTAGTAGTACGTTCGCATGCGTCGACTCATGAGGTCGTCCCTCCGTAGGCATCGCCGCTCGCCCCGTCCAGGCGCAGGTTGGCCCAATTCACGACGCTTCTGGCACCTTCCCGGAGGCTAGGCCCCGCGGCCTTCCGTGGAGATTCGGGCAGGCCGCGGGGTGGAGCTTCCGGGAAGGTTTGTTCACTCGCGCCGCGCTGACGCACCAGTTCGCTGAAGCCCGTGTAGCGCCGCGGGTCGGGCTGGCCGTCGGGCCGGCGCACGAAGAAGCCTCCGTGCCGCGCCTGCGGCTCGATGACCAGCGCCACCTGCCACGCGAACGGAAAGAAGTGTTCGTGGAGCCACAGGTCAAAGCCGGAGAGGAAGATGTCCATCCCCGGATGGGTGTGATACCAGCCGACGAGCAGTTTCTGCGGGTAGCGCGCTTCCAGCTCTTCGTGCAGATCGACCAGGCTGTCCTGGGTGAAAGTCAAGAAGGAACGGCCGTGGCGCGTATGCCGCGCCGGCAGCGCCGCCTCGATGACGATAAAGGGTCGGCCGGTGGCGCGGTCCCGCCGCCACCCGCCGACCAGGCCTCCGCCGACTTCGCGTTCCAGGTCGCTGCCGGCGTGCGCGCAACAGCGCACGTAGGCCCGGGCGGTCATGAAGACCGCCAAGGTGGGCTCATGACCCGGCCCTTCGTAAGGTGACCACCAGCGCAGGGCATGCGCCAAAGGGATCTTGGCGGGCGCCGCCGCGATCTCGTCGGGCGGCGCGATGCGTACGCGGGAGGCCTCACGTGGCAGGGCCACCGAACCTTCGGGATCCTCGGGCGCCGCCGGCGGACGTGCGATCATGCGCAGCATGCGCAGCATGCGCCGGCAGTTACGTCGGCCGTCAGCATCAACCGGTCACCTTCCGGGATTCCGGCGCCGCCGAGGGTCTCTTCCTCGCGCAGCTCGCGGCCGAGAGCCTTGCTGTCCAGTCGGTAGCTGGTCGGCCGGCCGTCGGGGCCGGTCGTCGGCAGCTGCAGCGAGGTGGTCAGCTCGGGAATGAGCTCTTTCACCGGCACCGTGCGCGGGACGTCGGCGCTGCGGCTTCCACCCGACGGCAGGACGATCGTCACGGCGATCTCGGAGGCCATCGTCTCGGTCTTGGTCTGTTCGGTCATCTCGACACTCTCCGTTTCACCGGCATCCTTCG
>CAZMVJ010000133.1:0-3542 GCA_964569445.1 uncultured Anaerolineaceae bacterium | reverse complement strand
TGCGCTCAGGACGCCGGCCGAGTTATTTCAAACGCACCCGCGGCTGGGTCTTGCCGGACGTGGGCTCGCCCAGCTTGATGCGTTCCGGACGCAGCAGTTCGCGCCGGTCGATGGGGAACGCCTGGGGATGTTCGAGGCGGTAGGCGCGGCTCCAGCGCGCCGCCTCCGGATCCCAGGGGAACGGCGGGGCGGTCGGATCGTCGTGGTAGTTCTTGTACTGGACCATCTCGCCCAGCATCAGCACCAGACGGTCGAGCGAACGGCCGGCCGTCCACCAGGCGGCGTCGATGCAGACCGTGCCGTTGAGGTGATGGATGTTGGGGTGCCAGATCGGGGTCAGCCATTTCAGTCCGGGCCAGCGCTGCGGATACTGGCTGTGCAGGTAGATCTCGACCTGATGGTCCTGGCCGAACTTGGGGCGCCCCCGTCGGTCCACGCCGACGATCCCTTTGCAGCCGAAGGTCACCAGATAGCGTTCGGGCGGCCAGCCGGGGCGCTCGGGGTGCGCCACGAACCGGATCAGGTCGCTGCGCGCTGCCAGCTCGGCCATCCGTTCGTGGTCGCCGCGCAGGCGGCGCAGGCGTGGGCTTGCGCTGAGCGCGGTGGAAGGACCGTCCTTCACCGACGTGCCGCCGGCGGTGATGTCGGCCGTCAGGATCAGACGGTCGTCGGCCGGGACGCCGGCCTTCGCCAGTGTCTCGTCCTCGCGCAGCTCGCGGCCGAGGGCCTTGCTGTCGACGCGGTAGCTCATCGGACGGCCGTCCGGCCCGAGCGTCGGCAGTTTGAGCAGCGACGTCAGCTCGGAAAGCAGGTCGCGCACGGCGACGTCGTCGGGGACCTCGGCGGTGCGGGCCCCGCCGCTGGGGAGGACGATGGTCACGGTCAGATCCCCTCCGGGATACGAAGCGTTATCCCCTCCGGGATACGAAGCGTTATCCCCTCCGGGATACGAAGCGTTATCGCTCATCGGGCGGCTCCTGTGCGGGTGGCTTGTCTTCCCTCGTAGAGGTGCGGCATCTGGCACGTTCCCGTCACCGCCCAGCACTCGGCGTGGTGGCGGGTGTGGCAGACTGGGCAGGTGGTGACGCCGCGCCGGTCGTTCTCCAGGACGACATCGAGACAGTAGGGGCAACGGTCTTCGCCGCTGCCGGTGAACCGGATCGGCGACGGCTTGCGTCGGGCAAGCCGGAACCCGAGGCCTGGGCGCCAGGCGACGGCGCGGGTCAGGCGCGCGACCAAGCGGCCGTATCTTTGGCGAAGCGGGATCGCCCTCCCGGAAGGACGGCGGGACGGTGCTCCCGTTTCGGTGCGCCGGGGCGGCGTGAGCTCAGCCGAAGGACGAGCGCCGCGCCTGGCGCGAATTGGCTGTGTGTCGTGGATCGTGGGATGGTAGATGAAGCCCCAGTTCGCTTGGCCCGGCTCTGTCGCAGGCGCGTGCTGCGACGACTCCTGCGGCCGGGCGAAGGCCCTGACGGCCAGCCATGCCGCCAACCCGGCCGAAGCCATCTGAACCATCTCGCCCCATCGGACACGCGGGACCAGCGGCAGGAGCGGGCCCAAGCCGACTTCTCCCCCGGAGACGATGCCGGCGGCCAGCAAGCCCACCGTCAGCGCTCCCATGGCGACGGCCCATCGGAGCAAGTTCGAACGATGGGGCAGGCTTCGTCTTGCGGCGAACCCGGTCAACAGGCCGAGGGCGGCCGAACCTGCCAGGAACAAGACGAAGGGAAGCCAGCTGCGGTTGACGGCGTAGAGCGCCACCAGCCCGACGCCGCCGACGATCGCTACCGGGAGCACGACCCCCACCCAGCGCGGGATCCTCTCCCGCCGGAGGACGCCTTCGTCGGCTTGCTCCATGGCGCTGGGGATCGCGGCGGGGGTGACCATCTTGAATCAGCCTCGCAGGACCACTCGGCCGTGGGCCGGACCGGATTCGAACTCGGTCAACCCGACCTCGCCCCCCAGTCGAATGCGAGATCCATCCGGCGATGGAGGCGCCGCGCCGTCTCCCGGCTCGAAGTGGCGGAAGTGGAGCGCCTCGGGAAGGTCGCCGGTCAACTCGTAGAAACGGTACTCGTTTCCGTTATGGGCCCGCAGGACGTGCAGCGGCGGAACCCCGATGCTGGCAAGCGTGCGGTGCAAATAGGGCTCGTCGCCGGTGAAGACGTGGGTCATCTGCGTCTCGCGCAGCAGACCGCAGCTCGGGCAGTGGCCGGCCTCGAAGCTGACCTCGGACAGCGGGCGCAGCACTTCGTCGACGGTGTGGCAGTTGGGACAGGTCAGCGATACGACCAGCTCCTGGTCGAGCTCGAGCGCCGTCTGCGGGCCGAGGTCGGCCTGGGCGATGCGCAGCATATCGTCGAGCGTCGTTTGCCCGCTGCGGGCCGGCAGCTCGACGATCTCGCCGTAGGTCCAGTGGCTCTCGCAGTCCTCGCGCGGCAGGTAAGCCGTGGCGTGAGTCTCGTTGGTCATGCCGTTGACATGCAGCACCTTGCCGGCCTCGACCGGGAGACCGTGGAGCAGCTTCAGGGCCTCTTGAGCCTGAAGGCCGCCGATGATCGACGAGATCGTCGGGGTCGTGGGGACTTTCCCCAGCAGGATGTTCTGGCGCGCCAGCAGCGGGCAGGAGTAGCGCAGGGACATCTCGCGACGCGCCTGCTCGGTGAGGGTGCATTCGAAGCAGGCGCCCTGCCCGGGGACGAACACCCGCACCAGGCCGAGCAGCTCCTGGATGGCGCCGTCGACCATCGGCTTGTCCATCCAGTAACAGAAGCGGTTGACCGCCAGGCGCGCCTCGCGGTTGTCGAGGCAGCTGATGACGACGTCCATGCGCCGGATGACGCCCAAGCCCAACTGGGTCGTGACGTCGCCGTGCAGGTATTGGACGTGGACGTCTGGGTTGAGCGTCTTGGCGCGGGCGGCGACGACTTCGGCCTTGGGCCTTCCACGATCGCTTTCGCGGAAGAACACCGAACGGCTGAGGTTGGCCGCCTCGACGGCATCGAAATCGACCAGGAATATGTGTCCGATACCCATCAGGGTCAGGTTCTTGACGACTTCATTGCCCAAGGCGCCGGCGCCGACGACCAGCACCTTGGCGGAGCGCACGCGATCGCGCTCCCACCAGGAGATCAGGTCGAACGTGCCCAGCCGGTCGGTATGTAGATTGGGGATGTGCAGCGGCTTCTCGGAGACCACTCCCAGGCGGCGCGGGCCGGCCGGCGGCGCGGGAGGCGCCGTCGCTGGCTCCGTAAGCGTCTCCGACGGTGGAAGTTGGCCGCGGGCGAGCTCTCGAAGCGCCGGGAGGCGCGCCGGCGATGGCTGGCGGACGAACCAGCCCACTCCGGGCCGGGCTTCGAGCTGCTCGAGCTCGGCCAGCGCCTGGAGCGCCTCACGCAGCGTCGGGCGGCTGACACCCAGGCGGGCCATGAGTTCCCGCTCGGGAGGAAGCTGGTGTCCGGGAGGAAGGGGGCCGTCCAAGATCAGGGCTGCGAGCCTGCCTGACACCTGGTCGTGGAGCGTCCGATGCGACACCTGGCCTA
>CAZMVJ010000132.1:0-7920 GCA_964569445.1 uncultured Anaerolineaceae bacterium | reverse complement strand
GCGCAAGGGCGGCCGGATCCTGACGGTGGGCAACACGGGCGGGCCGAAGTTCGAACTCGACAATCGCTTCGTTTTCGGGAAGCACCTGACGATCGTCGGTTCGACGATGGGAACCCTGCGCGATTTCGCCACGGTGATGAACCTGGTGTTCGAGGGGAAGCTGCACCCCGTGCTCGACCGGACCTATCCCCTGCGCCAGGCCGGCGCTGCCCATGAACACCTGGCCGCCGGCCATCAGATGGGCAAGATCACCTTGGCCATCGGCTGAGCGGGCGTGAAACCCGCGCCTCGCCCGCCCGACCGCCGGCGACCGGCGGTCGTAACTTGGCTCGCCGCCGGGGTGTTAACCTGTGCGGCCTTCTACCTGGCTCGGCTGGTATTGAGCCTGGCTCTCCCCGACCTTCCCCTGAGCGTGCCAGAATGGTACCTGCCGCTCACTGGAGCGGTCTGGGGAGGCGCCGCGCTCGTCCTGGGTTTCGGCCTTTTGCGCGGCTCGCAGCGAGCGTTCCGCTTCCTGTTCTGGGCTGTGCCGGTCTACCTGGGATGGTATTGGGCCGACCGCTTGCTCTTGGTTCGCTCCGATTTCGCCCAGCGCAGCCTGCCGGCGGCGTTGGTGATGAGCGCCATCGCCGTCGCCCTGGTCACCCTGGCGCTCACCCGACCTTCGGTGCGGTTGTACTTCGGGGAGAGGACGCATGGCTGATTCCTCCAAACTCGACAAGCTGAAGGACCTGCGCGAGCGGGCCCAGACCGGCGGCGACGCCAGCCGGGCGGAAGCACAGCACGCCCGCGGCCGGCTGACGGCGCGTGAGCGGCTTGAGCTCCTGCTCGACAAGGGCTCGTTCCGCGAGCTCGACATGTTCGTCACTCACCGCACGACGGACTTCGGGCTGGAGGAGCGCAAGGTGCTCAGCGACAGCGTCGTCACCGGTTGGGGCACCGTCGCCGGCCGCTTGGTCTACGTCTACTCACAGGATTTCTCCGTCTTCGGCGGAAGCCTGGGGGAGGTTCACGCCGAGAAGATCTGCAAAGTGATGGACATGGCGGTGCGCAACGGCGCGCCCGTCATCGGCTTGAACGACTCAGGCGGCGCCCGCATCCAGGAAGGGGTTGTCTCGCTGGGCGGCTACGCCGACATTTTCTTGCGCAACACCCTGGCCTCGGGCGTCATCCCGCAAATCGCCGCCATCATGGGGCCGTGCGCCGGCGGCGCCGTCTACTCGCCCGCCCTCAACGACGTCATCTTCATGGTGCGCAATTCGTCCTACATGTTCGTCACCGGTCCCGACGTGGTCCGTTCGGTGACCCACGAAGAGGTCGATTTCGAGCAGTTGGGGGGCGCCGAGGTCCATGCCACTGTTTCCGGCGTCTGTCACCGCGTGGCCGAGAGCGAGGCGGACTGTCTCTACCTCATCCGCCTGCTGCTGTCCTACGTGCCGCAGAACAACATGGAGGACCCGCCCTTCGTGGCGACGACCGACGATCGGCTGCGGACCGACGACGCTCTCAATGCGATCATCCCCGACGACCCGAGCAAACCGTACGAGATGCGCGACATCATCCACTCGGTGGTCGACGACGGCACGTTCTACGAGCTCCACGAGCTGTATGCGCCCAATATCGTCGTCGGCTTCGCCCGCTTGGGCGGCCACAGCGTCGGCCTGGTCGCCAATCAGCCGGCCGTCCTGGCAGGGGTGCTGGACATCAACGCCTCGGACAAAGCCGCCCGTTTCGTCCGGTTCTGCGACTCGTTCAACTTGCCGCTGGTAACGTTCGTCGACGTGCCCGGCTTTATGCCCGGGACGGCGCAGGAGCATGGCGGGATCATCCGCCACGGCGCCAAGCTGCTGTACGCCTACTGCGAGGCGACCGTGCCCAAGATCACGCTGATCACGCGCAAGGCCTACGGCGGGGCCTACGACGTCATGTCGTCCAAGCACATCCGGGGCGACCTGAACTTCGCCTGGCCGACGGCGGAACTGGCGGTGATGGGGCCCGACGGCGCCGTCAGCATCATCTTCCGGCGCGAGTTGGCGGAAGCGAAGGACCCCGAGAAGCGCAAGGCCGAGCTGGTGGCGGAGTACCGCCAGAAGTTCGCCAACCCCTATGTGGCAGCCGAGCGCGGCTATTTGGACGACGTCATCGAGCCGCGCCTGACCCGGCCCAGGTTGATCAACGCGCTGGAGATGCTCAGCAACAAGCGCGACGCCAACCCGGCCAAGAAGCACGGGAACATCCCTCTGTAGACAGTGGTCAGTGGTCAGTGGTCGGTGGTCAATGGCCAGCGCCAGCCCGCCCCACTCTCTTTCCCCCTAACCGAATGGAACAACCTTTGGGCGCTGATGGAGCCCTGTGGGGAGGGGTGGAGGATTGAGGAGGCGGGGGCGGCTTTGCCGCCCCCGCCTCCTCAAAGAAAACCTCCCCTTCCCCTGCGCTTCGACTTCGGATCGGGCGTGTGGTGCTGCAGGGGGAGGGGGAGGGGAGGGGGTCGCAGGGGGCCCGGAAACGGCCGCGGCGGACTACCGTCTCATGTAGAATCGACCCTGAAGGGACACGCCGCCGATGTTCCAGAAGATCCTGATCGCCAACCGGGGGGAAATCGCCGTCCGCATCATCCGCGCCTGCCGCGAGCTCGGGGTGCAGACGGTGGCGGTCTATTCCGAAGCCGACCGCTCGGCGTTGCACGTCCGCCTCGCCGACGAGGCCTACGCCATCGGCCCGGCCCCGGCCCGTGAATCGTACCTGCGGGGCGACCGCATCATCGACGTCGCCCGCAAGAGCGGCGCCGGCGCCATCCACCCCGGCTACGGTTTCCTGGCCGAGCGCGAAGACTTCGCCCGGGCGGTGGTGGACGCCGGACTGAGGTTCATCGGCCCGCGGCCGAGCGCCATCGCCGCCATGGGCGACAAGGCCGTCGCCCGCGCCACGGTGGCGGCGGCCGGCATCCCGGTCGTCCCCGGCACCGAGGGCGAGGGCAACCTCTCCGACGACGATATCATCCGCATCGCCCCGACCATCGGGTTCCCCCTGCTGATCAAGGCCACCGCCGGGGGCGGCGGGAAGGGGATGCGCGAAGTCATGTCGGCCGACGAGCTGCCCGGCTTGCTGCAGGCCGCCCGCCGCGAGGCCGAAGCCGCCTTCGGCGACGGCAACGTCTACCTGGAGAAGCTCGTCACCAATGCCCGCCATATCGAGTTCCAGATCATGGCGGATTCGCACGGCAACGTGATCCACCTCGGCGAACGCGAGTGCTCGCTGCAGCGGCGCCACCAGAAACTGCTGGAAGAGGCCCCCTCGCCCTTCCTCGAACCAGAGCTTCGCCGCAAGATGGGCGACCTGGCCTGCACCGCCGCCCGCGCCGTCGACTACCTCAACGCCGGGACGATCGAGTTCCTGGTCGATCCGGACGGGGCCTTCTACTTCCTGGAGATGAACACGCGGCTGCAAGTCGAACACCCGGTGACGGAGCTGATCACCGGGGTCGACATCGTCAAAGAGCAGCTGCGCATCGCCCGCGGCCGCAGGCTGCGCTACACCCAGGACGACATCCATATCAACGGTTGGGCGATCGAGTGCCGCATCAACGCCGAAGACCCCTACAACAATTTCATGCCTTCCACCGGGCGGCTGGCGCTGATCATCCCCCCCTCCGGCCCCGGGGTGCGCGTCGACACCGGCGTCTATCCCGGCTTTGAGATCTCGCCTTATTACGACTCGATGATTTCCAAGCTCCTGGTGTGGGGTGAGACCCGCGGCGAAGCCGTCCTGCGCATGCGCCGGGCATTGGAGGAGTACAAGATCCTTGGAGTCAAGACCAACATCCCGTTCCACCAGACGCTGATGGACTCCACCCGCTTCATGGCCGGCCAGTTCGACACCCGCTTCATCGAGGAGCGCTTCTCGATGGAGGACGCCGAGGAGGGGCGGGCGCGCCAGCCGATGATCGCCGCCATTCTGGGCACTCTCGTCGCTCACCGCCAGAGGCAGCTGGCCTCGCAGATCGTCCGCCGGGGCGAGCGCGATACGAGCAACTGGAAATGGGTCGGGCGCTGGGAGCGGATGCACAGATGAGCGGTCAGCCTTCAGCGCTCAGCGGTCAGCCAGAATTCCCTGCTGGTCGGCTGATGGCTGACGGCTGAAAGCTGACAGCTAGATATGAAATACCACGTCACCATCGGCCAGGAAGAATTCGAGATCGAGGTCCGGTCCGAGACCGAGATCCTGTTCAACGGCGAATCGATCCGGGTCGACTTCCAATCGCTGGCCGATCAGCCGGTGTACTCGCTGCTGCTGGGGAACGAGTCGCATGAGGCCTACGTCGGCGAGAGCGAGGGCGGACTGCAAGTGCTGCTGCGCGGCCAGTTGTACGAGGTGGAGGTCGAGGACGAGCGGCAGCGGCGCCTGCGCCAGGCGTCCGAGGTGGAAGGCCCTCCGGGGGGCGAATTCCAGCTCAAGGCGCCCATGCCGGGCCTGATTGTGGCGGTGCCGGTGGCCGAGGGCGAGACCGTCAGCCGCGGTCAGAACCTGGTCATCCTCGAATCGATGAAGATGCAGAACGAGCTGCGTTCGCCGCGCGACGGCGTCGTTCACCGCGTCCGCGCCAAGCCCGGCGAGCGCGTCGAGCAGAACCAGGTCCTGGTCACGCTGGCCTGAGATGGATGCGCCGGCGGCCGAAATCGAAGCCAAGTTCGCCGTCCCTCACCTCGACCCTGTCCGTCAGACGTTGCTCCAGCTCGCCGCCGGCGTGGCGCGGCCGCGCCTGCAGGAAACCAATCTGCGATTCGACTTCGCCGACGGTCGGCTGCAGCAGGCCGGCCAGGTCCTGCGTTTGCGCAAGAATCACGATACCCGCCTGACGTTCAAGGCTCCCGGCCCGGACCGCGAGCATCGAGTGGAGCTGGAGGTCGAGCTGGATCAGGCCGAAATGACCCGGCGCATCCTCGAGGCGCTCGGCTTCAGCGTGTTCTTCGTTTACGAGAAGTACCGTGAGACTTTCACCCTGGAGGGCGTCGAGGTCATGCTCGATGAGCTTCCCTTCGGGACATTCGTCGAGATCGAAGGGCCCGACCTCGTTCAGATCCGCCGGACCGCCGAGAGACTCGGCCTGCCGTGGGATCAGCGCCTCCCGCTGTCGTATCTGACTCTATTCGACCGCTTGCGTCAGCGGCACGCCTGGCCGTTCCGTGACGCCACTTTCGCCAACTTCGCCGGGATCGCCGCCCTGCCGGCGGATGCCCTGCGGGCCGAAGCGGCGGGACGATGAGCGACACCCCTGCGCGGCCGCGGCAGCCCCCAGACGGCGCATCCGTGCACCCCGCCCCGCCGATGAAAACCGAGCGCTGCGAGGCGTTCACCACCGGATCGGGCCTGGCCCTCGAACGCTTCTATCTACCCGGCGACAAGGATGCGCGCTATCTCGACCAGCTCGGATTCCCCGGGGAAGCGCCTTTCACCCGCGGCGTGCAGCCGACGATGTACCGCGGCCGCCTGTGGACGATGCGCCAGTACGCCGGGTACGCCTCGGCCGAGGAGACCAACACCCGCTTCCGCTATCTGCTAGCGCAAGGTCAGACCGGCCTCTCGGTCGCCTTCGACCTGCCGACCCAGATCGGCTACGACGCCGACGATCCGTGGGCCGAGGGCGAGGTCGGCCGCGTCGGGGTCTCGATCTCCTGCCTGGACGACATGCTGCGCCTGTTCGAGGCCATCCCGCTCGACCGTGTCTCGACCAGCATGACTATCAATGCACCGGCGGCAATCCTGCTGGCGATGTACCTGGCTACCGCCCGCCGGCAGGGGGTCGATCTCGATCGCCTGCGGGGCACGATCCAGAACGACATCCTCAAGGAATACGTCGCCCGCGGGACGTACATCTTTCCGCCCGGACCGGCGATGCGCCTGGTGACCGATACCTTCGCCTATTGTCGGCGTCACGTCCCGCACTGGAACACGATTTCGATATCCGGATACCACATGCGGGAAGCGGGCGCCACAGCTGTCCAGGAAGTCGCCTTCACGCTGGCGAATGGCATCGCCTACGTCGAGGCCGCGCTGCGGGCCGGGATGGCGGTGGACGAGTTCGCGCCGCAACTGGCATTCTTCTTCAACGCCCACAACGACTTCCTGGAGGAGGTCGCCAAGTTCCGCGCCGCCCGCCGCCTGTGGGCACGGTTGATGCGCGAGCGCTTCGACGCCCGCCTGCCCGATTCGTGCCGCCTGCGTTTCCACACCCAGACCGCCGGCTCGACGCTGACGGCACAGCAGCCGGAAAACAACGTGATCCGGGTCGCGCTCCAGGCCCTGGCGGCAGTGCTGGGCGGCACCCAGTCGCTCCACACCAATAGCATGGACGAGGCCCTCGGCCTGCCCACCCAGGACGCCGTGCGCGTGGCGCTGCGGACGCAGCAGATCCTAGCCGAGGAGTCGGGCGTCGGCCACACCGTCGACCCGCTGGCGGGGAGCTACTTGATCGAGCACCTGACCGACGAGATCGAGGCGCAGGCGCGCCGCTACCTGGAACGGATCGATGCCATGGGCGGCGCCTTGCCGGCGATCGAGCGCGGCTACCTGCAAGCCGAGATTCACGAAGCGGCCTACCAGGCGCAGCGAGCCGTCGAGCGCGGCGACTCGGTCGTCGTCGGGGTGAACAAGTTCCGGACCGAGACCTCGGTCCACCTGGAGGTCCTGCGGGTCGACCCGCGCGTCGAGGCCGAGCAACGCCGCCGGCTCGAGACGCTGCGCGCACGGCGCGACGCCGCCCGGGCGGCGAGCCTGCTCGACCGTCTGCGCCTTGCGGCCGAGTCCGACGAAAACCTGGTGGGCCTCTTCGTCGAGGCCGTCGAAGCCGACGTGACCCTGGGCGAGATCTGCAACACATTGCGGGAAGTGTGGGGCGAGTACCGTCCGGCGAGCCCGTGGTAGAGATCCGTGGTCAGTGGTCAGTGGTCAGTGGCCAGCGGGACTTCGTCATTGCGAGAAGCGCCGAGCTCCTGCTCGGCGCGACGAAGCAATCGCCCCAATACAGAGATTTCATCGCGCACTCCCGACCTCGATCGTGACGGCGCCCTGAGGACCCGATGAGCCACATCATTCGCATCGATCACGTTGCCATCGTCGTCGACGATATCCCGGCCGCCCTCGGCTTCTGGCGCGACAGTCTTGGCCTCGAAGTCGCCCACGTCGAGGACGTCCCCGACCAGGAATCAGTCGTAGCCTTCCTGCCGACCGGCGACGCGGAGGTCGAGCTGGTCAAGCCCAGCACGGCCGGCAGCGGCGTGGCCCGCTTCCTCGAACGACGCGGTCCCGGAATCCACCACATCTGCTTCGAAGTCTCGGATTTGGAAGCCTGCCTGGCGCGCTTGGCCGATCACGGGGTACATCTGATCAACCGGCAGCCGGTGATCGGCACCGGCGGGAAGAAGATCGCCTTCATCCATCCCGAGAGCACGCACGGGGTGCTGGTCGAGCTTTACGAACTGACTCAGGAAGAACCGGAGATTCGGCTGGCGCGCGCCCGCACGTTGGCCGACCGCGTCCTGGGCGAGGGTCAGGCGATGATGGCCGGCGTGCGCGGCTTTCTGCGCTCGCTGCGCGGCGCGCCGGTGCGGCGCGCCGACGGTGCCGAAGAGCCGGAGCCCGAGGAGATCCGGCGCGCCTGAAGGGCAATCCTCACGCGGGCCCGGAGACGTTCCGGGGCCACGCCGCACCCCCGTTCGTTCCGCCCCGGATGGGGACCGGGGCTAGCTCGCCTCCCCCACGTGCACCACCAGCGCCGCGGCGCTGTCGCCGGCGGCGCATCCCGAGAACAGCCCGTAACCGCCCCCGCGCTGCACCAACTCCTCGATCAATTCGATCACCAGCCGCAGGCCGGTTGGGCCTTGCGGGTGGCCCCAGATCAGCGATGAGCCGAAGTTGTTCATT
>CAZMVJ010000131.1:0-7925 GCA_964569445.1 uncultured Anaerolineaceae bacterium | reverse complement strand
AGGGGCACGGCATGCCGTGCCCCTACGTTTCCCACCTACCCTAGGTACGCTCAACGCTATTTCGGCCGCAGGTCTCCCGGGCGCCACAGGATCGTGTTGGTCTCGGTGTAACGGCGGGACGCCAGGTCGAGGTCGCGCGCCAGTTCGGGAACGATCTCCCGGACGGCGTTCATCGCCGTCCCCAAGGGCGCCATCGGCCCCATCCCGATCGCCAGGACGCACTCCCGATTGATCGCCACGGCCAAGTGCTGCATCTCCGAGCCGACCATCAGGGTGAAGCGCCACTTGCCCAGCTCGATCTCCTTGCGGGCGCGATCTCCCGCGACCAACATGTGCGCCGTTGCCGCGGCGGCCTGGGTCGGATCGAACTGCCCCTCGGGCGGATAACTGGCAAGAAGAAAGCCATCGTAATCAACGAGGGTCGCCCAGCGCAGGTCGAGATCCGGCCAAGAAAGGCGGCTGAGAGCGCTGCTCAACGCGGATTCCCGCGAGAGTGCCGGCGCCGCCACCGGCTTGTGTCCGTCGGGTTCCATGCCCACCTCCTTCCGGGAGTTGATTCCGCGTGGATTATGACATACGCCGGACGAGTCCAGCCTTGCAGAGGGCCAACAATCGCGCGGCGACCGTAATCTCGCTGTAAGGTGATGACCCGCGGGCGTGGTGAGTCACGGCATGCGCTCAGCCCGGACTTCGAGCCGGCTGCCATCCGTCGAAAGGCGTACCCAACCGTTGAAAGGGGTGGCCAGAACGGGGACGACGCTGGAATCACCGTCCCGAGGGTTGAGGAACAGATCACCCGGAAGGGGGGCAGCGACGAGCACTACCGGCGGCACGCCTACCCAAGCTTGCCGCATCGACCTGGCGACGATTTGGCCCTCGCCCAGCAGGATCACGGCCGTTGCGCCAGCGCCCGCAGAGGGAATCTCGGATGAGGGCGATCCTCTCTCCACGACAAGGATCGCCGCCGATCGATAGGTGATCAGGAGCGTCGTCCGTCCGCGGGCGGGGTCGATGACTTCCAGCCGGGCGCCGTCGCCCAAGGCCAAACTCGTCCCGACCTTGGCGCGGACGACCTCGACGGCCAAGGCCGCTTCCGACTCTTCCTCCAACCCGGCGGCCTCGCCCAATAGGATTCCCGAAGGGGCGTGGCGACCGAGCGCCTCGAACGCCGCCACGGGCGAACTCTCTGGATGAGTCAGGATGAGCCAATCCAGGGAAGGCTGGGACAGAGGGAGATGACGGTCGAGGGACTCGCGCACACCGATCGGGGAGGGGCCGGCACTGATGGCGACGAACCGGCCGGTTGGCGATTCGACCAGGACCTCACCGCCCGGAAACGCCGTCACGTGTAGTCGTCCGTCGGGCCGCTCGACCGCCACGCGCCATGCCAGGGTTGTCAAGGCGGCCAGGCAGACCAGCCAGACCGGCCCTCCGACACGGACGAGGGAGGCCGCGGCCTCTCGGGCCTTTGGCAACCTGGCGGCCAGAAGGAGGGCGCCCAGGGCAGCGTACGCCGGCGCCAAATAGGTGGACGGGAACGGAGCCAGGGAAAGGCTGGCGCCGGGCAGCGAGGCGAAACTCTCGGCAACCCGAATGGTGAATGCCGCCGGCGGCCATGCCAACCACGCCACCAGGCTCCCGAGCGAGACACTCACCAACGAGGCTGCCGCCGTGGCCGCGCCGGTCGCCATCAGCAGCGGCTGCACCGGCAGGATGAGCGCGTTCGCCGGGAGCGAAGTGAGGGGCAGCCGATGAAACAGATACGCCGAAAGGGGGAGGGTGGCCGCCTGGGCGACCAAGGAAAGGACAGCCAGTTCAAGAAGCAGGACGGCCGCCGAGCGTGCCCCCTCGTGCGCGATGACCTTCTCGCCCCAACGATGGATCGCCTCCTGGGCCGGCCGGCCGGCGAGGATGAGGCCGAGGGTTGCCAGGAACGACAACTGGAAACCGGCGTCGAAGAGGATGCTCGGATCCAGCAGGCTCATCAGGATCGCCGCGGCGGCCAGCGACGTCAGCGCCGCCGACTGGCGTCCGAGCCGCAGCGCGATCAGCGCCACGGAAGCCATGATGGCGGCGCGCACGACGGCGGCGTCGGCGCCGCACAACAGGGTGTAGAGCACGACGGCCGCACCGGCCGCGATCGCCCCACGCCGTGCGCCGAGCAGTCGCCCAAAGGCAGTCGCCGCGGCCGCGGCGACGATCGTGACGTTGAAGCCGGAGACCGCCAGGATGTGCGCTGTCCCGGTCGCACGGAACGCCTCCTGGACGGGTTCCGGCATCTGTTCGTCCGCACCGAGCAGGACCCCGGCCACCAACGAGGCCTCGCCCGCCGGCAGAACCTGGTAAAGGCGATCGACGATGAGGCCGCGCGCCTCGTCCAGCAACACGGCCGGGTGCAGGCGCGGCGGCGACGCCAGCCGCCGTATCGAGACGGCCTCCAGGACGGCCGACGAGCGGATTCCCTCGGCGCGAGTTGGCGGGCGCAATCGTCCGCGAATGACGACGTCTTCACCGCGGCGGGTTGGGAACCAGGTCGCAGAAACGACCCGGACCAACCCTTCGGCCGAAGCACCCCTCTCATCCGGGGTCGCGATCCCCTGGGCCCGCAGATCGAAAGTGAAGCTGTCGCCCCAGCCGGTCGGCGCGGTAACGACAGTGCCGTGCAGATCGACCGCCTCCGCCGTCCGGACATACGCGGCGATGGAAGCCGTCGCCCGGTTGGTCTCGGCGACGGTCGCGCGCAGCCCGCCCAGAAAACAGCAGCAGATCGTCAGGAAGGCCCAGCCCAGGCGAGGCTCGCGACGCGTGGCCCAGGCCCCCAGGCCGGCGACGATCGCCAGGGTGGCCCACTGCCACTCGGGGAAGGAGAAGAGCGGTGAGGCGGCGAGGCCGAGGACCCAGGCCGCGGCCAGCCATGGCAGGACCATCGAACCCCCTTGCCTGCAGGCTGGTGTCCCGTTCCGTGAATGGCCTGATCGTGTCGTCCGTGGTGCTGAGGGGCGGGGCTTTTCGTGTGGACCACCACCCCCAAGCTCGATCCTTGCCAAACTCGAACGCCGTTGTCAACTTATCTTCGGAACGGGACGCCAGGCCGATTCTATCGCAGACGTGCGGTTCAGGTGCCGGGCTGTAGCGGGATCTCCTCGCGGGGGAGCAGCGCCAGCGAGTCGACCATGTCGCGGTTGAAGAGAATGGCCGGCGACCGGGCGACGACGTTGGGAAAGAGGATCGCCGTCAGCTCGGCCGAGTAGAGCGGGACGAAAGTGCGGTCGCCCTCGAACAGCGTAGCGCCGGCGTTGAACTTCCCGGCGGTTTCATAGATGCCGCGCAGCTCGTAGCCGCCCAGCAAGATATGGATCCAGTGGGGGACGGTCGTGGTGAATCCACCACGGGACATACTGACGGAACCGACCTCGGCCCGGTTGGAGAGCAGGACGGCCACGATCTCGCGCTTGACCAACCACATGGAGGTGTAGCGAGACACCAGCCGGCCGGGTTGGTGCAACCGGTTGAGATGGGCTCCGTCGACTTCGATGACCGAGGTCGTGGGCAGGTTGAGATGGCTGTAGAGGCCGGTGGGGCCGGCTTCCACCCGCCCGAGGACGCGGTGGCTTGACGTGTAGACCTCAACCGACACCGGTTTGCTCATGCGTCGCCTCCTCGTCTCCCGTTCCGGAGATCAGCGGACACCTGTTCCCTGGCGGCGCCGCGCCGGACGGTTTCCCTGATCCGCAACTCCTTCACCTGAACTGTGGTTCCGAAGGACGGCGGCCATTTGGATCCGGCCTTCCGGACCGGGACACTAGCCTGCGGGCAGGGCAACCGTGACGATCGTGCCGGCCGGAGTCTGTTCGTGCCAGAGCACCCCATCGAGGCTCTCCACGACGAGTCGCACCTCGCCCATCGCCAGGCCCGGTCCGAGCTCGCCGGCGTTGGATTCGACGACGGGAGCCGTCAGCGCTCGGATCGTGTCCGGCGAGAGCCCGGAACTGGTGTCGCCGACGGTAATCGCCAGCCAGGCGCCGTCATGCAAGAACGCATACTCGGGCGGCGAGGTCGAATCGGCCTTGCCGCCGCGCACGGCGAAGGTGTGGGCGTCGAGCACGATCCGACCGCGCTGGGTCCGCCGGACGGCCGAGGCGGTCAAACCGCCGATGACCTGGAGCAGTCGACCGCGGTCGCCGGAGATCAGCGGGATGCCGGGCCCCAGGTCCGCCACCAACTCGAGTTGCCGGCGCGCCGCCACCGGCTTCAGTTCGTGGACGACCTGGCGCAGCAGCGCGGTGACATCGACCAGAGTCATGGCCTGGGCCCGAGTCAGCAGCGCCAACGGCCGTTCCCGCAGGGCGCGCAGCTCGGCCACCGCCGCGCGGATCTGGCGCTGTCCGTTGCTGGCGGACGACGGTTCGTCGGCCAGGGGCTCGAGTGACGCCAGCGCCCGATCGATGCCGTCCAGGACCTCGTGCGGCGCCGCCGTCACCGGCGTCGACGGCCCGGCGTTCTGCACTTGCTCCAGGAGTTGGGCGTGCTCGAGGCCGACGCCGGCCCAATCGGCCAGAGCGCTCAACACCGTGAGTTGATGTTCGGTGAAGGCGCGCGGCGCCGTGCGGTTGTAGACGCCGAGCACGCCGACGACGTCGCTGCGCACCCGGATCGGCACATTGATCAAAGCCTGGACCAGGAATCCGGTCTGGACCTTGACCTCGCCTTCCACCGACGGTTGGCGCAGCACCGCCTGCCCGGTCTGGTAGACCTGCCCGACCAGTGTGTCGTTCACCCGCAGCCGCTGCAGCGTCGCCTCGCGCTGACCGGCTTGATGGCTCGCCCGCAGCGCCAGTTCGTTGCTCTCCGGTTCGGCCAGGTAGATGCTCGCCTCTTCGGCGTCGGCGACGAACACCGCCGCCTCGACGACGCGGGCCAGGATCGCCTCGAGATCGGCCAGGGCAGCGACGGCCCGCCCGATTTCACTGAGCAGCCGGATCTCCTCCGTGCGGCGCCGTGCCTGCTCGCGCGTCGTCTCCAGACTGCGCGCCAGCATCTGGGTGTTGGTCTCGGCCGAGCGCGACTCGGCCAACTCGAAAATGGCCTGACACAAGTCGATCGGGCGATAAGGCTTGAGCAGGACGTCGGCGACGTTGAGATGGAACAGATCGCGCAGGCGCGCCGTCGGGAAATGCGCCGCCAGGACGATCGCCGGCGCCTCATCGCCGGCCTCGCGCCGGTGGCGCAGGCCCGCTAGCGGGTCGCCGCGCAACTGGGTAATGTCGACCAGCAGGATGTCGGCCGGCGGCGCCGTGCTTTCGGTGCCCCAGGCGTGGATGCCGCCGGGCTTGAGGATGTGATCGATCAGCGAACGGGCGGTCGCCTCGACGTCGGCGATGACGAGCACCCGCGGAGGGGTGCGCCGTTCACGTGGGGCGGTCATCGGCTTGCCATCCAACCGGCGCCCAGGCCGTGCGGATCGTCAGGGCCGCCGGCGCGGGTCGGCCGGCGGGCGAACCCGGGGGACCGACGGACGGGGAAGCTGCCGGCTGGGGCGGCGCCGCGGCGGAGCCCCGCTCTCCAGCATCGCCCGCAGTTCGGCCAGCGCCGCCTCGTCGTACTCGCGTCGGCCGCAGACGTCGCAGACCCAGGCCGGAAAATCCGGCACGGTCACCAACCGTCCGTGGATGCGGTCGATATACGAGACGTTCGCCGCGCGCAGCGCGCCGACTTGGCATTCGGGGCAAGAGTAGACGGGATCGGGGGTCAACGGTCTCGGCTCCGGGCCGGGCTCGGATTCTAGCACACGCCGTCTCAGCCGCTGGCCTGGACGAGCTGGCCGGTGTGGGGAATCAGTCCCATCTCCGGCGGAGGCCAGTACACCAGGACGGCCTTGCCGATCAACTGGCCCACCGGGAGCGGGCCCCAGGTCTGTGAGTCGGAGGAGTTGTTGCGGTTGTCCCCCAGCACGAACAGCTGGCCGGGTTGAATCTCCCACTCCCCGCTGTAGCGCGGCGGGGCGGCGATGTACGGCTCGTCCAGCGGCACACCGTCGATTGTCACCTGCCCGTCGTGGATCACGATGTACTCGCCCGGCAGGCCGATGATGCGCTTGATGAAACGGCGTTCGGGTTCCAGGGGGAAGCGGAAGACGACGATGTCGCCCCGCCCCGGATCCGACCAGCGGTAGGCCAGTCGATTGACGACGACCAGCTCGGCGTCGTGCAGCGTCGGCTCCATGCTGCTGCCTTCGACCCGGATGCGGGCGGTGACCAGGTTGACGCCCAGGAAGATGATCGCCGCCACGACCAGCGTCTGAAGCACTTCGCCGACGAACCGCGCCAGGCGGGTGCCGAAGCCGGGGGCCGCTGGCGGGCCCCACTCGGCGGGAACACGTGGCGGAGGCGGATTGAAATCCACCCGGCCATTATAGCGGGCCGGCGTCCTGAGCCCCTCGCCGTGGCTCGGGACAAGCTCCGTCGAAGGATGGCGGGCGACTCTCTCAGCCGGCGCGCTTCGATCCTAGCCGGATCGCGGGCCAGGGCGGATGGCTCAGGCGGCGCCGTCTTCCCCGCGACCGACGAAGCGGAGCTGGATCGGGACGCCCAGGAAGCCGAAGCGCCGCCGCAGCGCGTTCTCCAGGAAGCGTGCATAGCTGAAGTGAACCAAGGCCGCCTCGTTCACCTGGATCTCGAAGGTCGGCGGCGCGGTGCGCGTCTGGGCTCCGAAGTACACCTTCAACGGACGTCCTGCCCGGGAAGGAGGCGGGTGTTGATCGGAAGCTTCCTGCAAGACGCGGTTGACCTGAGACGTCGGTACCCGGCGCACGGCCTCTTCCTGTACTTGGAGCGCCAGCGGCAGCACCTGGCCAGTGCGCTGCCCGGTGAGGGCCGAGATGAACAGAATCGGGGCGAAGTCGAGGAATGGGAGCTCGGCCTGCAGCCGGGCCCGGTAGGTCTCCATCGTCTGGTCGTCCTTCTCGACCAGATCCCATTTGTTGACGAGCAGCACCACGCCCCGCCGCTTCTCGAGGATCAGGCCGGCGACATGGGCGTCCTGGGCGGTCAGCCCTTCGACGGCATCGATCAGCAGAAGCGCCACCTGGGACCGCTCGATGGCCTTGAGGGTGCGCAGCACGGAGAACTTTTCGACCCCCGGCGCGATCCGGCCGCGGCGGCGGATGCCGGCCGTGTCAATCAGGGTCAGCCGGCTGCCGTGGAAGGTCAGTTGGGTATCGATGGCGTCGCGGGTCGTGCCCGGGATCGGCGAGACGATCACCCGTTCTTCGCCCAGCAGCTTGTTGAGCAGCGACGACTTGCCGACGTTCGGGCGGCCGACGAGGGCGATCCGGATCGAGGATTCGTCGGGCGGCGCACCGTGCGGCAGCGCCGCCGTCACCAGGTCGAGCAGATCCCCGACCCCGGTCCCATGAAGGGAGGAGATCGGCACCGGATCGCCCATGCCGAGGGTGTAGAACTCCGCCGCCTGCTGGCGCCGGTCGGGCGAGTCGCATTTGTTCACAACCAGGAAGACCGACGGCCGGCCACGCCGGCCCTGGCGCCGCAGGAACTGGGCCACCTCGCCATCGGCGGGGTTGACGCCGTCGGTGACATCGACGATGAACAGGATGACGTCCGCCTCCTGGCAGGCGGCTTCGGCCTGCTGGCGGATCGAGTCGAGGTAGTCGGCCGAGTCTACCGAAAGCGGGCCGGCGCGGCGGGAGTGCAGCGGATCGAGCCCGCCGGTATCGACCAGGTCGAAGACGATGCCGTTCCACTCGCCTTCGGCGACGATCCGGTCGCGGGTTGTGCCGGGCACTTCGTGGACAACGGCCAGTCGCTCGCCCGCCAGGCGGTTGAAAAGGGTCGACTTGCCCACGTTCGGGCGTCCGACCAGGGCGACGATCGGCCGGGTCATACAGCGCCTCGCAGCTTGCGAAGGAA
>CAZMVJ010000130.1:1382-8138 GCA_964569445.1 uncultured Anaerolineaceae bacterium | reverse complement strand
TGGCCGAAGGGACCGGTTCCAACGTGGGGCTGGGCACCGGGGTGGTGGAGGTGCAGGCGGCGGCGAGCAGGGCCAGGGCCGGCAGGGCGGCCAAGAAATGAACTCTCGGCGTAGAGGCCGAGGTGGGGCTGCGGCGCATGGTGGATCTCCAGAACGGAAGAGGAGGAAGTGTAACCGGTGACTCCCCCTCCTTTTTCACCCCCTATGGTCCCCCCTCTAGGGGGGACTCAGGGGGGACGAAAGTCGTCCCCCCTAACCCCCCTCGCGATCGCCGGGTCCCGCGGCCGAGGGAGAGCGAAGTTTGCACAAGCATCCAAGTCCCCCTCGCAACATCCCCGAGGGATCTCAGTGACCATTCCTTGGTGTGGCATTGGCTCTGCGACATGTGTGTGAAGTCACCTGCGACAAAATCATGCGCAATGCGCCGTCGAGCGCAAGACGCGCGACTCCATCTGAGCCGATGGCCAACCATTGCGAGGGGGGTGCGGGGGGCCAGCTATTGGCCCCCCGCTGTTCCCCCTTTAGGGGGGACTAAAGGGGGGTGAAAATAGAAAGGGACAATAGGGGCGAATGTAAGATCCCTTAATAGGGGGCTTACGCCGACGCGCCGGAATAGCGCCTCAACCCCACCCGCCACACCACGCGTGACACGACGAGCAGCAGCGCCGCCAGCCCGATCGCGGCCAGCGCCGTCGTCCAGTCCAGTCGCCCGGTGAGAGCCTCGGCCGGCACGGTCACGGCGAAAGCCACCGGTACGATCAGGGTCAAGCCGAAGCGCAGCCATCCGGGGTAGATCGTCACCGGCCAGCGGCCGGCTTCGTACACGCTTTGGAAGATCACCAGGATGTTCTCGATACGCAGGAACCAGAACGACAGCGTTGCCAGGATCAGCCAGAACGCATAGACGATGGCGGCGCCGGCGAGCAGCATCACTGCGAAGGCCACCGCCTGCGCCAATCCGACGTTCTCGCCCAGCCGCTCGAGCGCCACGCCCACGACCCCCAGGCCGAGCAAGATGTTGAGCCCTTCCCAGATGTCGACGTCCTGAATACTGACCAGGAGCTGGGCCTCTTCCGGTTTGGTTAGGGTGAAATCGAGGGTGCCCTCCCGCACCGACTCGA
Organism: uncultured Anaerolineaceae bacterium; assembly: GCA_964569445.1. GTDB lineage: Bacteria > Chloroflexota > Anaerolineae > Anaerolineales > E44-bin32 > DATEVL01. The sequence goes on along the minus strand of CAZMVJ010000130.1, from coordinate 7,017 downwards.
TGAACTCCTCCATGCTGGGCTGGATGACCACGCCGATGATTCCGCCGACCAGGATGTAGACGCCCACCAACGCCGCCACCTCGTTTGGACCCCATCCGCCGAGGCTGTCGGTGTAGCTGAAGACGACGGCCAGCCCGGCCAGCGCCGTGACCAGCCCGAGCAGCGACTGCAACACCTGGATGGCGAAGTTGACCCGGTACTGCGCCTCGCCCATCACGCCGATCCGGAAGAAAGTCCACACCAGACGCAGTGTGGTCATCCGCTCACCGCCGAGTAGACACGCACGCCGGCCCGCCACACGATGCGCAGCAGGACCAGGCTCAAGACGATCCACACCGCCTGCGCCGCGAACCCGGTGATCGTCTGCTGCGGGGTCAGGTTTCCCAGCAGCAGCTCGACCGGGAAGGAGATCATCCAGCGGAACGGCAGGAGCGCCGCCACGGTCTGGATGGCGGGCGGGAAGAGCGTCAGCGGCGCCATCTGCCCGGACAGGAACAGCATCGCCACGAAGAACAACTGGTTGAGCGAGGTGACCCGCGTCGTCCAGAAGGCGGCCTGCGCCAGCGACCATTCCACGAGAAAGCGAAGCACGAAGGCCAGTGCCACGGCCGGAATGAAAGCGACGGCCGTCCACGGGACGAGATGGAGCGTCGGCTGGAAGATCAAGCTTAGAACGAGCGCCGTCAACAGGATCCCGGGTGTGCTGACGACCTTCGACGACAGGTTGTCGGCGATGTCGGCATGAATTGGATGGACCGGGCGGAGCAGCGCCGCCGAGAGCGTCCCTTCGCGAACCCGGTACTCGTATTCCCACATGATCCAGGTGTAGGTGAGGTGGTTGACCACCATCAGGACGATGAAGTAGGCGGCGAAGTCGCCGGTGGTGTAGCCGCCGACGCTGCCGCCGCCGGCCACCGAGACATTCGACCAGACGATGAGGTAGATCACCGGCTCGAGCACCTGGCCCAGCAGCCAGATCACCAGCGACGCGCGGTATTGGATCATCGTCGCCAGCGAGGTGCGGAACTGCGCTTGATAGAGCTGAGCCAGGGCCATCAGTCGTCTTCCTTCGTCTCCGGGCTGGAGGCCTTCTGGGCGAAGACCCGCTCGATAACCTCTTCGATCGGCGGGTCCTCGACCGTCAGGTCGATCACCGGCAGGTCGGCCAGCAGGCGGGCGGTGACGCGGGGCGTCTCGCCTTTGGGAACGCGCAGGGTGGCCAGCCCGTCCTCGCACGAGACCACTTCGCCGTAGGCGTCCAGGTTGTCCGGGCATGTCTCGAGCTGGACGATGACCGTCTTGTGCGAGGTGAAGCGCTGGACCAGCGACGCCAGGTCACCGTCGAAGAGCAGGCGGCCCTCGTGGATGACGATCACCCGTCGGCAGAGCGCCTCGACGTCGTTCATATAGTGGCTGGTGAGCAAGACGGTGGCGCCGAAGCGCTGGTTGTATTCGGCGAAGAAGGCCCGGATGCGGCGCTGCATTGTCACGTCCAGCCCGATCGTCGGCTCGTCGAGGAAGACAACCTGCGGGCGGTGGAGCAGGGAGGCGGCGATCTCGCACTTCATCCGTTCGCCGAGCGACAGGTTGCGCACCGGCTTCTTGAGCAGCGGGCCGAGGTCGAGCAGCTCGGTCAGCTCCCGGAGAGTTTGCTTGTAGTCGCCGGCTGGCAGGCGGTAGATGGCGCGATTGAGTTCGAACGAATCGGCGGCGGGGATGTCCCACACGAGCTGGTTGCGCTGCCCCATCACGAGCGTGATCCGGCGCAAGAAGTCCTTCTCGCGCTTCCACGGGACATGCCCGAGCACCGTCAGCGCGCCGGCGCTGGGGTGGAGCAGGCCGGAGAGCATTTTAAGGGTCGTCGTCTTGCCGGCGCCGTTGGGACCGAGGAACCCGACGACCTCCCCGGGAGCCAGCTCGAATGAGATCCCATCGACCGCCCGCACTTCTTCTGTGCGGCGATGCACCAGGCTCTGCACGGCCGCCCGCATGCCGGACTCGCGCTCGGAGACGGTGTAGACCTTGGTCAGGTCTTGGGTGTGGATGGCGGCGGGCGTCATGGGGAGGGAGGATTATAGGCTCGGAAGCGGCCAGCCGTCAGCCACACCTGCACTTGCGCCGGAGCGCAGCGCAGGTGCAAGTCTCAGCTGTCAGTTACCTGCCTCCCTGAGCGGAGGTCCCTCGCCGCAGGCGAGGGACCGAAGTCGAAGGGCGAGGCCCATGAGGCGATCCTTCGGTTTCCTCGGGATCCCATCGAAGGAAAGAGTGCTCGCGCAGGCGGCGTGGCTTGTCAGACTCGATTCGGATAGACTCTTTCCAGGAGATGAACGGACCCGCAAAGTCCGAGGAGAAGGGTGAATGCACTTCTCATTCAACAATGGCATGGACGCGCGCCGACGTTCAGTCCACCGCCCGTGGGCCATCACCGGCGGTCTCCCCATCCTCGCGGCGACGAGGGCCTGCCGCCTCTTCTCGGGTGGGCCGGAGCCCACGACATCTCCCAGTTCGACCATCACGCGACAGTCGTGGGAGTGAGCCGTCACCCCTCACCCCCTGGCCCCCTCTCCCGCAGGGCGGGAGAGGGGAACGGGGTGAGGGCCAGGAGAAACCATGCGAACAGTCGGAAGAGTCCTCGGTGTCTTGATGGTGTTGGGCGGCGGAGTGTGGATCCTGCAGGGGATCAACCTCCTGCCGGGAAGCTTCATGACCGGCGATCCGCGCTGGGCCGTGCGCGGACTGGTGCTGGCCGTGTTAGGTGTCATCCTGTTCGTCGCCGCCAGCCGGCGCGGCCCTCGGTCGACTCCCCCTTCTGCCAGCTGATTTCCGCACGCGTTCGGGCGGATAATCTTCCCCCGGGACGGTCGCCTGCCGCCGGCCAGCCTGGCCGACCGCGCCGGCCGCGACTCCCTGGGAGCCCGCCGCTATGACAACAACCGCGTTCAGGGTGTTTCGCTACCGCTGGGTCGTTTTGGCGGGCTTCATGCTGGCGGCAGCCTTCAACCAGCTCCTGTGGATCACCTTCGCCCCGATCACTGGGCCGGCGGCGGCCTACTACGGCGTCTCCGACCTCTCGATCGGATTGCTCTCGATGAGCTTCATGATCGCCTATCTGTTCTTGGCGTTGCCCGCCTCCTGGGTGATCGACACCTACGGCTTCCGCGCGGCGGTGGGGATCGGCGTGGTGCTGACGGGCGTCTTCGGCCTGATGCGCGGGCTGGTGGCGGCGAACTACACATTGGTGCTCATCGCCCAGATCGGCATCGCCATCGGTCAACCCTTCATTCTGAATGCGGTCACCAAAGTGGCGGCGCGCTGGTTTCCACTGAACGAGCGCGCCACGGCCTCCGGGCTCGGGTCGCTGGCGATCTATGTCGGGATTCTGGTCGGCCTGGCGCTCACCCCGTTCCTGACGCTGCAGGTGGGCATCGCCAGGTTGCTGATGATCTACGGGGTCGGCGCGGGCATCGCCGGCGTCGTCTTCCTGGCCGTCGCCCACGAGCATCCGGCCACGCCGCCGGGTCCGCCGGAGCAGGAGGAGCGGGCGTTGATGCTCGACGGGTTGAAGCAGATCGTACGCAAGCGCGACTTTCAATGGTTGCTGCTGATCTTCTTCATCGGCTTGGGTATCTTCAACAGCGTGACGACCTGGATCGAGGACATCGTCCGCCCGCGCGGCTTCTCGATCACCGAGGCCGGCATCGCCGGCGGCCTGATGATCCTGGGCGGGGTGATCGGGGCGCTGGTCCTGCCGGGGCTTTCCGACCGCTACCGGCGGCGGGTGCCCTTCATCGTCATCGCCTTGGCGGGCGCCATCCCGGGGCTGGCCGGCGTGACCTTCGCTTCGACGCTGGCGCTCCTGTACCTGGCGGCCTTCGTCTTCGGGTTCTTCCTGTTGAGCTCGGGGCCAATCGGCTTTCAATACGCGGCCGAGATCGGACGCCCCACGCCGGAGGGCACCTCCAACGGCCTGGTGCTTCTGATGGGTCAGATCTCCGGTATCGCCTTCATCATCGGGATGGACAGCTTCAAGGTGCCGGCGACCGGTTCGATGACCCCATCGCTCGTGGTGCTGATCGTCCTGCTGGGGCTGGCACTCCTGGTGGCGACCCGGCTGCACGAGTCGTCGCTCTTGGCGGTGTGATCCTGCCGGGCGCAACCAGCATGCGGCGGGGCCGGACTTCGGCGTGACGAACCAGCAAGGCACGCTAGCCCTCGTTGGCGCCGGCGAGTTCCTCGACTCGATGAGCGAGATCGACGCGGCGCTGCTCGAGCGCGCCGGGGGCAAGCGCGTCGTGGTCCTGCCGACGGCCTCGGCCCCCGACGGCGGCGATGTCCCGTCGCGCTGGGCCGAGATGGGGGTAAGGCACTTCGCCGCCCTCGGCGCACAGGCCGAACCCGTCATGGCCCTCGATCGTGACGGATGCCACGCGCCCTCCAACGTGGAGGCTGTGCGGCATGCGAACTTGGTGTATTTCTCCGGAGGGAAGCCGGACTATCTGTTGGGCACGCTGAATCGGACGCCCCTCTGGGGAGCCGTGCTCGCCGTACTCGAGCAGGGAGGAGTCCTCGCCGGGTGCAGTGCCGGGGCGATGATCCTCGGCGGTTGGATCCCCGGCCGGCCTTCGGCCGGGAGCCTCTCGATCTGGCGGCGGGCCTTCGGCTTGGTCCCGAACGCGGTCATCATCCCGCATTTCGATGAGATCCCGCGCTGGGTGACAGGTCCCCTCTCGTGGCTCCGCCCGCGCCGTTCAACCGTCATTGGCATCGACGGAGGGACGACGCTGGTCGGGCATCCCACCGGGATGCTTCGCGGCGAGGACGATTGGAGGGTGATGGGGCGTGGGCGGGTCGTCGTGCGGGCAGGCGGGCGGCAGGGAGAATACCGGGAGGGGCAGCAGGTCTCCGTCTGAGGTCGGCCCCGGCATCGCGGGAGGACCCCTCATGACCCTTTCTGTCGAAGTCATCCGGTCGGTGAGTCAGATCGCGGGCACGAGGCTCGGTCGCGTGAGACCTTTCCTTGCGGAAGTGTGCGAGAATCCGGCCGCGGCGAGGCCCGGGACCCCCGGAAGACGATGAGCCTGACTTCGGGAAGCGTGATCCACGATCGGTACTATCTCGAGGCAGAGATCGGCCGCGGGGGAATGGCGGCCGTCTACCGCGCCCGCGACCAGAAGCTCAATCGCGAGGTGGCGGTCAAGGTGCTGAGCGAGCCCGGCCTGGGCACTGCCGGGCGGGCGCGACTGGTCCACGAGGCGCAGGCCGCCGCCCAGCTCAACCATCCCAACATCGTCACCGTCCACGACGTCGGAGAGGTCGACGGCACGCCCTACATCGTCATGGAGTTGGTCGAAGGCGGGTCGCTCCATGATCGGCCTCCCGCCTCCCATACTGCCATAGTGGGCATCGCCCGCCAGGTGTGCACGGCACTCGAGCACGCCCACGCGCACGGCATCGTCCACCGCGACCTGAAGCCCGAGAACGTCTTGCTGACCCCCGACGGCATGGCCAAGCTGACCGATTTCGGCCTGGCGCTGTCGATCGCTTCGCGCACGACGACGGAAGGCGTCATCGCCGGCACCGTCTTCTACCTGGCGCCGGAACAGGCGCTCGGTAAGGCCCTCGACGGCCGCACCGA
>CAZMVJ010000130.1:0-1282 GCA_964569445.1 uncultured Anaerolineaceae bacterium | reverse complement strand
CGCCAGCCTCGATGCTCGAGCGCATTGCCCGCGGCCATCTGGTGGCGCGCGACCGCGAGTTGCACGAGGCGCGCTCCCTGTGGCAGCAAGCGGCCGCCAGTCAGGGGCAGGTGCTGCTGATCAGCGGCGAGCCCGGCGTGGGGAAGACGCGCCTGACGCGCGAGCTGGCGGCGCAGGCCGCCGTCTCAGGCGGAACCGTGCTCACCGGCGAGTGCTACGCCGAGGTCGGCGCGCCCTACGCACCCATCTCGCAGATCATCCAGCAGGCCATCGACGGCCGCTCGCCCGGCGAGCTGGGTCTCCCCGAATTCGTTCTGGCCGATCTCGTCACGCTGGCGCCTATCCTGCGCGCCCGCCTCCCGGAGATGCGCCCGAATCCTCCCGTCGACCCGCACACCGAGCAGCAGCGGCTTTCGGAAAGCATCGTGCTGCTGTTCTCGGCCCTCTCCGGGCAGGGGCCGGTGCTGCTCGTGCTCGAGGACGCCCACTGGGCCGACGGCGGTACCTTGTCGATGGTGCGCCACCTGGCGCGCCGGTCGCATCAGCCGAACCTACGCCTGCTGGTCGTGATGACCTACCGTGAGGTGGAGCTGGACGAGGCACGCGCGCTCAACGAAGTGCTGCTCGACCTCGGCCGCGAGCACCTGGCGACGCGCATCAAGTTGACGCGCCTGTCGCGCGACCAGACTGGCGAGCTGCTGGCGGTGCTCTTCCAGGAGGAGATCACGCCCGAGTTCCTGGACGGGATCTACCGCGAGACGGAGGGCAATCCGTTCTTTGTCGAAGAAGTGTGCAAGGCGCTCATCGAGCAGGGTGTGCTGACGCGCCAGGGCGGACGCTGGCACCGCCCGAGCATGGCCGAGGTCCAGGTGCCGCAGAGCATACGCGTGGCGATCCAGGGCCGCCTGGCCAAGCTGCCGGAGGACGCCCAGGAGATGCTGCGGCGGGCGTCGATCATCGGCCGCGAGTTCGACGTCGATGTCCTGCGCCTGGTGTGCGACCTGGACGAGGACCATCTGATCGTCGCTCTGGAGGCGGGTGAGCGCGCCCAGTTGATCGAAGAGCTGCATCGACCGGGAGAGCCGCGGTCGGCCTCGCCGCGCTTCACCTTTATTCATGCCCTGATCCCGCACACACTGGCGGAAGCCGTCAGCGGGCTGCGGGCGCAGCGGCTTCACCGTCGGGTGGCGCAGGCGCTCGAGCGCCTGGGGGCCGACCGGCTCGACGGGCTGGCGCCGCGCATCGGGCGGCACTACGCCGAGGCCGGGGAGTGGGACAAGGC
>CAZMVJ010000129.1:0-8143 GCA_964569445.1 uncultured Anaerolineaceae bacterium | reverse complement strand
GAGAATGTCTTCCGCAGCATCTTCCTCTTCCCGATGGCGATCTCGTTCATTGTGACCGGCGTCATCTGGCGCTGGCTCATGAACCCGGCCACCGGCACCCGCATCACCGGCCTCAACCTGCTCTTCCACCAGCTCGGCTTGGACTTCCTCATCAGCAATTGGCATTTGACCGATCCGCCCTGGGGGATCGCGTTCATCGCCCTCCCGGCTGTCTGGCAAATGTCGGGCTTCACCATGGCGCTCTACCTGGGCGGGCTCCGGGCGATTTCCGACGACCTGCGCGAGGCGGCACGCGTCGACGGCGCGAGCGAATTCCAGATCTATCGCTATGTCCTGCTACCCCTGTTGCGGCCCATCACCCTCAGCGCCGTCATCATCCTGGGGCACATCTCCCTCAAGATCTTCGATCTGATCGTGGCCATCGGCCAGAACAACATCGCCCTGGACGTGCCCAGCGTCTACATGTGGCGGACGACCTTCGACGGTCTCAAGTATGGGCAGGGCGCCGCCATCGGGGTCATCATGTTGGTCACCGTTGCGCTGCTCATCGTTCCTTATCTGGTCTACAGCATGAGGTCGGAGGCGGAGGTATGAAAGCCTTCGGTATCCGGCCCACCCGCCTGATTCTGTACGCCGCAGCCATCGGCACAGCCGTGTTCTACCTTCTTCCGGTCTACCTGATGCTCATCACCGGATTCAAGACCTTCGCCGAAGTCGATCTGCAGCGGATGTGGGCGCTGCCCGCCGGAATCCACTTCCAGAATTTCGCCAGCGCCTACAAGTTGCTGGGGCCGCATCTGTGGAACAGCATGCGGATGGTGATTCCAGCAGCATTGATTTCGTCGATGGTCGGGTCCCTGAACGGCTATGTCTTCGCCAAGTGGAAGTTCCGCGGATCCGACCTGATATTCACGCTGCTCCTCTTCGGCATGTTCATCCCCTACCAAGCCATCCTGATCCCCTTGGTGCTCTTCATGGAACGCCTTGGCTTGCGCGGATCCATCAGCGGGCTGGTGCTGGTCCACGTCATCTACGGCGTCGCCATCACCACGCTGATCTTCCGCAACTACTACGCCGGCGTGCCGACCGAGGTACTCGAGGCCGCTCGGATGGACGGCGCCGGCTTCTGGGGCTTATACCGCTACCTGGTCTTTCCCCTCTCGATTCCGGCCTTTGTGGTTGTATTGATCTGGCAGTTCACCCAGGCCTACAACGACTTCCTATTCGCAGTCGTGCTCACGGGGAACAGGACTTGGCCGATAACAGTGGCACTGAACAACATGGCCGCCACTCAGGTTGTGCAGTGGAATGTCCAGACGGCGGGGGCGCTTCTGACGGCCCTGCCTACGTTGCTCGTCTACATTCTCCTCGGTCGCTACTTCGTGCGAGGCATGATGGCCGGCGCGCTGAAGGGGTAGTGGTCAGTGGCCAGTGGTCAGTGGACAGTGGTCAGTGATCGGTGGTCAGCGGGCTGTCGTCGGCGGGGTCGGTCTCCCCAACTCACCAACCCCCCAATCTCTAATCTCCAATCGCAATCGCCAACCGGAATCCCCAGGTTCGCCGAGTCAGACCCGGATGACCTCCGCGCCGGCGGCGGGCGTGCAAACAGTGATGCGCGCTTCCCGCCCGGACATCGCGCGATAGCCGTCCCGGACTTCAGAGGCAAACCCCTCCAGGTCCCCCTCCCGCACCAGCGCCACCGCACAACCACCGAATCCCGCTCCGGTGAGGCGCGCCCCGAGGCAATCGGGTCGGCGCCGGCTGGCGGCCACGATCGCGTCCAGCTCCGGGCTCGAGACCTCGAAGTCTTCCTTCAGACTCGCATGGCTGGCGTTCATCAGGAGACCGACCTCGATCGCGTCCCCGCGCTGCAGCGCCTGCGCCGCCAGGCGTGTGCGTTCAATCTCGGCCACGACGTGCCGCGCCCGGCGCAGCGTTGTCTCGGAGAGCGCCGTCGAGGCGCGGGCAAGGTCCTGCAAGGTGACGTCCCGCAGCGACGCCGCGCCGAGGAATCTCGCCGCCTGGCGGCATTGTTCACGTCGCTCCTGGTACGCGGACGCGGCCACCCCTCGGCGGGTGCCGGTGTCGAGCACCACGACGGCCGCCCCGGCCGGCAGCGGCACGGGCGAGATCTCCAACGTGCGGCAGTCGATCAGAAGGGCATGCCCGGCAACGCCGGCGATCGAAACGAGTTGGTCCATGATTCCGCAGGGCACGCCGACCCAGTCGTTTTCCGCCCGCTGCGTGATGCGAGCCATCGCCAGCGGCTCCCAGGCCAGTCCGGCGGCAGCGGCGAAGGCTCGGGCCGCGGCGACCTCCAGCGCGGCAGACGAGGAGAGGCCGGCGCCGATAGGAACGTCTCCGGCTACGACGCCTTCCCAACCCGCCAGCCTGTGGCCGGCCTCGATCAGTGACCATGCCACGCCCTTGACGTACTCCCCCCAGGCCGGCCCGCCCTTCTCGATGGTGGGCAGTCCGAAATCGAGCGTGCCGCCGAAGTCCACGGCGTGGACGGCGACGCGCCGCTCCTTCCGCGGACGCAGGGCGATCCACACCGCCCGATCGATCGCCATCGGGAGGACGAAGCCCTCGTTGTAGTCGGTGTGTTCGCCGATCAGGTTGACCCGGCCCGGTGCGCGGACTAACCATGCTGCCTCACCGCCCCACTGTGCCTGAAAGGCGTCTGCCGCCCGATCCGGCGCGGCGCGCGGCCCAGGCGAGTCCATTTCAGCCGGCGGTCGGGCGGCGGTCACGATAGTGGATCTCCGGCGCGGCGCGCAGGCGGGCGGCCGCCGCTTCGGGGGTCAGGTCGCGTTGCGGTTCGGCGAGCATCTCGTAACCCACCATGAACTTGCGCACGCTGGCCGATCGCAGCAGCGGCGGATAGAAATGGGCGTGGAGAGTCCAGTGCGAGGCGGGCGAGTCGTCGCAGGGCGCGCCGTGCCAACCCATGGAGTACGGGAAGGACGTCTCGAACAGGTTGTCATATCGAGCGAGCAGGCGCTTGAGACTCCGAGCCAGGCCGTCTCGTTCACCGGCACTCAGGTCCGACAGGCGCTGGACGTGCCGGCGCGGCAGCAGCAGCGTCTCGAAGGGCCACACGGCCCAAAACGGGACCAGCGCCACCCACGCCTCGTCCTGGTCGACAACGCGTTCATCCGCCTCCAGCTCTCGATCCAGATAGTCCATCAGCAGCGGCCGGGCGTGCTCGGCGAGGTAAGCTCGCTGCGACCGATCCTCCTTCGCCGCCTCGAGCGGCAGCGCATCCGTCGCCCAGACCTGGCCGTGGGGATGCGGGTCCGAACAGCCCATCATCTCGCCTTTGTTTTCGAAAACCTGCACCCAGCGAAAGCGCCGGCCCAATTCCTCGGTTTGGGCGGTCCAGGCCTCGATCACCTGGCGGATGGCTTGCGGCGACATCTCCGCCAGGGTCAGGTCGTGCCGCGGGGAAAAACACAGCACCCGGCAATCGCCGCGCGCTCCCTCGACCCGGAACAGGGGATCGCTGCCGAGCGGGGCATCGCCCGCATGGTCTAGTAGAGCCGGGAAGTCATTGGAGAAAACGAACACGCTTTCGTAAGCCGGGTTGCGGGCCTCGCCCGCCCGCTTATTGCCGGGACACAGGTAGCAGGCCGGATCGTATGACGGACGCTCCTCCGAAGACACCGAGCCTTCTTGACCGCGCCATGGGCGGAGCCCACGCTGCGGGGAGACCAGGACCGACTCTCCCGTCAGCGCGTTGAAACGGCGGTGCGGAGTGTCAAGACCGCCGAACGAGCTCATGGCGGACCCTTCCCTTCCATCAGCGTTTCGATGCGGCCGCTACGACGCGCTTGCCCGCTTCGGCACCAGGCGCGATCGATCCGGACCCAGAGTGTAACCTTGACCCTAGCCTTGCTCACACTGCTGGAGTGGAATAGAGTTGCCCTTGGTCCTGGCGGCCGGTCGCATGCCGCCCTCGGGCGGACCGGGAGTCTCAACCCATCCTCGACCCAAGGATCCCCCTCCTGAAAGCACCGTTAGTCCTCGCAGCGGCGATCCTTGGCTGCCGGGCGCTCACGCCGGGTGCCTTTGCTCGCCCCTCCTCGACGCCGATTCCAGTTGCTCGGCCGACACCTGCGAGCGAGGCCACCGCGGATGTCCTCACCGACCTGGGTGGTGAGCCGTGCCCAGGCAGCGACTTCATTTGTGTCACCCTGACCGTCCCGCTCGATCATTTCGACACTGCCGACGGACGCACAATCGAAGTCGTCTTCGCCGTCCTGCCGGCCGGCGGAGACCGCAGGGGGATGTTCGTCACCGCCGTCGGTGGGCCGGGCGGGTCCGGATTGGCCGTCGCCGACTCCTACACGGCCGCCTTCGATCCATCGATCACGGAGGCCTTCGACGTTGTCTTCTTCGACCAGCGCGGTCTAGGGGCCTCCGGGGGCCAGCAGTGCGTCGCCGCGGCGGCGGCGAACTACGGCGCGGAATACGATCCGCTGACGGCGGCGGGCGAGACGGAATTGGCGCTGGACGCCGAGCAATTCGCTCGAGATTGCCCGGCCGAAATGGGAAACCCGGAGATCCTGCCCTACCTTGGAACGGAGCAAGCCATCGAGGACCTGGAGGTCTTCCGGAGTGAGTTGGGCGACGACCAATTCTGGCTCTATGGCGAGAGCTACGGCACCCAGTTCGCCCAGATGTACGCGGCGAAGTACGGCGAGCGACTCGCCGGACTCGTCCTGGACGGCCCGGTGGACCTGACCCTGTCGGGTCTCGAATACTACGCCGAGCAGGCGGCTGCGTTCGGGGAGGTCCTGGCTCGCACTTTGAGCGCCTGCGCCGAGGACGAAGGTTGCCTGGGCGATATGGGCGGGGACCCATTGCAGGCTTATGACTCGCTGGCTGCCCGGCTGCGGGCCGAGCCCGCCTCCTTCGAATTTCCGCTTCCCTCCGGCGGCCTGGCCGGTCGGTCGTTCACCTTCGGGGACCTGGAGGCAGGAGCCGCCAGCTACGTCTACTCCGAGGGATCGCGCATGCTCTTCCTACGGGCGCTCGCCGCCTCGACCCGCGGCGAACTCGCCCCGCTGGCCCGCATCGCCTACGACTCCCTGTCTCTCGATCCGGAGACTCTGGCTCCCCTTGCCGATCCCGGCTGGTCCGACGCCGTCTCCTACGCGGTCGAATGCAATGACTACGACTACGGGCCGGCTGAGACATACCTGCGGGCCGGGGACGCGGTCGATGCCAATGTGCCGAGGCTCGGCTCGGTTTTCTACGGCGACCTGCCGTGTTCCTTCTGGCCCGAGGACGGTTTCGACCCCGGCCGGCCGGAACCGCTGGTGGCTCAGGGAGTCCCCGTGCTGGTGCTGGTTGGTACTGCCGATCCGGCGACGCCCCTTCCCAACGCCCGGCGCATCGTCGAGCGCCTGGCCGACGGCTATCTCGTCGTTCAGGAAGGCGGACCGCACGTGCTTTTCGGTTGGGGAAATGCCTGCGTCGACAACCTGGTCACGGGGTTTCTGGTTCGCGATCTCCGGCCGGAACGAGAGACGAGCTGCTATGGGACCGTCATCGACGACTACGTCCCTCTACCCCCGGCCGACGCCGCCGGCTTCGCCGATCCGCTGGAAGCCCTCGCCTCGGCCGAAACCGAGATCGCCTACCTTCCCGAGTACTACTACTGGGACGGGGAGACACCGTTCGCCGTGGGATGCTCTTTCGGCGGGACTCTCGCCGTCGAGCCGTCGCCGACCGGGGAAGCCTACACCTTGTCCGGTTGTGCTTTCTCGCTCGGTTTCGAGATGACGGGTACGGGGGCGTTCGACTACGAGACGGCCGGGTCGATGCTGGAGCTGGCGGTGGCCGGCCTGCGTCCGGGCGAACTCGTTTACACCCGGGACGGCGACGGGGCGACGCGCGTCACAGGTGAGTACGGCGGCGAGGCGATCGACCTCTCCCGCTGATCGTGGGGGAGGCTTCGCCGCTGCGCGCGCGTTTCGCGGGCGACTTTTCCTCATCTTCGTCGACGACGCCGATCAGGCGGGGCAGGATGTGGCGGAAATCCGCCTCGACGCGAGGTGGATCGGCCGTAGCCTCGTGCCGAGCAACCTCGATGGTGAGAGGCACTCGGTCAAGGTACGGCTGGGAGTTCCTTGACCTAGAGAGGATGATCGGACCGGCGTCCCCGAGGGCACAACCTGCCGCGCGGCCTGTGGGGCGGCGCGGCTGTCAAATGAAGGGACCTTTTGAGACGACCGGTGGTCGAGGAGGCCGAGCCCTAGCTCGCCAGCACCTGGATCTGACTGAATTCGGACATCGTCAAGCCCGGAAGGGCACAGCTCCAGGTGTCGCCGGCGGCCGATTTCGAGCAGGCGAAGCGAAAGGCGCTTGGGGCATGGAGCAGGACTTCCACCTGGGTTGGACTCGCACCGTTGGGCGATGCCACGGCAAAGGTGACGCCGCTGAGGAGGGAAGGATCGGTTGCCACGAGCGTGAAGTGCATCTCGGACACGGTCACCGGCAGTCCGTTGTGGGAAGCGGACGAAGCGAAGGCGACGCCAAACGGGGGGAACCCGCCGGTGAGTGCGAATAGGAGGTTGCCGGCGATCGCCGCCGCGAGGATAGCCAGCAGGTGGCTTCTTAGCTGACGGGTTGTATTTCGGCGACTGTTGTTGCGGACCATTCCCTCTTTCCGATCTCCCCGCCCTACAGTCACTACTCTAGCCAAACCCTGCCCATGCCGCATCCGGCATCGGAGGGATTTCCTTCTCGTCTGTTGTGAGCATTCGGGGATCGGCCGTTCGGCGGAGGCCCTCCGCCGATTGGGGGAGGCGGCCCCAGGCATGGGGCCGAGGGGACGCTTGCTACCCGGGCACCCCTCCTACGCCCATCGCCATGGCAACGGCTTCGGCCCGGCTCCCTACGCCAAGCTTGGAGAGAATGTTGCTGACGTGGGATTTGACGGTCGTCGGGGCGATCCGCAAGTCGAGCGCGATCTCCTCGTTGGCCATCCCCCGTACCAACAGGCGTAAGACCTCGCCTTCGCGTTCGGTCAGCCCGTGGCGCGCCTGGAAGGCCTGGACGTCCTGCTCGGGCGTCGGAGGCACAGGCGTCTTCGCCCGCTGGCCTTCCAACCGACCGAAACGCTTCAGCCGGCCGAGGACCGCCGCCAGGAGGTCTTCCGGATCGACCGGCTTTGTCAGGTAGTCGTCCACGCCGAGCTCTTTACCGAAGCGCAGATCGGCCTCGTCGCTCTTGCCCGAGAGGAACAGGAAGGGGATCCAGATCCAGCTCGGATTGGCCGAGACACGCTCGTAAAGCTGATATCCGTTCATCCGCGGCATCATGATGTCGGTGATGATCAGGTCGGGAGACTGCTCCCCCAGGACCTGCAACGCCTGCAGGCCGTCTTCCGCCGTCAGAACGTGGAATTCGTGGGCCCGCAGCATCTCGGTCACCGCTTGGAGCATCGCCGGTTCGTCGTCGACGACCAGGATCGTGGCCGGAATGGTCATGCTGCGGTTCCCCCAGCCAGCGCGGTCAAAGTTCGGCCGGCGGCGCCAGGTGCTTCAGGGTGGGCTGGATCCCTGAGATCGGGCGGGCGGCGCGTCGCCGAAGGCGTAGGCGCGCCTTGCATCGGTGTACTTTACACGTCCCGCGCACGGTGCGCAAACCCCGGGGCGACTCTCGCCCAGCGGCCCAGAGCAACGGGCGACGATCTCATTCTCCGATGTTGCTGGCGGCGTGGCAGACCTCGGTTCCTTGGTCGCGGAACGTCTTCCCGGCCGCGGGGACGAACTCCCATTCGTAGCGGTCCTCGTACAGGGTCAATACCAGCACGCCGAAGGTGGTGGAGTCGCGCACTTCGCTGTTCGGCAACGCAAGCGGGAAGCCATAGTGACTGGCCCCGCCTGTGCCGACGACGAATTCACGAATCCCCCGATCGGGGGCGGCCTCTCCTTCCGTCCCTTGCGGGGCGAAGCGCTCGTAGGAGTGGTCGTGGCCGGTCAGGACGACCTCGGCCCCGGCTTCATAGAGAAGGTCCCAGTACGCTCGGACCAGCGTCGAACTCCCGTGCAGGCCGGAGCTGAAGCGAGGGAAGTGCCAATAGGCGAGCGTGCAATCGGCCGGATGATCGCGCAGGTCGGCGGCCAGCCAC
>CAZMVJ010000128.1:0-8324 GCA_964569445.1 uncultured Anaerolineaceae bacterium | reverse complement strand
TCGGGAACCGGCCGAGACCTTGATGACGTTCATCGGGCCTCTCCTTTGGCGAGGGGTGGCTATCGCCCGATTCCGCGTCCGGTTCGCTGCATTGTACAGGATTCGGAGGGGGCCCATCAAGATCCGCGGCGGGGCGCCGCCGGCCGGGAAAGCTAGTCGAGCCGGCCGTTGAGGCGGGCGACTTCTTCCTCGCGGAAGATCACCTCTTCCTTCCCTTCCAGCTTGTCGTGGATCTTCGAGACGATCAGGTCGAGGTGGCTGTCATGGGCGACGTAGTTGAGGTCGCCGGCCGGGACGGTCAGGACCGGACACAACGTGAAGCCGCGGATCCAGTCCTCATACAGCTCGTTGAGCTGAGCGAGGTATTCGCGGCGGATATCCTGCTCGTAGCTGCGGCCGCGCTGGGCGATGCGGTCGAGCAGCGTCGAGACGTCGGCCCGCAGGTAGACCACCAGGTCCGGCGCCGGGAGGAATTGGGTCAAGACGTCGTAGAGCTCACGGTAGCTCCGATAATCCCGGTCGAGCATCAACCCCTGACGGTACAGATTGGCGGCGAAGACTTCGGCGTCCTCGTAGACGCTGCGATCCTGGATCGACGACGTCGGGTGATCGCACAGCTCCCGATGGATGCGCAGGCGCCGCGTCAGGAAGAAGATCTGGGAGTGGAAGGCCCAGGTGTGCATGTCGCGGTAGAAGTCCGCCAGGTAGGGATTGTCGCCGACCGGCTCGTAGAACGGCTGCCACGACAGCCGCCGGGCGAGCAGGCCCACCAAGGTGGACTTCCCGACCCCGATGTTGCCGGCGACGGCGATGAACTTCTTCATCCACAAGCCTCCTGCGACGCCTCAGGCGCCGTAGCGGGCGGACCACTCCTCGAGGAAGGCTTCCAGGGTATCGAGGTAGGTCTCGAGCTCGTCCAGTCGGCGCGGGGCGATGTCGACGGTGAGGTCGAGGTGCGTCGCAGCTTGTTCCCAGATGGGACGGTGTTCTTCCGCCTGTCCGAAGGCGGCCAGGGTCGACAGGCTTCTCTCCCAGGTATCGAGCAGGGTGTACAGCACCGCGTGCGGCGTCTCCGATTCGAGCTGGGCCTGGAAGCCGCGCAGGTAGTAGCCGCGCCGCTCGGGGAGCAGATCCGGTTCGGCGGTGAGAGGGCTGGCGGCGTCATAGGCGCGCGCCCAAGCCGAGACCCACCCGGCGAAATCGTGCGGGCCGCGCGCCTCGGCCCCCAACAGGCGCAGCAGGCCGGCATGGGCTTCGGGGCATCCGGCCTCGGCGGCGGCGATGTGGAGCAAAGGAAGCAGACGCCGGCCCGCCACCGGCTGACCGCCGAGCGTGGCAATGGCGTTGGCGCCGGAGAGCGCCGAGCGTGCGAAAGGTGAGACCCACGGGCGCTCCACGTCGAGAGACGCCTGCAGGCGGCGGGCCCGCTCGAGGAAGGCGGCGGCCCGCGCCACACGATGGTCGGCTCGCAGGAATTGCCCTCGGGCCGAGGCCTGCGCCCACTCGAAAAAGTGCTGTGGATCGTGCAGGGGGAGCGGATCGTAGATCGCCGGGCCGAGCCATGGGTCGAGACGGAGCATCCGCGGCTGGGCATACTGGTCGCGGTGGTGGTGGGCGATGTCGAGATGGACCTCGTCCGACAACCCGACAATTTCGCGCGGGGAATCCGGCACGTGGTCATGAATCAAGACCAGGTCGATATCGGCGGCGCCGCCTAAGACCGCCTGGTCGTGAACGAGCGATCCGATCACGTACGCCGCCGCCAGGCCGTCGGCCTCGGCGCGCCGTTCGACCTCGCGTCGGGCGGCTTCGACGAGCTGGGCGCGCGTGATCCTCACGACGGTCCTCCCTGCGCGAAGGGGAGCGCCGGCTGATAGGGGTGGATGCCCAGCGCCGCGCGGATACGGGAGGCGACTTCGTCGAGGTCGGCTGGGTCGTGAACGTAGTCGAGCCGGTTGGTGTCGATGGTCAATGTCGGGCCGTCCGGCGGCCCGGAGAAATACGCCTCGTAAGCCTGGTTGAGGCGCGCAATATAGGCTTGATCCATGTCGCGCTCGTAGCTCCGATCGCGCAAGGCGATCCTCTGCAGCGCGGTGTCCGTGGCGACCCGCAGGTAGACCGTCAAGTCGGGTGGGTGCAGACGCTCGGCCAGGGCCGCGTGGAGCTTGAAATACGTTTCGAGCTCGTCGCCTTCGAGGTTGAGTCGGGCAAAGAGCGCATCCTTATGGAAGGTGTAATCGGCCACCAGGGAACCCTGCGCCAGCCCCAGCGGCACCCGATCGCGCTGCTGGTGGTAGCGGCTCAGCAGGAAGAAGATCTGGGTCTGGAAGGCGTAGCGCCGCCGGTCGGCATAGAAGTCGGACAGGAAGGGGTTCTCCTCGAAGGCCTCGAGCAGCAGCACAGCGTCAAACATTGGATGAAGCAGGCGCGCCAAGGTGGTCTTGCCGACGCCGATGACGCCTTCAATCGCCAGGTACATCGCTTGAACTCGTGGAGACGACGGAGAATGTCATCCTAGGATACCTGCCTTTGGCGGAGGGCGCAAATGACCGCCTGAGCGACAGCGATCATCTGTCAGCCGTGAGCCCAGAGGTCGAGGGCCGGGACGGTTCTGCCGAATCTCGGAAAGCTGACCGCTGACTGCTGAGAGCTGTCCTCTACGGCTCGAAGCGGAACTGCAGACAGTAGTGGTGAAAGGTGTTGCTGACCCAGGCGTGGCCGAGGCCATAGGGCGCCAGGCGGATATTGTCCTGGCACCAGATCTTCTCGTCTTTGAGGGTGTAGGTCTCGCTCAGTTGGCGGGCCAGGTCCCACGCCAGGGGATAGACGCGGCCGCGCTTCTTGACATTCTTGACGATGATCGTGAGGTAGGCGCCGGGGACAAGCACCGCTTGCAATCCGGCGTAGATCGCCGCCAATCGGTCGAGGAACTCGGCGTAGTCGGCGACGTTGCCGAGATCGGCCGGGTCGTCGGAGTAGGTCACGTCGAGGTCCGTTGCGGCGCGGCGGCGGCGCTGCGTGGCGGCACCGGAGGCGCGCAGCATGTCCCAGTAGGGCGGGGAGGTGAAGACGTAGTCGCACGCAGGCAGGTCGAGATCGGCCAGGCGGGAAGCGTCGGCCTGATGCAGCTCGAGGCGAAGCTCGGGAGCAGGCGTGGCGAGGCGTGCTTCGGCCAGACGCTGGCGCGCCAGCTCGGCATAGACCGGATTGAGCTCGATGCCGACCGCGTGACGTCCGGACTCCAGGCAGGCCAGCAGGGTCGAACCGGTGCCGACCATCGGGTCGAGCACGGTCTGGCCGCTGCGCGTGAAGAACTCGACGAATTGGCGCGCCAGGCTCTCGGGGAACTTGGCGGGATGGCGCAGGACATCGGTCTCGCGTGGCGGCGGGTTGTGGACAAACCAGGACTTCTGGAACTTGAGCCAGGTCTTGGAGTCCAGATCGTTGAGACGGTTAGCCGGGCGTCGTGGGCGAGGCATCGTCGCTACGGAAGGCTCGTTGGGGCCACGCTGGCCTCCGCCGGCATCGGCGTGGCGGTCGGGTTGGCGTCGGCCAGGGCGTAGATCAGCAGGTTGTCGAAACCGACCGAGACCTGGCCGCCTGGACCGGCACGCGCGATCACGCCCAGATAACCCCGGGTGAGGGCGGCGTCGCGCACGGTCAGGACCTCATCGCCGTTGACGAAGAACTTCAGGTCGAGGCCGCGCAACCAAACCGACAGGTGATTCTGGGCCGGTGCGCCGGAGTGGATCGCAGCCGAGACGACGCGCAAGGTCAGGGCGCGGGAGCCGTCTTCCAGGATACGGGTGATGCGAGCCGTGCCGTCGCAACCGATCAGGAATCGATACTGTTCGCCCAACCCGCCGCCGCGGGCAGTCAGGCCGATTTCATCGCCCGGGCTGCAGACCTCGGTGACCACGTCGACCTCGGCAAAGAAGTCTCCGACGATCGGATCCTCTCGACGGGCGCTTTGATAGACCCTCGGCGTCCGGACCGAAAGCGTCAGCCGGTCGTCGGTGAACGCCGCACCACCGGATGCAGTCGTTGCCAGTTCCCAGGCGGTTGGATCGTCCATGCGGTCGGCCAGGATTTGCGCACCGAACTCCGGGAGCAAGTCGACGGTGGGCGTAAGGGTGGCGCCGGGTGTCCAAGTGGCGGACGGGATCACCGTGGGGAAGGCGACGGTGGACGTGCCGGTAGGTGCCGACGGGCCGGACGGCTGGGAGAAGGGGGGGGACGTCTCGCCCAGAGACGGCGCAGCGACACACGAGCCGAGAGTCGCCAGAACGGCGGAGAACAGGGCAACCCGGATCACGAGGGGAGGGCGCCGGTCAGGGCGTGACGTACCAAAGGGCGAAATCGTCGTAGACCACGACGACGCCCGGGGTTTCCCGCGCCATGGCGAAGACGCCGAAGGTCCCATAAGCGAAGCTCGCATCCTGAACGGCCGGGCCGAGGGCGACCCCATTGGCGAAGGGCGTGATCTGGTCGCCGCGGGCCAGCAGACCAAGGCGATTGGCGGCATCGGGTCCTTTGACGATGGCTTCCGAGGCTGTCCAGTCGCGCAGGACGGTCACGGCACCCTCGGAGAACTTGCGCACTCGGTAAGTCCCGTCGCAGGCCACTTCCAGGGTGTAACCGCTGTCGAGACCGGCGCCACTAATCCGACCAGCAAGCCCGGCCGAATCCTGGCCAGCGCAGGCCTGCATCTGGGCAGTGATTTCGGCGAAGAAGTTACCGGCACCGGCGTCGGGCGTGGACCCGCTCCACCAGATATATCCGTCGGCCAGCAAGTCTGAAGTCTTCAACCGTCCATCTTCCCAGGTGTTGACGGCGCCGGTATCGGCCATCTCACCCCAGGTGAAGCGCTGGGCGAAGCCGTCGCCGTAGTCGGGCACCGCCAGATTCAAACCGAGACCGTTGCGGGGATCGTCGGTGGCGAGTGGCGGCACGGTGATCGTCGCTGTGGCGCCCGCCGTCCCGGAGGGCACGGGCGATGGCGTGAACGTCTGGGTCGGCGCGGCCGTCGAGGATGGGGTCGCCGACGGCGGCGAGGTGCGCGTGGCCGGCAGAGGCGGCGCGGCAGTGAGCGTTGCGGCGACGCCGGTTTGCAGGACGGACGCCGGCGGGGCGGCGGCCTGACGATTGCAGGCCGCCGCCCCGATCGCCAACAGGATCATCGCCGGTATGCGTCGCGTCATGGGATGAATTCGATATTCCAGTAGGCGAAGTCGTCGAAGGTCCCGGTGAGATCATACGTCTGGGAGGCGCGCGTGTACAGGGCGAAGGTGCCGTAGGTGTGGCGATAGCTCGTGTCCCAGTACTGGGCGACCTCTTCCCCGTTGACGTACAACCGGAAGCGGCCCTGGTAGCCCCACAGCCCGAGGCGGTTGGTGGCGCCGGGGCCGCTGCGAATGGCGTCCGAATCGGTCCACTCGATGAAGTCGACCTGATCGCCGGCGATCTGGTGCAGCCGGAAGCGATAGGCGCCGTCGCACGAGACCTCCAGCGAGTAGCCGCCGGCGTTCGCATCGCGATCGACGCGGATGGCCATGCCCAGCGAGTCGCGGCCGATGCACTCGCCGTTGGTGGCGCTGACCTCGGCGTAGACGTTGCCGGAGGCCGTGTCGGTGTTGGTCCACCAGGTGTAGATCTCCTCCGGCTCGTAGTCGATCCCGAACAGCTTGCCGTCGGTGACCCAGTAGGCGGCACGGCCGGCGGTGTCGTAGTCGAACCAGGCAACGGGATTGTCGAAGAAGTCGGCGTGATCGGGGTGTGCCAGGTCGAGGATGGCGCGGGCGTCGTCCTCGGCGACGCGCAACGGCGTGGGCGTCGCCGCCAGCTCCAGTCGCCGCGGCCCCTCCTCCGTCGGCGCCAGCTCGGTTGCCTCGACGGCGGCTCTGGCCTCGGTGGCGATGGCCTGGGCCTGGGGGGCCGTCAGGCCGCGGCCAAGAACTCGGTCGACCACCGCGCACGACAGGATGGATAGCGCGGCAGCGGTCCAAACAGCAATGCGCAACGCACGTGGTTTCATCGATCCCTCCCCGCCCCGAGGTCCGGCCGGTTCCGTCACCGGCCGGACCATCTGGGACAACGTGTTCTCTACCGGCAGGCGAAGGGCCATCCGGCGGCGCGCGACGGCCTGTCGGAAGTGCACCGAGATGCCATCCCAAGACTGTGTCCGGAGGGGACCCTCCGGCCGGACCTCTAGGGAGTGAGCATGACCTTGCCGGAGTCGCCGGAGGCCATTCGCTCAAAGGCGTCATGGAAATCTTCCAGCGAAAAGTGGTCGGTCACCATAGGAGAGAGGTCCACGGCGCCGCTTCGGATCAGGCCGCGGCCCTGGTACCAGGTCTGCCACAGCCGGCGGCCGCTGATCCCCATGACGTGAGCGGCTTTGAACACGATATGGTGGTTCCAGTCGAAGGTGATGGCCCCGGGCGCCACGCCGAGCAAGGCGGCGTCGCCGCCGGGCTTGAGCAAGGCGAAGCCCTGGTCGATGGCGGCCGGCGCGCCGGACGTCTCGAGCAGGACGTCGACCCCTTCGCCGTCGGTGGCCTCAAGCACGGTCTCGAGCACCGGGTCCTCGGCGGCGTGCAGGGCCAGATCGGCGCCCATGCGGCGGGCGAAGTCGATGCGAAAGCGACTGATGTCGGTGCCGTAGATGGCGCGGGCGCCGATGGCGCGGGCGACGGCGATCGTCATCAGGCCGACCGGCCCGCAGCCGGTGACGAGCACCTTCTTGGCACGCAGGTCGAAGGCGAAGGCGGTGTGGACGGCGTTGCCGAAGTTCTCTTGCAGAACGGCAATCTCGAGCGGCAGGTCGGGCGGATTGGGCCAGGCGTTCTGCGCCGGGATGGCGATGTACTCGGCGAAGCCGCCGTCCCGGTCGATGCCGATCAGGCGGGTATTCTGACAGATGTGACCCTGCCCGGTGCGGCAGTAGGCGCAGGTATTGCAGATCACGTGGGATTCGAGCGAGACGAACTCGCCGATGTTGGGGGTGGTGACCATCGACCCCCGGTCGACGATGTCGCCGCAGACTTCGTGACCGACGACCACCGGCGGCTGGACCCGGCTGGCCGCCCACGGATCCCAACGATAAACGTGGAGATCGGTGCCGCAGATCGATGCCGCCCGCACCCGGACGAGCACATCGGCCGGGCCGATGGCGGGGATGGGCACGCGCCGCATCTCAAACCCCGGGCCGGAGGCGGGCTTGACGACGGCGCGCATCGTATCGGTCATGCGCCAACTCCTTTTCGATCCCTGCGGCGGGCGGTCGCCCGATGGCGTTCGCGTAATGGGAACGCGAAGGGCGAGAGGCGGGGCGAGTATAGCATGTCGGTCGATCTATAATGACGGTCGGAGCTCGGATGAACTACCGACGGATGGGACGCTGGGGGCTGAAACTCAGCGAGATCAGCCTGGGTGCGTGGCTGACGTTCGGCGACGACGTCGACGAGAAGACGGCCGAGCGCATGCTGCACCTGGCCTACGACAAAGGCGTCAACTTCTTCGACAATGCCGATGTCTATCAGGGTGGGCGCGCCGAGGAAGTGATGGGCGCCGCCATGCGCGGGCTGCCGCGCACGGCGCTGGTCGTCTCGAGCAAGGTCTTCTGGCGCACCCTGCCGGGTCCCAACGGTCAGGGCTTGTCGCGCAAGCACATCCTCGAATCGTGCCACGCCTCGCTGCGCCGGCTGGGAACGGACTACCTGGATCTCTACTTCTGCCATCGCTTCGACAGCGAGACGCCGCTGGATGAGACCGTGCAGGTGATGGACGATCTGGTGCGACAGGGCAAGATCCTCTACTGGGGCACTTCCGAATGGACGGCGGAGCAGATCGAGCGGGCGATCGATATCGCCCTGCAGGCAGGCCACACGCCGCCGGCGGTGGAGCAGCCGCAGTACAGCCTGCTCATCCGTCAGGTGGTCGAGGCGACGCTGGCGCCGCTGGCCGATCGGGTGGGCATCGGGCTCGTCACCTGGAGCCCGCTGCGCTCGGGCTTGCTGAGTGGCAAGTACAACGCCGCCTCGGTCTCCAAGGCGCGCCTGAGGCGCAAGGAATACAACTGGCTGGGGGACATCCTGAGCGAGGCCAATCTGACGGTGGCGCGCGGACTGGCCGAAGTGGCCGGCGACCTGGGCTGCACCCCGGCCCAACTGGCGATCGGATGGCTGCTGCGCACGTCGCAGGTGACGAGCGTGATCACCGGAGCGACATCGACGGCGCAGCTGGAGGAGAACTTGGGGGCGGCTGAGGTCCCGGGCCGGCTCACGCCCGGCGTATTGAGTCGAATCGAAAGCCTGGTGAGCGGC
>CAZMVJ010000127.1:0-8364 GCA_964569445.1 uncultured Anaerolineaceae bacterium | reverse complement strand
AAGTACGGCTACCTGAAAGTGGATTCGGCCGGGTTCGTGCTCCAGTTCGACTGGGGAACGTACACGTTTCCGTAGAGGGAACCATCCCCCCGCCGGCGCGCTTCGACCCTTCGACTTCGCTCAGGGCAGGCTGGCTCAGCGTGCCGGCAGCGGCCTCTCTACAGTCAAGCAGGCGTCCTGAGCTTGTCGAAGGACGCCTGCATCCGCAAGGTAGGGGAGGGGGTCGGACGCTCCAATCGGAAGCAGGGAAAGGCAGCGTCTTCGACCTGAGTGCCTAGATCGGCTCGAAGCGCGCCGTGAAGTGGCGCAACAGCTCGGGGGCGTAGGTAATGCGATAGCCGGGGAGAGCTGCGCGCCCGTCCCGGACTTGTTTCACGGTCTCCACCACGAAATCCAAATGCGCCTGGGTATAGACCCGGCGCGGGATCGCCAGGCGCACCAGCTCGAGGCTGGGATGGCGACGCTCGCCCGATGCGGGATCGGTATAGGCGAACATGACCGATCCGAGTTCCGGTGCACGGACGCCGCCCTCCAGGTACAGCGCGGCCGAGAGGGCCAGGCCGGGATAGGCGTCGCGCGCGATGTGGGGCAGGAAGGCGCCGGCGTCGATATAGACGGCATGGCCGCCGGGAGGCAGGATGATCGGGACTTGCTCCTGCTGCAAGCGTCCGGCCAGATAGGCCGTCTGGCCCAATCGGTAGGCGAGATAGGCTTCGTCCAATCCCTCCCACAAACCGACGGCGATCGCTTCCAGGTCGCGTCCGGCCAGGCCCCCGTACGTCGGGAAGCCCTCACGCAGGATCAGCTCGTTACAGGCCCGCTGGTAGAGGGCCTCATCGCGCATCGCCAGGAAACCGCCGATGTTGACGATGGCGTCCTTCTTGGCGCTCATCGTGGCGCCGTCGCCCAGGGAGAAAATGTCGCGGGCGATCTCGAGGGTGGAACGGTCCCCCTGACCGGGCTCGCGCAGCTTGATGAAGTATGCGTTTTCGGCGTAGCGGCAGGCATCGATGAAGAAGGGAATCGCGTGCCGCCGGTAGGCGGCGCTCACCTGGCGCAGGTTCTCCAAGGAGACCGGCTGCCCGCCGCCGGCGTTATTGGTAATGGTGATCATTCCGAGCGGGATGTTGGCGGCGCCGACGGACTGGATGAAGCGTTCGAGCTTCTCCAGGTCCATGTTGCCTTTGAACGGATGCAGGCGGGTCGGATCGGCCGCCTCGGCGATGACCAGGTTCTCCGGCCGCCCGCCGCGCGCCAGGATATTGGCCTGGGTCGTGTCGAAATGGGCGTTGGAAGGGATCGCCTGACCCGGACGGACGAACAGGGCGCACAGGATGTTCTCCGCCGCCCGTCCCTGATGGGTCGGCACGAAGTACGGGAAGCCGAAGATCTGGTCGACGGCTTCTTTCATATGGAAGAAGGACCGGGCCCCAGCATAGCTCTCGTCGCCCTGCAGCAGAGCGGCCCATTGGCGGTCGCTCATGGCGCCGGTGCCCGAATCGGTCAGCAAATCGATGTAAACGTCTTCGGCGCGCAGCCCGAAGATGTTGTACCCGGCGCCTAGCAGGGCCTGGCGGCGCGCCGAAGGATCGAGCAGGCGGATGGATTCGACGGCTTTGATGCGGAAGGGCTCGGGGGGATAAGACAACACGAGACCTCGTGAGCAGGCGGACGAATTCAGTCTAGCATCTCGGACGGCGCGGCGGAAGCACGCCGGCAGGTATACTCGTCCACAAGTTCGCAGAAAGACATCCTGACTTCCGCGGGCACGGGCTCGCCGGGGACCCGTAGGGGCACGGCACCCTGGCACCGCCCGCCAGGGCAGGTGTGCCGTGCCCCTACCCACTCAATGTGCCGATGCCTTTGGCGCAGACGGCGCGGAGAATTGCCCGACGATGGAATCCAACGAGCACGGTCTGATCGTCGCCTCCTACGAGCTTGGCCCGGCGATGACCAACGCCTATCTGATCGCCGACGGCGTCTCTGGGACGGCGATCGCCATCGATCCCGCCTGGGATGGTGCGCTGCTGGCGGCGGAAGCGGAGCGCCGCGGCTGGCGCATCACAAACATCTGGTTGACCCACGCCCATTTCGACCACTTCGGCGGGGCAGCCGAGCTCTCCGATCGGGCTCAGGCGCCGCTGCCGGTGGCGCTGCACCCGGAGGACTACTCGCTGTGGAAGGCCTTAGGCGGCGCGCCGTGGTTCGGGTTCCCCGATTTCGACCCCGGGCCGGAACCGACGATCGAGCTTACCCACGGCGCCGTCCTGCGAGCGGGAGGCTTCGAGGTCGAGGTCCGCCATGCTCCCGGACACACGCCGGGCCACGTGCTGTTCGTCGTCCATCAGGCCAAGGCGGCATTCGTCGGAGACGTGATCTTTGAGTCGGGAGTCGGACGAGTCGACCTGCCCGGGGGAGATTGGGCGACTCTGCTCCGCTCGATCGATGAGCAGGTCTTGTCACTGGCGGATGAGACGCGACTCTTCACGGGTCATGGCCCGCCGACGACCGTCGGGCGGGAGCGTGCGACGAATCCGTTCCTTGTCGATCCGTCCTGGTAGCCCGTCCTGGTAGCCCCAGGCTTTAGCCTGGGTCCGGAATCCGCAGGCTAAAGCCTGCGGCTACAGAATTTGCTGGCCGCCACCGGCCGAGGGTCCCGTGCGCTTGTGGGCGGCCGGAGTCGAGGGCCGGGTCATCCCGACCTGGATTGAATCCAAACGAGGAAATCGCGCAGCGGGGAGAGGGGCTCGCCAGGCGCGGTGGCCAGCAGGGACACCGTCAGCGGATACGTGCCGGAAGCGATCGTCGACTCGCCTGGCAGGATCCCATCAATCCGGACGGCGCGGAGCGTCTCCGGTACCGCGGCCGATGGCAGGATGCCGATGGCGCCCGGGTCCTCGGCCACGAGTTGGTTCATCGCCGCCGCCGTGGGCGCCAGCAGCGCTCCCGGCCACGGATTCGCCTCTCCCAGGACGAGTGAAGCGAAGGCCTCGCCGATCGGTTCTCCCGGGAGCGGCAGGACGGGCTGAACCGCGAGTTGGCGTCCGCCAACCTCGTCCCACGAATCGGACAAGCCGCTGAAAAGGTCACGCAACTCATCGATCGACAGGTCGCGCACCGGGTTGTCTGGGTGGACGACGACCGCCAGCCCCATCCGGCCGAGCGGCGTGGCAAACCACCCCGCCGGGGGCTCGCCGGACGTCACCAGAAGGTCGGCCTCGCCTTGTTCGACTCGATCGAGGCCCTCGGCGCGCGTGCGCGTGTCGAGGTCGAATGGCAGGGGACCGCTCAGGGTCTCACGATAGGCCACTGCCCATTCGACGAGCACCGGTTCGTAGAACGGTTGCGACACTAAGCGGGGCGGTTCCGTTGGCGTCGGCGTGGACCCGGAGCAGGCAGCCAGCGACAGTGCCAGTAGACCCCCCAGGGCACCCAGGCTCGGTTTCATCCGCTTGCCCACGTCAACACAAGCCCGAGGATCCCGACGATGAAGCAGTACACGGCGAAGACGGTCAAGCGATGGCTGGCCAGGTAGGCCAGCAGCCAGCGAATGGTCAGATACCCGACGACCGCCGCCGTCAGGAACCCGATCGCCACCGGAAGCAGCAGCTCGGGACCCGCCGATAGGTCGGTCAGGTCTTTCAGGCCGACCAGTCCTGCGCCCATCATGACCGGGATAGACATCAGAAAGGAAAGGCGGGCGGCCTCGGCGCGCTGGAGGCCGCGCAACAAGCCAGCCGAGATCGTGTATCCGGAACGCGAAATGCCCGGCAGGAGCGCCAGCGCCTGCGCCGCGCCGACGGCGATCGCGTCAACTCCGCTCAGCTGATCCAACGTCCTCTGTTGCCGGCCGAAGCGCTCGGAACCTGCCAGTACCGCGCCGGTGAAGAGCAAGAAGAAAAGGACGGCCGTGGTGTTGCCGAACGCAGCTTCGACGATGTCGTGGAAGAGCAATCCGGCGACGGTGGCCGGGACCGTCGCCAACAGGATCAGCCACCCCAGTCGCGCCAAGGGATCCGCCAACGGCCGCCGCGCCCGCAGGCCGGACCACACGGCCACGAGCATGTCGCGCAGCGTTGGCGCAAAATAGACGATGACCGCCAGCAGCGTGCCCATCTGAACCAGGACGTCGAAGGCGAAGGCGAAGGCCGGGTCGAAGTCCCAGCCGAACGCCGACGGCACAAGGACCAGGTGCGCCGAGGATGACACCGGCAGGAACTCGGTCAGGCCCTGAACGATCCCGAGGATGATGGCCTGAAGGACGGTCAAGGGATGGGCTCCGGGAGGCGGTGCTTCCGATAGGCGGCGAGAAACGAGGCGGCAAACGAGTCGGCCTGGTGTTCCAGGATCGCCTGCCGCAGCCGACCGGCCAGCGAGATGAGCGACGTCAAGTTGTGGATGGTGATCAGCGTGGCGCCGAGCATCTCTCCGGCGACGACCAGGTGGCGCAAATAGGCGCGGCTGAAGGACCGGCAGGTGTAGCAGGAACAGTCCGGATCGATCGGGCGCGGGTCCGCCGCGTAGGCGGCGGTGCGTAGGTGGATCCGGCCAAGCGGTGTCAACGCGGCGTGATTGCGCGCCAGGCGCGTCGGGAAGACGCAATCCATCAAGTCGATGCCGCGCATCACCGCCTGGACGAAATCCTCCAGCGAGCCAACGCCCATCAAATAGCGCGGGCGATCGGCTGGCAGCGCCGGCTCGATGACGTCCAACACCGCCAACATCTCGGTTTTGGTCTCGCCGACGGACAGCCCGCCGATGGCGATGCCGGGGAACCCCAGACCGGCGATGAACTCGACCGACTCGAGGCGCAGATCCTCGAAGACGCCTCCCTGGGCGATGCCGAACAGCGCCTGGTCGTCGCGGGTCTTGGCCGCCAGGCAGCGCTCGGCCCACGCGTGCGTTCGACGCAGGGCGCGCTCGTTGGCGGCCCGGTCGTGCGGCTCCGGGCACTCGTCGAGCGCCATGATGATGTCGGCCCCCAGCCGCTGTTGGATCTCGACCACGCGTTCCGGCGTGAAGCGGTGGCTCGAACCGTCCAGGTGCGATTGGAAGGTGACCCCGTCCGGGTCGATGCGCCGCCGGTCCGAGAGGGAGAAAACCTGATAGCCGCCCGAGTCGGTAAGGATCGGCTGCCGCCAACCCATGAAGGCATGCAGGCCGCCCATCCGCTCGACGACCTCCGCGCCCGGACGAAGGTGGAGATGGTAGGTGTTGGCGAGCAGCAGCGAGGCGCCCAATTCTTCGAGCTGAACAGGCGTGACGGCCTTGACCGTTGCCTGGGTCCCGACGGGAGCGAAGATCGGCGTGTGCAGGTCGCCGTGCGACGTGTGGATCGTAGCGGCGCGGGCCCGCCCGTCGCGCGCCTCGACTTCGAACGAAAACGGGCTCACAGGCCCCAGATCCAGTGCAGGCCGACCAGCGCCAGGACGAACGTTGTCAGCGTGACGGGCAAGCCGAGGCGCAGATAATCGCGCGGGCGGTAGCCGCCGGGAGCCATCACGAGCAGGTTGGCCGGGTGACCGAGGGGACTGAGGAAGACCAGCGAACACCCGATGGCGACGGCCATCGCCATGCCGCGCGGATCGGCATGGACCAGCCCGGCCGCCTCGATGGCGACGGGGGCGACGACGACGGCGGTCGTTTGGCCTCCGAGGAACAGGCTGAGAGTGATGGTCAGCACCAGCAGGGCGGCGGCGGTGGCCAGCGGGCCCAGGCCGCCGGTCAGCGACTGGACCGTGGCCGCCAGGAAGGAGGCGGCGCCGGTGTCGAGCATCGCCACCCCGAGAGGGATCATGCAGGCGATGAGGAAGACCGTGCGCCACTCGATGGCGCGGTAGGCCTCGTCCATGCGGATGCAGCCGGCGAGGACGACCAGGGCGGCTCCGGTGAGCGTCGCAAGCGCGATCGGCAGAACGCCGGTCGCCGCCAGCCCGAGCGAGAAGACCAGGATTCCGGCCGCCAGATATCCCTTGCGGCCGACGCGCCGCGAGCCCTGCTCTTCGAGGATGATCAGGTTGGGGTCGGACCGCAGCACCTCGACCTTCTCGCGCGACCCCTGCATCAGCATGGCGTCGCCGAATCGAAGCGGGGTGTCGGCGACGGTTTGCTGCACGATCTGCCCCTGACGCCAGACGGCCAGCACCTGCATCCCGAATTTCTCACGGAAGTGGATCTGCTTCAGCGTGCGCGCCTCGAAATCCGAACGCGGGGCGAGGATGACCTCCACCAGCAGGACGTCTTCGGACGTCGGCTGCAGCTGCTCGCCGGCCGGGCTGACCTTCAAGCCGTACTCCGCCAGCATGGCCTCCGTCGGCGTCCCTTCGACCAGCACCGTATCGCCTTCCCGGATGGTCGTGTCGCCGTTGGGCGCCAGGGCCACGTGACCTTGATGGGCGATGCCGAGCACCGTCAGGCCGAGGCGCTGACCCCACGCCCCTTGGCGCAGAGTCTGGCCGGCCAGGGCCGAGCCGGCCCGCACCGTCAGCGCCGTCAGGCCTTCGCCCAGGTGGTAGACCTGCGCCAGCTCGGTCTGCAGCCGGCGCATGCGCGCCACTTCGCCGGCCATATCTCGCGAGGGAAGCAGGCGCGGGCCGAGCAGCGCCGTCACGATCGCCCCACCGGCGACGATCAGCAGCCCCGTGGGAAGGAAGTCGAACAGCCCGAAGGGCTGGAGGGAAGCGCGGGCGAGGGTCGTGCTGACCAGGATGTTGGCCGTGGTCAGCAGCGTCGCCGTTCCGCCGATCAGCGCGCCGAACGACAAAGGCATGAGCAACCGGGACGGCCGGCGGCCGGTGTGGCGGGCGATGGCGACGGCCGATGGCAGGAGGACGGCCGCCGCGGCAATGCTGTTCATGACCAGCGACAGCGCCGCGGCGGTGAGCATCAGCGCCGTGGCCAGGCGCGCTTCGCTGGCGCCGAGGCCGCGCAGCAGGCGCATTCCGACCCAGTGCGTCACCCCGGTTTGTTCCAGGGCGAAAGTCAGGATGAAGATCGCCAGGATCGTGATGACGGCCGACTGGCTGAAACCGGCGAAGGCCTGCTCGGGGGTGACGATCCCGGTCAGACTCAGGACGATGAGGATGAGGAGGGCGGTGAGATCGGGCCGCAGACGCTCGGTCACGAGGAGCACTGCGGCGACTCCCACCAGCGCTAACGTGACCCAGCCGGCGGGTTCCATGCGGGGCGCATTATACTCTCGCCTCCGGAGAGCGCCCGGCGTGATCCGCCGCCGGCGCGCAACCGCCAGTCGACATGACTCGGATGAACCCCCGCCCGCTGCACAGCACGTGGCTCGACATCGATCTGGATGCGATCCAACACAACACCGCCCGCTTACGCGATCGATGCCGGGCGGAGGTGATGGCCGTCGTCAAGGCCGGCGGCTACGGCCACGGTGCGGCGCCGGCGGCGCGCGCCGCTCAGCGCGGCGGCGCGGCCTGGATCGGGACGGCGCGCCTGGAAGAAGGACTCGAGCTTCGCCGCCAGGGAGTCGAGGGCGCCGTCTTGATTTTCGGATTGACACCGGCCGAACGCGTGGCGGAAGCGCTCGAGGCGCGGCTTAGCCTGACGGTGTGGAGCCTGGACCAGCTGGAGGCGGCCGGCGCGGCGGCCTCCGCCACCGGCCTGAGGGCCGCCGTGCAAGTCAAGGTCGACAGCGGAATGAATCGGATCGGCCTGCTGCCGAACGGCGCCGTCGAGTTTGTTCGCCAGGCGACCGAAACAACCGGAGTGACTTGCCAGGGAATCTATACCCACTTCGCCTGTGCCGATGCCGCCGACCGCCGCCCGACGGAAAAACAGCAGGCCGCCTTTTCCGGAGTCGTCGAGGCGCTCCAGGAGGCCGGGTTGCGGCCGGAGTGGGTGCATGCCGCCAACTCGGCCGGCGCGCTTGCCTATCCCGAAGCGCGCTGGGACATGGTGCGCTCGGGCGTTGGCCTCTATGGGATGCATCCATCTCCGGAAGTCCCGCTGCCGGACGAGTTCGAAGCGGCGCTCCAGTGGAAAAGCCGCCTGACGTTGGTCAAGCTCGTTCCGCCCGGGCAAGGCGTGAGCTACGGCCATGCCTACACGACCCGCGGGGAGGAGCGCCTGGGGACCGTTTCGGTCGGCTATGCCGACGGGTTTCGCCGTGTCGATGGCAACGTCGTCCTGGTCGGCGGACGGCGCGTTCCGGTGGTCGGGCGAGTGTGTATGGACCAGTGCCTGGTCCTGCTCGACTCGGTTCCCGAGGCGCGGGCGGGTGATGAGGTGGTCTTGCTCGGATCGCAGGGAGAGGAGCGGATCACGGCGGAGGAGATCGGCACGCGTTGGGGGACGATCAACTATGAGGTGACTTGCGGGATCACCGAGAGGGTGGCGCGG
>CAZMVJ010000126.1:5494-8430 GCA_964569445.1 uncultured Anaerolineaceae bacterium | reverse complement strand
GCGCTGCCAGCGCACACCTGCCCTGGCGGGCGGTGCCAGGGGGTGCAAGTGTCGCCCCGCTGCGCGGGGCTTCGCGCTGCATCCCAGAGGGACGGAATGACAAGTTGGAAGGTGCGCTCCCCTGTGTCATTCCGCGCGAAGCGAGGAATCCCTGAAATGCGGTCCTGGGAGAATCGGCGCAAGAAGAGGCCGCGCCCGCCTGTGCGTGCCAATCGGCCGGTCCTCGGCCTGCGCGCGTGTATGGTAAACTCGCGCCCGTTGGGGGTGTGGTGTAGCGGCCCAACACGCTGCCCTGTCAAGGCAGAGACCGCGGGTTCAAATCCCGTCATCCCCGCTGAACCGCCTGGTCCGCACCAGGCGGTTGTGTTTCGTGAGAGGTCGCTCATCGCCGCGCTGCGCTCGCTTGACACGACGAAAAGCGCCGTGGTACTCTCTGCCGTTGTCCCGGCCGTGAACGCACGGTCGAAGATCGCGTGAAAATGGATTCGACGATCAAGTATTGGATTGGATTCAGCCGCGCCGCAGGAATCGGCGCGGTTCGCCTGCGACTGCTGCTCGACCATTTCGGCGACATCGCCTCGGCGTGGCGCGCCGACGAAGCGGCGTTGCGCGCTTGCGGTCTCGGTGCGCACGCCGTGGCCGGGATCGTCGAGGCACGGCGTGCGCTGGATCTCGAAAAGGAGATCGAGCGCCTGACGCGCGGCGGTTTCGAAATAGTGACGTGGGAGGACTCTTCCTACCCGGCGCATCTTCTCGAGATCGCCTCGCCGCCCATCGTGCTTTACTGTTGGGGGGGCTTGGACCGGGCCGATCGACATGCCGCGGCGATCGTCGGCACGCGGCGGCCGACCCCTTACGGCCAGGCCGTGGCGCGCGACGTGGCGACGGCGCTGGCCGTGCACGGCGTGACGGTCGTCTCCGGCCTGGCTCGCGGCGTCGATTCGCTGGCGCATCGGGCGGCCCTCGACGCCGGCGGACGCACGCTGGCCGTGTTGGGATCGGGGTTGGATCAGATCTATCCGCCCGAGCACCGCGGATTGGCCGAGGAAATCGCCGCGCAGGGCGCCATCCTGACGGAATACCCGCTGGGAACGCGGCCGGAAGCCGGCAACTTCCCGGTGCGCAACCGAATCGTGTCTGGATTGGCCAAAGTCCTGGTCGTCGTCGAGGCCGGCGACGCCAGTGGGGCCCTCATCACGGCCGAGTTCGCCGCCGATCAGGGTAGGGAGGTCTTCGCGGTGCCGGGGAGCATCTACAGCCGTGCCAGCCGCGGCGCCAACCGCCTCCTGCTACAAGGCGCCATTCCACTCGTCTCACCGGAAGACGTCCTCGAAGCCTTGGCGATTCCGTCTCCGGCGCCGCCGGTGACGGACGAAGTCGTCTCGCTCGGGACCGATCTGGAATCCCAGCTGGCCGGCCTGCTTTCGGACGAGCCGCTGCATGCCGACGATATCGTGGCTCGCACGCACCGGACGCCTTCCGAGGTTGTGGCGGCGCTGGCCATGCTCGAGTTGCAGGGGCGCGCCGTCCAAGTCGGTGGGATGCACTACGTGCGAGCGCGGGTGCCGCGGCGTGTGGCCGAGAGGGTCGGATGACACGCCTGCACGCCGTCGTGCTGGCCGGAGGCGGCGGCTCCCGCTTGTGGCCCATCTCCCGTCGGCGTCGTCCGAAACAGGTACTGCGTCTCTCGGCGGAGCGATCGTTGTTCGCCGAATCCATCGCCCGTCTGTCGAGCTGGCTTCCCGCGGAACAGATCACGGTCGCCACCACGCCGGTGTTGGCCGATCTACTGGCGCAGGAGGCGCCGGATCTCCCGCGCAGTTGCTACCTGCTGGAGCCGGAACCGAAAGGGACGGCGCCGGTCCTCGGTTTAGCGGCCGTCGTCGTACACCAGCAGGACCCGCAGGCGGTTATGGCAGTGTTGACCTCCGATCACGCCATGGAGGCTCCGCAGCGGCTGAGGTCGCTGCTGGAGGCAGGCGCCGATCTGGCGGCGGCGGGTCATATCGTCACGCTCGGGATTCCGCCGACCGGTCCGGACGCCGGTTATGGTTACATCCGCCGCGGCGAAGCGCTGGCCGCTCCATCGGGCGAGCAGGCGTTCTGGGTGCAGGAGTTCAAAGAGAAACCGGATGCCGCCACGGCGCAAGGCTACCTGGACGAAGGCGGTTACTATTGGAACTCCGGGATGTTCCTGTGGACGCCGGACCGCCTGCTGGACGAGATGTCGCGGCGCTTGCCGGAGCTGCACCATCTCCTGACCGAGGTCGATCCCTTATCCTGGGGCGAGGATGAGGCCTTCGCCCGAGCTTGGTCGTCGCTGAAACCCCAGACGATCGACTACGCCGTCATGGAACACGCCGCCGACGTCGTCGTTCTGCACGCCGGCGGGCTGGGCTGGTGCGATGTCGGGAGTTGGGATCGCGTCCATCAGCTTCTGAGCAAAGACTCGTCGGCCAACGCTGTTCTCGGGGCTCAGGCGGTCCTGCACGAGGCGGCCGGGACGCTGGTGGTCGGCGAGGGGAGCGAGCGCCTGATCGTCCTCGATGGGGTACACGACCTGGTCGTCGTCGACACGGGTGACGTGTTGCTGATTTGCCGTCGGGATCAGGCCGGCCGGGTGCGCGAAATCGTCGAGGACCTGGGCCGACGCGGGTTGGACCGATACCTGGTGTAGGAGCGCGATTTGGAAGCCTATTGCGTCCGCTGCCGGCAGAAGCGACCGCTGGCAGATCCTGAGCCGTTCTTCACGAAAACCGGGACCCCGGCGACCCGCGGCACGTGCACGGTATGTGGCACGCGCCTGGTCCGCACCAAGAATCCCGCCGAGTCCAGTCGCTCGAAGTCTGCGCGGCAATCGGCTAGGGCCTTTCGTTCCGCGGCGATGTTCATCCTGTCCGCGCATCGCCGTCGAGCAGTCAAAAGCTTTGCCAGAT
>CAZMVJ010000126.1:0-5484 GCA_964569445.1 uncultured Anaerolineaceae bacterium | reverse complement strand
GGCGCACGCCCGCTCACGAAGGAATGGAGCCGCCGAAGATCGACCGCGCGGCGCGCGCGGCCGCCAACACCAAGGCCCGCCGGAGCCGCGGGCGCCTGGTCATCGTCGAATCGCCGGCCAAGGCGCGCACCGTGGGGCGTTTCCTGGGGAAGGGCTACCGCGTCATGGCTTCCGTCGGTCATGTGCGCGACCTGCTCAAGTCGCGCATCTCGGTCGATGTCGATAACGGCTTCGAGCCCGAATACCGCGTCCCGAAAGAGAAGCGCGAAGTGGTCAAGGGCCTGAAGGCCGAGGTCGCCAAGTCGAGCGAGGTTTTCCTGGCGACCGACCCCGATCGCGAAGGCGAAGCCATCGCCTGGCATCTGCTGGAAGCGGCCGCCATCGAACCGGAACAGGCCCGCCGCGTCGTGTTTCACGAAATCACCGAGCCGGCCGTAAAGGAAGCGTTCGACCACCCGCGCACCATCGACATGAACCTGGTCGATGCCCAGCAGGCCCGGCGCATTCTCGATCGACTGGTCGGCTACAACTTGAGCCCGATCCTGTGGGCCAAAGTTCGCGGGCGGCTGTCCGCCGGCCGCGTGCAGTCGGCGGCGCTGCGCCTGGTGGTCGACCGCGAGCGCGAGATCGAGGGCTTTCAGGCGCGCGAGTACTGGACGATCGACGCCGACTTCCTGCAACCGGAGAAGCCGCCTTTGTTTCGAGCCCGCCTGCAGCGGATCGACGGAAATCCGCCGCAGCTGGCCGATCGCCAGCAGGTGCAGCCGGTGCTGGACGATCTGGCGCGTGCCGGCTACCGGGTGACCAGCGCCCGGCGCGGCTCGCGTCAACGCAAGCCTCCAGCGCCGTTCACGACCAGTACGCTGCAGCAAGAGGCGGCCCGCAGGCTGGGGTTCGTCGCCCGCAAGACAATGGCCGTCGCCCAGCAGCTCTACGAAGGGGCCGAGCTCGGGGGCGGGGAGACCGTCGGCCTGATCACCTACATGCGAACCGATTCGACCCAGGTCTCGGTGCAGGCCCAGCAAGAGGCGCGGGCGTTCCTGCAGGAACGGTACGGCTCTGGCGCCGTACCGGAGGAGCCGCCGATTTACCGCACGCGCAGCCGGGGCGCCCAGGAAGCTCACGAAGCCATTCGCCCCACGTCCGTGAGGCGGACCCCGGACGATCTGGCGAAAGACCTGACGGCCGATCAGGCCCGTTTGTATCGGTTGGTCTGGGAACGCTTCCTCGCCTCGCAGATGCAGCCGGCCGAGTTCGACACGCTCACCATCGAGGTCACCGGAACGTCGGAGACGCACACCTATCTGCTCAGGGTTTCGGCCTCCCGCCTTCGCTCGGCCGGTTTCCTGGAGGTGTACGAGGATCTGCCGGCGGAGAACGGCGAGGCCGAAGGGGAGATCCCGGAAGCGGGGTTGGCCCAGCTCCCTCCGGTGGAAGAAGGAGAAGCGGTGGACCTCGAAGGCTCCGTCCCCGAGCAGCATTTCACGCAGCCGCCGGCGCGATTCAGCGAGGCGACGCTGGTGAAGGCGCTGGAGGATTACGGCATCGGTCGTCCGTCGACCTACGCCCCGATCATGAGTACGCTGCAGGGGCGAGGTTACGTCCACCGCATCAAGAAACGGTTGGTTCCGACCGAGATCGGCATCACCGTCAACGACTTGATCGTCGACTACTTCCCGGAGATCGTCGACCTCGGCTTCACCGCCCGCATGGAAGAGGAGCTGGACGAGGTCGCCGACGGCACGCGGCCGTGGGCCGAAGTGATCCGCGAGTTCTACGGCCCTTTCGCCGAGCAAGTAGAGCGCGCCCGCGAGCTGATGCCGGAGGTCCGAGCCGAGCCGGAAGTGCTCGATCGGCTCTGTCCGGAGACCGGCCACCCGTTGGTGGTCCGTCACGGGCGTTACGGCAAGTTCATCGGCTGCTCAGCTTTCCCGGAGTGCCGCTACACCGAGCCGTGGCTGGAGCGCATCGGCGTGCGCTGCCCGGTCGATGGGGGAGACCTGGTGGAGCGCCGCACGCGCCGCGGCCGCGTTTTCTACGGCTGCGCCAACTACCCGGCTTGCGAATTTACCTCGTGGAAGCGTCCGCTGCCGCAGCCGTGCCCCGATTGCGGCGGCACGTTGACGGTCGACAACCGCACCCACGCCGTGTGCCTCAAGTGCGAGCACCGATTCGAGCTGACGACGCTTCCGGCGCCCGAGGGGGAGGCGGCATGAGGCTTGCAACGGAGTGTCCCGTTCCGAGGCAGACGGATCGAGGTCCCTATCGAAGCGCCATGGCCATCTGAATGGGGCTTTCGGAACGGGACACTTGTTTGCGGCACGGCCGAGATGCATCTAGAATGAGGCGACCGGGGCGAGCGGGAGGCGGCTAACAGGACCCATGGACAAGATCAAAGAGCTGGCGCAACGGAAATGGGTGATCGTCGGCGCGGCCGCCGTGGCCGGATTGCTGCTCGGTGTGGTGTATGCCTGGGTCATCAACCCGGTGCAGTGGGTCGACGGCACCCCCACGAACCTGCGAGAAGACTATCAGATCGACACCTTGAGCGCGGCCATCGACTCCTACTCGGTCAACCGGGACGTCGACCTGGCGGTCTTGCGCTATCAATCCCTCGGAGAGGCTGGCCCGACGATCCTGGCCGGGATCCAGGCCCACCCGGGAGAGGTCAACCCGGCGGCCGTTGCGGACTTCGCCGCCACAGTCGAGCTCTACGAAGTTCCGGCCGGGACCACGCCGACCTCCGGCACGGCCCGTCCGACCTCGTCGGCGGCGCGGTACCTGCTGCCGGTCTGCGGTGTGACATTGGTGCTGGGGCTGCTGCTGGTCGGAGTTGTCCTGATTCGCGGACGCAGCGCTCGGCGAGCTGGGCGCTCGCGGCAGGAGCCCGACCTCGCGACTCCGCCAGATCTTGAGCTGGCGCCCGGGGCCGAAGGGCCCGTCCAAGCGCCGGCAGGACGGCAGGCGGGATTGGATCGGCCGCCGCTGGCGACGTTCCGCACCACCTATACCCTGGGAGACGATCTCTACGACGATTCCTTCAGCATCGAAAGCGCCAACGGGGACTTCCTGGGTGAGTGCGGCGTCGGGATCGGAGATCTGATCGGCGTCGGCGATCCGAAGAAGGTCTCGGCCTTCGAGGTCTGGCTCTTCGATAAGAACGACATTCAAACGGTCACCAAGGTCCTGATGAGCCGCTACGCGTTCCAGGACGAGGCCAACCGCAACCGGATGGCTGCCAAGGGCGATCCGATCCTGGGCGAACCGGGCGCGGTCGTCGTTCTGGAAACGGCCTCGCTCCAGGTGGAGGCGCGCATCGTCGACGTGTCGTACGGCGGCGGGGCGCTTCCGGCGGAAAGCTTCTTCGAGCGGATGACGATCGAGTTGCGGGCGGCCTCGAAGCTCGGCGTGGACTAGATTCAGGTTCCGGCCGACCGAGACATTGTAGGGCACGGCACACCTGCCCTGGCGGGCGGTGCCAGGGTGCCGTGCCCCTACGTTTTCCACATAGGCTTCCCGGAAGCTATGCCCCGCGGCCTTCCGCGAAATGCCAAATGGAAGGCCGCGGGGTGAACGCTTCCGGGAAGCTGCTTTAACCACCGCGCGGGCGGATTTCGAGAATGCGGAAGCTCAACTCCCCGCCGGGCGTTCGGGCGACAGCCGTGTCACCGACGCGCTTGCCCATCAGCGCGCTCCCGATCGGCGACTCGTGCGAGATCTTCCCGTTGCGCGGATCGGCCTCTTTCAGGCCGACCAGCACGAAGGTCTCCTCCGATCCGCCGTCTTCGGACACCAGAACCTGGCAGCCGATGTCGACCACCCCGACCGGGCCTTGGCCTTCGACGATGAGCGCCTGGCGCAAGATCGTCTCCAGCTCGAGGATGCGTCCTTCCAGAAACGCCTGATCCTCCTTGGCGGAGATGTAGTCGGCGTTTTCCGATAGATCGCCCTGGCGAACGGCGTGGTAGAGGCGTTCGGCCATCGCCTTACGGCGCGGGCCGGTCAGCTCCTTCAACTCGTCGCGCAACTTGGCGGCCCCTTCCGGCGTCAGAAAGAGCTTCTTGTCATCCATCCGTCCCTCGCCGGTCACGGCTGGATGCCGGGGTCGAACAGCTTGGCGTGTTCCTGCAGGGCGAAGCGGTCGGTCATTCCGGCGACGTAATCGCAGACGGTGCGAAAGCGCGACTCCGCTTCCGGCATCGCCGCCAGACTCTCCGGCAGGATCTCCGGATTGCGGGTATAGGCCTGAAACAGGTCCTCCAGAATCGAATCGGCCTTGACTTGCATCCGCACGACGCGGTGGTGCTGGTACATGTTGCGGTAGAGGAAATCCTTGAGCTGCCGGTTGCGGGCGTCCATCTCCTCTGAAAAAGCGGCCACGTTGTAGGACAGGCGCTGCAGTCCGTCGACCGAGTCCTCGCCGCTCCGCTCGATCCGCTCGGCCGTCGCCTGCAGCAGGTCGTTCACTTCCAGACCGATCAATCGTCGGATGAACCGGTGGCGGGCCAACTCGTCGAGCTCGAAGGCGGTCCACCCCAGGCTGGCAGCGACCATCGTCCAGATTCCCAGACCTTCGAGCTGGCGCGGGAAGATGATCGACGAACGTAATCCGTCGTCCAGGTCGTGGGCGGTATAGGCCAGCTCGTCGGCCACATTGGCCAGTTGGGCTTCCAACGTGCCTCGCTTTCCCGGATCGTACCCGGCGGCGTCGGCGATGTCGTATTCCGTTTCGTGCTTGACGATCCCTTCCCGGACCTCCCACGTCAGGTTCAACCCGGGGAACTCCGGAAAGCGATGCTCGAGGTCGGTCACAATGCGCAGGGATTGGCGGTTGTGATCGAAGCCGCCGTGGTCGGCCATCAGGCGTGCCAGCGCCGCCTCGCCGGCGTGGCCGAAAGGCGGATGACCCAGGTCGTGGGCCAGGCAGACCGCCTCCACCAGGTCCTCGTTGGCGGCCAGCGCCCGGGCGAGCGTCCGGCCGATCTGGGCGACCTCCAGGGTGTGGGTCAGGCGAGTGCGGTAATAATCCCCCTCGTAATTGACGAAGACCTGAGTCTTGTACTCCAAGCGCCGGAAGGCGGTGGTATGCAGGATGCGATCGCGGTCGCGCTGGAAAACGGTGCGCTCGTTCGGCTCGTCTTCCGGGTAGACCCGGCCGCGCGAGTCGCGGCTGCGCGTGCCGTAGGAAGCGAGCGCCTGATCTTCCAGGGCTTCCAGGCGTTGGCGAGTGTGGATGACGTCGACGGCGGTCTTGCGGGGAGTCATCAAAGCGGACCTCGCTGGTAGGAAAGTCTACCGGAGGGGGCGGAGGTCGTCAATCGAATGGTTCGCAACAACGTGGGTGGGCGGGTTCAGATAAGTGTGAGACACCATCCCCTTCCGCGGGCGTCACTACGGGAGTTCCGGTGTCCTTCTCACCCCCTCCCCTTTCCCTCGCGACACCTGCACCCCCTGGCACCGCCCGCCAGGGCAGGTGTGCGGCGC
>CAZMVJ010000125.1:8429-8661 GCA_964569445.1 uncultured Anaerolineaceae bacterium | reverse complement strand
CTTCGTCACCGCCAGCGATGACGGCACCGCCCGGATGTGGGCCGTAGACTACCGGGACACGATGCGCTATCTCTGCTCCCACCTGTTGCGCGACTTCACGGATGCAGAGCGCGTGCAATATGGCATTATGGATAGCTCGCCAACCTGCCCAAGCCAGTGATCGATTGAATCAGGCGAGGGGAGGGCTGGCATACCTGCATGCAATCGCGACGTCTGCAGCCAACGCATCACG
>CAZMVJ010000125.1:0-8419 GCA_964569445.1 uncultured Anaerolineaceae bacterium | reverse complement strand
GCTCGCGCGACGGGTGGGCGGCCGGCTTGGCCAGCCTAAGATCTGTGTCGCGGAATCGCTGGTCGTGGGCTGGCCAGGGCGGCTCCACCGAGTTGTTTCGTCGCTGGCTTTCGCCGTGGTGCAGTGGGCCGCTCAGTGGTCACCATCACGCGAAACGCAGGACCTCTGTCATAAGCTCAGAGCGGACCAAGGACATACGCATTGAATTATCTGGCATTGCCGCGTGTTACTTGGTGTTGCTTAGAGGCGACGGTGGGACTTGCGAAGTCCCGAGCGCAACCAGGGAAACCCACGAATGAGGGTCTTGCAGAACCCGACGCAGGCGATTCAGAACCTTGCTCGCCATTGGCCGGATTCCGTGTTAGGGTCTTCGCATTCTCGCCATCCAGGGCCGGTGGGCAGGATGATGATTGTGCCATCGGCACCTTCGATGATATCCCGACTTAGGCGGCGCCAGTGGGATACACCGCGGCGAAGTGCCTCTTGACAATGGCCACGGGTTGGTGCGCTCAGGGCGGCCTCTTTCACTACTTCATGCGATCCCCTATCGGGAGATCGTCGTGCCGGCACGACTTCAGAGACGGCGCGGGCTCGGGGCGCCGAGCCGGTCAAAGCTCGACAGCTTCCTAAGGGATCGGCGTAGCCTGCGTCTGTAGTCGGCGACCACATTCCACACAGTACCGGTCTTCGTCCGCCACAACTCTCCCACCGGAAGGGCACCGATCCGCCTGAGCCGTCCCGCAACGTGGGCAATAGCGATCACCCGGGAAGAGACGGCCACCGCAGCCGGTGCAGTATCTTGCCGGGCTCGCCTCATCGAGGTGTTGGCGAATCTCCCTCACCCTTTCCTCGAGGATGTCTTCCATCGGTGATCCTGACCCGCGAGCCATGGCCTGCGCCGCTTGGGCCAGCAGGCCCGCCCGCGCCGGTGCATAGTCTTGTTCCGAAACCTTGCCTGTCTGGTGGTCGAAGTCGAGGTCGCGCAGCGCGGCAAGAACGGCTTCGAGTCGGGCCGACCGGTCTTCCCTTGGGGCGGTCTCGTCCGGGCGGCCACGTTGTGTAAGCGGACGCAGGACGATGGATGCGATAAGGATCAGCAGGGCAAGACCGACGAGGAGGGCGCCGGTCGTCATGGGTGGACATCTCCCGGGAGCGCGATCGATCGCCGAGGGGTGAACGTCCGAAGGCTCATGCTATCTTCTCCAACTCCTTCTCGATTCGGGCAAGTACATCAGGCGCAACCTCCGGATCGGTGCCGGTGGCGCCCGGCGCCGGGCCCGCTCGCTTGGGCGGGGATTTCCAGCCTCGGACGACTACGACCACGCCGGCCAGACCCGCGGCCGCGGCGATCACCGGCAAGATCCATACGAGCGAGGT
This sequence comes from uncultured Anaerolineaceae bacterium, assembly GCA_964569445.1. Lineage (GTDB taxonomy): Bacteria > Chloroflexota > Anaerolineae > Anaerolineales > E44-bin32 > DATEVL01. The sequence goes on along the minus strand of CAZMVJ010000125.1, from coordinate 7,042 downwards.
AAAGCCTCTGCGCTGGGGTTCGGCGAGGACCCGCTCCCCGTATTGCGCGACGAAGTAATCGAGGACCTCCTGCTCCGACCAGCCCGCCGCCAATTCATCGCGTATTTGCGCCCGCCAATCCTGGCAAGCCTTCGTGGCACATACGTCGAGAGGCGTGTTGGGGCAGACGGGGCAGTAGAGCTTCCGGGCCACGGCGTTGACGTCGTTATCGGTCGGAAACTCGCCGCCTTCTTGCGCCTCGGCGCTCACAGCGGCCACCGCCGCCAGGCCCAAGGGCAGAAGGATCCACATCCAAGCCAGACGTCTCATGTCGACTCTCCGGCGGTCTCGGCCCCCTCCAACCGCCTCGAACGGAGCTGGTAACCGGCCTCGGCGTAGGCCCTCGAACCCGGGAACACCGAGAGGAGCACCCCCAGGACGATGGCCACTCCACCCAGCCAGGCCCAGTTGATGAAAGGATTCAGGTAGACCTTGAACGTCGTCGACCCATAGCCGGTCCCCTCCCAGCCGACGAGAAGGACATAAACATCCTCGGCCAGGGTGGCGTAGACCGCAGGGACAGTGACGGGCTGCTCCTGGACGACGAAGTAGTCGCGTCGAGGCGCCAACGCCGCAAGGAACTTGCCCCCGCGGTAGAGACTGGCCTGGGCTTCGACAATCTCGCGGCCATCGGTCCCGGGATAGGCGCGCAGGTCTTCGAAGACCAGGCGGTAGCCTCCGATGGCGAGTTGTTCGCCGACGCGCAGCGTATCCTGGGTCTCCTGCTTGAAGTACGCATCGCCGACGAAGGCCAGGGCGATCATCAACACGCCCAGATGGACGAGGTAGCCCCCATACCGTCGCCGGTTACGTCCCACGAGTCGGACGAAGGCCAACGCCGGCGTCTCGCGCCGGGTTTCCATCCGGGCCTGCACGCCTTTTCCGAATTCGGCCAGGACGGCGACGGAGGCAAAGCTGACCAACCACAAACCAGCCCACGCGGCCGGATGAAGGCGGTGCACATAGGCCCAGCCAGCGGTCAGGACGAGCGAAGCCACCAGGAGGGGTGCCGCCGTTCGGGCCAGCGACCGCAAGCCGTGCCGCCGCCAGGCCAGCAGGGGGGCTAGGCCCATCAGGACCAGGAGGGCGAAGAAGAAGGGCCCCGTAACCTGTTTGAAGTAGGGTGGACCGACGGTGATCTTGGTGCCGGTGACCAGCTCGGAGATCATCGGGAACACGGTCCCCCAGAACACGGCAAAGGTGATCGCCAGGAAGAGCAAGTTCTGGAGCAGGAAGGCCGTCTCGCGGGAAAGCACGCCCTCCAATTCATGCTCCGTCCGCAGGTCGGGCAGTCGGCGGAACAGCAGCGACATCGAGCCCAGGAAGGTCAGGCCGATGAAAACGAAGAACGCCGGGCCGAGGGCGCTCTTGGCGAAGGCGTGGACGGAGCCGATCACGCCGGTGCGCGTGATGAACGTGCCGAAGAGCGACAAGGAGTAGGTCAGGATGATCAGGATCATGCCCCAGACTTTGAGCATGCCGCGCTTCTCGGTGATCATGACGGAGTGGAGGAAGGCCGTCCCCGTCAACCACGGCATCAACATGGCGTTCTCGACCGGGTCCCAGCCCCAGAATCCTCCCCATCCAAGGACGTCGTAGGCCCAGCGCCCACCGAGGATGAGCCCCACGCTCAAGAACATCCAGGCCACGAGCGTCCAGCGCCGGGTGGCTCGAATCCATCCATCCTCCTGGCCCTTGCGCGCGATGAGCGCCGCCATGGCAAAGGCGAACGGGATGACGAACCCGGTGAAGCCAAGATACGTGGTCGGCGGGTGTGCGATCATGCCGAAGTGGCGGAGCAAGGGGTTCAACCCGTCGCCCTCGGAGGGCACGTAGGGCATCGCCCCGCGCGGGGCGAATAGCGCGCGCGTTAGATCCTGGGCCCCGGGAAGGAGCCAGTAGCGCTCGAAGGGATTGGTGATGAAGACCGACAGGCCGACGAAGAACGCCGTGGTCAGCATGGCGACGGCGATCACCCAGGGCAGCAGCTCCCGGTTATCCCGCCACGGCCGCAGCACGGCGGCGCAGACAAACCCGGCCATCAGCCACGCCCAGAACAGAATCGACCCCTGCTGGCCGCCCCACAGGGCGGTGACCCGCAGGAAGGGCGACATCGCCTGGCTGGACACGTCGGCCACGTAGGCCAGGCGAAAATCTAGACGCAGGAGGGCCGCCACGAGGGCGACCACGGAAACCGTGAGCACCGGGAACACAAGGCACGCCGCGTTGCGTGCGCTGGCCACCCAGGTGCTCCGGCCCTTCCAGCCGCCCCAGGCTGCAGCGGCCGAGGAGTAGACGGACAGGCCGAAGCCGATGACCAGGGCGAGGAAACCGACGTCATTGAGCATAGGGATTGCCTTTCGCCTTCACGTCTCTTCTCACGAGTGTCCGCATCGCCGGGCTCCTACGATGACGTCGTCGTCTCGGGCTCGGCCAGCAGCTCCTCGATCCGGTTGTCCAGTTCGGGCGGATAGAGCGGCCCGATGTACACGCCGCGCAACTGGCCGGCCTTATCGACGAAGAACGTCTCCGGCACCCCTCGGATGCGGTAGGCCTGGGCGATGCGCGTGCCGATGTCGGGACCGTTGATGTAGGTGATATCGAACTCGTCGATGTAGGCTAGAGCCTCTTTTTCGGTGTCGACCCAGTCCACGCCGATGAAGACGACTCCCCGGTCCTCGTACGCGCGCCAGGTTCGCTCCAGGTAGGCCGCCTCTTCCCGGCACGGCGGGCACCACGAGGCCCAGAAGTTGACGACGACCACCTGGCCGCGCAGCTCGCTGAGGGTGACCATCCGCCCATCGAATCCGGTCAGCGTGAAGTCGGGAGCAAGGCCCGAGCCGCGCGGGCCCGACTCGGCCCGCACCAGGCCCCAGGCCAACAACGCCAAGAGGCCGAGAACGAGGCCGTAGGCCGCCGGACGGCCGAATCTGAAGCGCCCTGGCCCGGGTTGGGGTTCGTCTGTCGCCGGCGATGGGATCCCGTCGTTCGAATCGCTCATGAGCCTCTCCTTACCGTGCACCGCCAACCGCTCCGCCACGAGGCGTGCCGAGGACGACGGTGTCGGCCTTTTCTTCGGCCTCTCCGTGACAGGCCTGCGCCGGGCGGTGGAGGGCTTCGTTCGATGGCGTCGTGTGATCGTGTCGCATGCGCCCCATCATCACCAGATGGAGCAGTGGGCATATTAAGACCAACCCAATGTACAGCACGCTGGTGGCCGGGATGCGAAAGAGAACGATGGCCGCGATCCCTACCAGTGGAATGAGACAGCACAACAGCATCAGCAACCCATGGCTTCGTTTCATCGGTAGGCCTCCACGACAGCCAGGCGCGCCTCGTCGGCGACGCCAGGATCGGCCGCCAGCCACAGGGCAAGACGTCCGGCTTGAAAGTAGATGTGTTCTTGACCCATGCCGGTCAGCGGGTAGACCGTCACGCCGGCAATCACGTCCTTGTCAAGCGGAGTGAAAGGGCTGTCGCCCGATCCGATGGCACGGCCCATCGCCTCCACCAGCCTCGCCGCATCGCTCTCGGTCGCCGCGGCGGCCACCCACAACGTTGCTTCGCCGGCGGGGCCGTAGCGGGCAACCGCTGCCGAGGCCACGGGGAACGTTCCATCGTGCAGGCGTTGGATTTCGGCTGCCGCCGAAGCGCCCTGGCGCGTCTCGGTCAGGGGCAACGCCCCCAGGTGGGCTGGGAGGTACACCTCGTCGTTCCCCGGCGGCCGCCCGGATAGAAATGCTCCATTCAAGCCGGCCAGGATCAACGCGCCGCCGGCGATGAAAAGAACGGACGAGCGCCTAGGCATCAGCAGATCCCCTGTTGCCGGAGCTCGTCGAGAGCCTGGCGAATGGCCGGGTCCTGGAGGGCGCGCCGCTCCAGTTCCACCTGGAGGGTCTCGCGCGGGAACATGAACGCCCGCCACCGTCCGATCTCCGATTGGACCTGGGTCCGATCGTCGCCGCGCTGCAACAGTCGTTTCGCCAGTCCGTAGAGGGCCTGGTGGTGCCCGCAACCGCAATTCTGGCTCTCGTCCCTATAGGGATGGACGGCCCCGCAGCACGGAAGGCGCACATCCGCGCGGGCGTAGTCGTCCGCCCACACCGCCTCGGGACGGATGTCTGCGTTCCATTGCCGAAGGACTTCATAGCCTTCCGACGAGAAATCGGGGCCGTACCCCGTGGGCGAACCCTCGGAGGGGATCAACTCCCTGCGCAGGCTCTCGAGGATCTGCAGCGCGCTGGGCGTAGGCGCGGGACGCCCACCGTCCGGGGCGGAACACGACGTCAGAATCGAAGCCATGCCGGCGAGGGCAGCGGCCGCGAACCATCGTCCCATCGTTACGATCATGTGCGGCCAATCCGCCTCTCAACGACGGGACACCCCTGTTGGCGCGTGATGAAATCCCCTGCGCCGTCCGCCCTGCGGTGGAGGCCCAGGACTCATCGGCTGGATCGATCCGCAGGCGCTCTCGCGGGCGCCTCTTCCCCATGCCAAGACTAGGCGAATTCCTGGCCGTGATGGAGCGCCAAATGGCGTGATGCACCGCTGGCGGCGATGAGAGTTGCATGAGTCGGCAGCTGCGCCGGGGCCACTGTGCCGCGAGGCACTGTGGCGCTCGCCGGGCGACGGCCCATCCGGTAAACCGAAACGATCGGAACTCCTGCGAGAGCCTTCTGGGGTACGCATCGGCGCCGGGCTGGCCCTGGGGCAGTCGTCCTCGTCGTGCGGTCTTGCGGTCCGTCGACGCTGTCCGGTACGGCAAATCAGGCCTCTTCGACTTCCAGATCCAGCGCAACTGCCGGGCCTCCGCCCTTTGAGGCGGTTGGCGACGCCTGGCGTCTGAGCCGGATGGCGTTGTCCCTCACCTAGATCTCCGAGCGGGGAGGATAAGCGTCTTGAAGTGCTCCGTTCAGCCGGGGGACCCAGTCTGGTCGATTGCAGAGAAGTTCGACCTGAAACCGAGACGATCTTGTTGGGGAAGGAGGGGCTGAACGGCGAGGCGGGGACCTTCCAGATCGGGCAGGATCTCAAGATCCTGCTGGTGGACCGGGTGCTTCGAGGGACGTCACGACGACCTTGGGGGTTACCCCGTTCCTTAGCATTGCCTGGCGTTGACTAGAGGCGACGGTGGGAAGCGGCGCGACACCTCGGCTGCGCCTCGGATGCTCCGCGACGTAGTCCCGAGCCCTTCGGCTTCGCTCAGGGCAGGCTGCGCGAGGGAAACCCACGAATGAGGGTTTTGTTGGACCCGGCAGCGGCCCTTACGACCCTTGCCGGCTATTCGCCGGATCCTGTTTAAGTCTCTGTGTCCCATGCTGACTGCGGGCCATGACCCTTAATCGTCTTCTTGGGCCGGGCAATGGACATATCCAACGCCGATTCGAAATGTGTATTCTGGTCCATTTCCCTTGCAGGCGGTGGCTCGGGTCGCGGTTGGCCTGTTTTGGGTAGCCGTGTCCTCACACCACCAGTACCCTAGAGCTGGTGACGAGCGGCGTGCGCGGGCGTATCCTACGCGTTAACCGAAGTGCAACATATCCAGCCGGAGGGTGCCAAGATGAAGTCCTGCAAAGGAAATAGGAAGCGCGCAGCACTGGCTGCCTTGAGTATGCTTGCGCTCAGCGCTATGGCATGTAGCCAATTGCCATTCGGACTCGGCGGGCAGGACCCCGACGCCCGCATCTCCAACCTGGAAGCCGAGCTCCAGGAAGCTCGCTCAGACGCGACCGCTCAGGCCGGGACAGCCAGCACCTCAGCCGAGGGCGGGCAGGAGGCAACAGTGTTCGAGGAGGACTTTGACGGCGAATCGAGCGCCTTCCTGCTCGGCGAAGGCGCCTCCCTAAACGACGGATCACTTTTCCTCGGCCCTTACGAGGAGTGTGCCAACGACGTGGCCAACTTCGACCTGCCAGTCGGCTGCATGGTACCGTGCGAGACCTGTGGCCGCGCCCTCTCCAACTACCATCTGCGGGTCAGCTTCACCTTCGAAGACGGGATGTCGGACCGCGAATTCGGCGTGATCCTCCGCCTGCTGGACGAGGACGGGGACAGCTTGCTCGATCGGGAAGATTACCTGCTCGCCTTGGGGTTCAACATCTTCGAGAACCGCTGGCGAGTGTATATGCACGAGCCTGATAAGCTCGAGCCTTGGCGAGTAGTATCCAGCGACCAGGCCGGATTCCTCCTGCCCGGACGGATGAATCAGTTGGAGGTCTCCGTGACCGAGGGCGGGCGGCGGATGGAAATCCGCCTTAACGAACGGTTCTTGGATCTGTTGACCGGTGACGGGGCCAAGCCTGGCGAGCGACCGGTGGCCCCATGGTTTGACGCTGGGGCCGTCGGGTTGATCGGGTTGGGGCGAGGGGTTCAGGCGCGCTTCGACGACTTCGTCCTCGAGGCGTTTCCTTAGACTGGCATAACTCAGGAACCTCCTTAGGGATCGTCCCGTTCTCGGCAGAAAAACGCAGCGAGTCCCCCAATCCTACGGCCACTGACCTTGCGTCGTTGCACGCAGACGCCAGTGGGCCGCCTGCTTGTACTTGTCGAACCCAACAACAAATGCCCGGCCCCTCGCACGGAAGGGGCCGAATTCAATCACCATCACATTTCTGGTGACAGGTGACCACTCAAATCGAAACGCGGAACGCGAGGATGCACCCCCAGAAGGAGACCGATGCTCACAAGGAGCGCTAATTCAAACGACATGAAAACTACCCTATTTGGAGTGATATTCAAGGAGGCGACGGTGGGCCTTGCGTCTTCGTCCCGAGCCCTTCGGCGTCGCTCAGGGCAGGCTGGCGAGGGAAACCCACGCATGAGGGCTTTGCAGGCCCCGACGGCGGCGATTCAGACCCTTGCTCGCCTTTGGCCGGATTCCGTATAAGGGTTTGCCCGTTTCGGACTGCTCAGCGGACCCAGACCCTTGGCCGTCTTCTGCGGCCAGGCAACAGACATAATCAATCTGCGGATTCGAAGGGCAGGCTACAACGGGAGGGCCAGA
>CAZMVJ010000124.1:0-8699 GCA_964569445.1 uncultured Anaerolineaceae bacterium | reverse complement strand
CGCTGCACACCGTGTGCGAGGAGGCCCGCTGCCCGAACGTCGGGGAGTGTTGGGGAGCCGGCACGGCCACCTTCCTGATGATGGGGGACGTCTGTACCCGCTCGTGCGGCTTCTGTGATATCGCCACCGGGCGGCCGACGCCGCTCGATTGGGCCGAGCCGGAGCGGGTGGCCCAGGCGGTCAAAGCTATGAACCTGCGCCACGCCGTCATCACCAGTGTCAATCGGGATGAACGCGCCGATGGCGGGGCGCCGATCTTTGCCATGGTCATCCGCCGCATCCGCGAGCTCCAGCCGGGCTGCTCGGTCGAAGTGCTCATCCCCGACTTTAAAGGCTCGCTCGACGCTCTGCGGGTCGTCGTCGAAGCCCGGCCCGAGATCCTCAACCACAACGTCGAAACGGTGCCCCGCCTTTTCCGCAAGGTTCAGCCGCAGGACCGTTACGAGTGGGCCGAGGCCACCCTGTCTCAGGCTAAACGCCTCGACCCCGAGGTCCTGACCAAGTCCGGCATCATGCTCGGCCTGGGGGAGACACTTGACGAAGTCCACGCGACGATGCGCGATTTGCGCGCCTGGGGCGTGGAAATCCTGACCATCGGGCAGTACCTGCAGCCGTCGAGGCAGCATCTTCCGATCGACCGCTACTACACCCCGGAAGAGTTTGCCGCGCTCAAGACCTACGGGCTGGACCTGGGTTTCCGTTGGGTCGAGAGTGGACCTCTGGTGCGCTCTTCCTACCACGCCGAGCAGCAGGTTCGTGCTCTCAGCACACTCCACGGCGCGGGTGGCGCCTGATTCCTGAAGCCCGCCGGTTTGCGGCGCGCTTCCGGTGAAAACCCGAAACCCGTCTTGCCGCGCAAGACGGGTTTCTTGGTGTGACACGTGGCGCTGATCCTCCCCGTTCTCCTCTTCCTGCTCTTGATCCCGGTTATCCGCCGCGGGCAGTCGGACTCCGCCCGACAGGCCGGCGGCTGGGAGCTTGCCGCCCTGCTCTCCGCCGCGTTGTGCGGCGCAGCGGTAACGCTGTCGCTGGAAGCGCTGACCCTCTTCCAGGCCATCCGTGCTGAGAGCGTCACCCTCGTCTGGTTGCTGCTCGATGTCGCGGTCGCCGCGTGGCTGTTGGCGCGCCTGCGTTGGAACCCGCTGCGGCGGCAAACCGCCCGGCTGCACCTGGCCTGGGACGAGTGGCTCTTCGTAAGTCTGCTGGCCCTTCAGGTCGGCGGGCTGCTGGCTGTCGCCTGGGTCGCGCCGGCCAATACGCCCGACTCCCTTCTTTATCACATGGCCCGCGTGGTCCATTGGGCACAGGACGCAAGTCTGCGCCACTACGGCACCGCCTACGGTCACCAGCTGTGGAATCCCCCCTTCGCCGAAACCGTCGTCCTGACATTGCGGACCTTGTGGGGTAGTGATCGGCCGGCCAACCTCGTCCAGTGGTCGGCCTTGGTCGGCAGCTTGATCGCCGCCTCGGGGATCGGGCGTCTGCTGGGGCTCGGCCGCCGAGGGCGCTTTCTGGCGGTCGCTGTCGCGGCTTCAATCCCGATGGCCGTGCTGCAAGCCACAAGTACCCAGAACGACCTGGTGACGGGATTCTGGTTGGCAACCGCGGCCGCGTTCGTTCTCCTCAGCCGCTCGGTTCGCCTGGGGTGGCTGGAAACTCTTGGCCTCGGGCTGTCGCTCGGCCTGGGGCTCCTGACCAAGGGAACGTTCTACGTTTTCGGCCTGCCGGTGGCAGTCTGGTTTGTCGTCACACGACCCTGGCGCTCGGACGCCCGCCGCATTTTGCTGCAGCTGGCGTTGATCGGCGCCTCGGTGCTCGTTCTCAATCTGGGATACTGGTCGCGCAATCTGGCGGTTGCCGACACACCCCTCGGTCCGAGCGACTGGGTCGGCGGCCATGGCACGACGACCCTGGCCTCCCTCAGGCCGAAGGTCGCCCTCTATCCGGTGCGGTTGCTGCGCGGTCTGGCGCCGCATCTCGCCGGTCCCTGGCCGGCGTGGACCGAGGCGTTGGACTCCGGCGTCAAGACGGCCTTCGCTGCCTTCGATGTCGACGTGAACGCGCCGATCGCCGTCTGGGCCTGGAATCATGAGGACCTCGCCGGCAATCCGCTCCACTTCCTGCTGATCGGCGCCACGATCGCCGGCCTCGCCTGGCGCCGACGGCGCGACGTCCTGCTCGAGTTGGCCGGTTGTGCCACGGCGTCCTTCCTCCTGATGGGGCTCTTCATCTCCCCGGCGCTGACGATCTTCGGTGTCCGCCTTCAACTTCCCCTGTTTGTCCTCTGGGCGCCTGTCGTGGCGGGGGTCTTCGCGCCGTGGGTTCCGCCGCGGGTGCGCAGCCTCGCCGCCGGCGGGTTGATCCTATTGGCGGCGCCGTGGCTCCTGTTCAACGGCACGCGCCCGGTGATCGGCCTGCAGCAGCAGCCCGGCCGGCTTTCGCTGCCGTGTTCGCCCACGTGGGGATGCACCCGCGTCGCCAGCGTCTTTGCCGTTTCGCCGGTGGATCTGGCCTTTGCCACGGTGCCGCCGATGCAAACCGATCTGGTGGAAGCGACTCAGACCCTGGCGGCGACCGAGTGCCGCTCCCTCGGACTCCGGATTGACTCGAGCGATCCCGAGTACCTCATCTGGTATCTGCTGAACGCGCCGCAAAGCGGTTTCCATCTCGAAACGATCTACACCACGCCCGACCTGGAGCCTCTGCTCGACCGGGCTTTCAAACCGTGCGCCATCCTGTGCACCATCTGCGGCGAGCGCGCTCGCCTCAACGGCCTTGATCTCGCCCGGGTCTCGGGGCGCGCCCGACTCTACGTCGGGGAGGGCTTCACCTGGGATGAGGATGGATGATCGATTTTCTCTCCCCTCCGCGGAACCGGTGCCCCGCCGCAGGATGAGCCCCTGATGCCAGTCCTGCTCTGCCTGGCGGCGTTCCCCCTTCTTTTCACCCTGTTCTGGCACTCCGCCGAGCGGGCCGACCGAACTGACCGCGGTTGGGCGGAGGCGTTCCTCCTGGCGGCGGCCGCGTGGGCCGCCCTGGCCGTGCTCCTGGCGGAGATACTCGGGGCTTTCCAGGCACTGGCCCTGGCGCCCATGGCGACAGCCTGGGGCACAGCCGACGCGGTTCTGCTGACGTGGGCGTGTGCGGTCTGGCGCAGACGCCGGGCGCGCGTCTCTTTCCATCGACCGGTCCTCTCGCGCCTCGACGTCTTTTTCATGGGGATTCTCGGGATCTATCTGCTGGCGCTGGCGGCCGTCGCGTGGGCGGCTCCGCCGAACAACGTCGACTCGCTTCAATACCACATGGCCCGCGTCGTCCATTGGGCACAGCAGGGCAGCCTGGCTCACTACGCCACCGGGTTCGGCCCCCAGCTCTGGAACCCGCCCGGCGCGGAAATCCTGATCCTGAATCTGCGGCTGCTTGCCGGACAGGATCGGCTGGCCAACTTCGTCCAGTGGTTTGCCTACGGCGCGAGTCTGGTGGGAGTCTGGTGGTTGGCCAAGCAGCTGGACGTGGGCAGAGCAGGGCGCTGGGTCGCCGTGGGGTTTTCCGCCAGCATCCCGATGGCTGTGCTGCAGGCGACCAGTACGCAGAACGACATGGTTGTCGGCCTCTGGCTGGTGACGTTGGCCGGCCTGGTCCTGAAGGCCTCGCGGCGATCGCCGACCCCGATCGACCTTCTCGCCCTGGGGCTGACGCTCGGGGTCGGCCTGCTCACCAAGGCCACCTTCTACTTCCTGGGTCTCCCCTTCGTGCTGTGGCTGGCCTTCTCGCGTCCATGGCGGACCGACGTCTGGCGAAGCCTGAGCGACCTGGCCGTGGTCGCCCTCCTGGCCGCCGCGCTGAATCTGGGCCAGACCTGGCGCCACCTCGGGCTCGGGTGGACTCCCTTCGGTCCACCGGGAAGATTTCCGATCCAACCTTACCCCGCGTCGGTCCCTCGGGCGGCCGCCACGGCGGCGCTGCGTGTGCTTCAGGCCGGCATGTTGAACTTCGCCACGCCCTCGCCGGATCTCAACGACCAGCTCACGCAGAAACTCGCCGGGTTCCAGGCCATCCTCGGGATTTCGACGGACCGGCCGCTCCTGATCTGGGACTGGAATCACGAGGAAGTGGCGGGCAGCCCGATCCACCTCTTGACCATCATCCTAAGCAGCACATGTCTGATCCTTCAGCGTCGCTGGCCGAGGGGGGCTCTCGCCTACGCCGCCTGCCTTACGGCCGGTTTCGTCCTACTCCCGCTGACGACCGCTACGGCCGTCGACCCCCTCAACATTCGCTACCAGCTGCCGACCGTGGTCGCGTGGTCTCCCCTCATCGGGCTGGTGGCCGCCAGGAATCTCGGGCGACGCGCCCTGAACCTGGGTGCCGGTGGCCTGCTCCTGCTGGCGCTGCCGTGGCTCCTCTTCAACAAGACCCGGCCGATCATCGCGCTGCGGCCCGACCCCGGGCCTGGGGAACTCCCTTGTTTGGCTGGGTGTACTTCGATCGGCAGCATCTTCAGCGTGCCCGTGGCGGACGCTCTGTTTGCGAATCGGCGGGAGCATCTCGAGGAGTACCTCGGAACCACCAACGCGCTTCAGGCCGGCGCCTGCCGGGAGATCGGCCTGCGCCTCGAGTCGTACGACCCCGAGTATGCTCTCTGGTACCTTCTCGACGCGCCTCAGAGCGGCTTCCACCTGGAGACGATTTACCCTTCCCCGGACATGGAACCGCTGCTCGACCGCGAGTTTCGCCCGTGCGCTATCATCTGCACCGTCTGCGGTGGACGAACACGCCTGCACGGTCTCGACCTTGCCGCGCAGACCGGCGGGATGAAGCTGTTTGTCGGGGAGGGCTTCACCTGGGACGAGGACGGATAACCGTCCCGACGCGGACCAAGAAGTCCTGAAGGGAGGTCCGGAGGTCGATCATGAAATCCGAAGGATCCAAATTCACGATGTTTGCCGCCGCGGCTTGTCTGTTCACGCTTCTGGCGGAGATCGCACATACCGTTCGGCCAGCGCCGCTGGAGTACTAGCGCCGTTCGGGCCCACCGCCGTGAATCCCGTGACCCGCCGCCTGTTGGACGAGATCGACGACCCGGAGTTGGCGGCGTTCGCCATGGCCTGGGATTCGCTTGAAGAATGCCTGGTGTGGATCTACCGGGAAGGCTCTTGCCCGCCCGAGCTCGAGCAACGTCACGGCGGGCTACGGTCGTCGCTGGAGCGGGACCTGGGCGCGTGGGAGGAAGACCTCCGCCCCCTCTGGCAGGCGACGCGCATCGATGGAGCGGCCGTGAGGCACAGTCCCTTCCGGACGGTGCTTGCGGCGCGCCGACCGCGCGATGTCGTCGGCAACCGAGATCTGATGCGAACCCTCCCGGCGGCGCGTGAGGCGATCAACCATCTCTTGCTCGAGCGAGGGGCTCGATCCGAATCCGAGGACCCGGGACCAAGCCGCGGCTGACATCGGATGCCCTCTTTTCGCTTCTCTCACCCGATCGAAGTCCGCTACGCCGACCTCGATCCGCAGCGACACGTCAACAACGCCGCGGTCTTCACCTACCTCGAGCAGGCGCGCGCCAAATACCTGGAGCATCTGGGCTTGTGGGGCGGGGGAGACTTCGACGACCTGGGGATCATCGTCGCCGAGGCCAGTGCAACGTACAAGGCTCCGATCGCCTACAGCGATCAGGTTGTGGTCGATGCCGGCGTAACCCGCCTGGGCACGAAGAGCCTGGACCTCGAGTACCTTGTCCACGACCCCGATGGACGCCTCTTCGCCACCGGACGCACCGTTCTGGTGGCCTATGACTACCGGCGCGGGGTTTCCATCCCCATCCCCGACGCGTGGCGCACACGCATCACTGAGTTCGAGGGCCGCGAGCTTCCGGGAAGCTCCAAGCTTCCCGGAAGCTTGGGGGGCCGATGAAACTCGACGCCGCCCTCGCTCCGGCGAGCCTGCAAGACGTCCCTTCGCAGGCGGCCGCCGCCGAAGCCCTGGGATTCGACGCCGTCTGGACCAGCGAGACCCAGCACGATCCGTTCCTTTCGCTGGCGCTGGTGGCGGAGCACGCTTCGCGCCTGCGCTTCGGCACGGCCGTCGCCATCGGTTTCGCGCGCAGCCCGACGGTCCTGGCCCACACGGCGTGGGATCTGGCCGCCGCCTCGAGCGGTCGATTCATGCTCGGCCTGGGAACCCAGGTACGGCCCCACATCGAGCGGCGCTTCGGCATGGCGTGGCCGGCGTCGCCGGTCAACGCCATGCGGGAGTACATCCATGGGTTGCGAGCCGTCTGGCACACTTGGCAAACCGGAGAGCGGCTGAACTATCGAGGCGAGGTCTATCGCCTGACTCTGATGACTCCGTTCTTCAGCCCGGCGCCGATCGACTGTCCGCCGATCCCGATCTACCTGGCCGGAGTCAACCGAGGTCTGATCCAGCTGGCCGGAGAGTGCGCCGATGGATTGCACGCCCATCCGCTGCATTCGGCGCGCTATCTGCGGGAAGTCGTTCAGCCGGCGCTGCGCGATGGCGCCGCCGGCGCCGGGCGCGAGGCCGGCCTGGTGGACGTCTCGGCCTCCGTCTTCACCGTGACCGAGCCGGCCGAAGCCGACTTGGCCCGATCGCAGATCGCCTTCTACGCTTCGACCCCCTCCTACCGGCCGGTCATGGAGCTGCACGGTTGGGGGAGTGTCGCCGATCGACTGAGCGCTCTCGCTCGGCGTGGGGCGTGGACGGAAATGCCGGAGCAGATCGACGACGAGATACTGCAGACATTCGCCGTCGTCGCCGATCCGGGCGCATTGGCGGGCGTATTGCGCGATCGCTACGACGGACTGGTTGACCGCGTGACCCTTTACCTCCCCTTCCGCCCTGGCGAGCGCGATTCCTTCTGGAGGGATTTGGCCATCAGCCTGGCCGGATGAAGGGCCAACGCGCACTACCGTCCCCTTTCAGGAGGGCGCCTAAGACCCATAGGCATCCTGGGGCGATGTCGCTCTTGGCGATTCGAGCCGACCTTGACACGATCGCCGACCTGAAGTTAATAGGCAGCGTGCCCACGATGCGCGGCGCCCCGGCGGGGCCCTCCAACCCTTCCCTCCCGGATTGCCCGGCGCCCCGCCTGCCCTGACTCGATGCCCAACTCTCCCCTCACCCCTCGCCAGGTCCGCTGGGTCCGCCGTTTGATGACCGTGACCCTGCTCGGCCTGTTGCTGTTCCTCATCGGTCTCAGTCCGGACCTGATCGGAATGAACCGCAGCCCGGCCGTCGGCTTCGTCCAGGTTGGTGTGTGGCTGACGGGGTTGGCGGTCTCCCTGCTCGGGGCTTACGCCGCCCTGCGGGTGGTGCGCAACGGCCGTCCGACGACGCTCCTGAACGATGTCGGGTTGCGCCTGGCCGCCACCGGCTACGTGATCGCGGGGGCCGCCTCCTTGGCGGACTTCATCGGGATTGGATCGCACACGATCCGGTCGCTGGTCTTCGGGAAGATCCAGGTTGCCGGCGTGGTCGTCGGCGTCCTCTTGATCGTGATCGGCCTGGCCCTGTACTACCCGAGGGGCCAGCGCGGCCCGGCGGCATCCGGGGAGAAGACCGCGCCGCCGGCGGGCAGCGCCCCCGGCCCGAACGCGCAGCCGGCGAAATCGGGATCGCGGAGGTAGAGGTGCATCGTCGTTCGCTTCTTGGAATCGCCGCGGTTTCGCTCGTCCCGCTGGCGTGTTCGTTGCCGATCCTGACTTCGCCCACGCCCGTCGAGCCGACGAGTCCGCCGGCGACGGTTCCCGTCCAGCCCACAACTCCTCCGGTGCCTCCGACCGAGATCCTGCCGACCGACCTGCCCAGCGGCAGCGGCGCCTGCACACCGACGGCCACGATCGGTTTCGACGTCTACACCCGCCCGTCGCTGCTGGCGGATGTCTTCGGGAGCCTCACGCCCGATTTCCCGCCGGTCACCCTTTCCGGCCGCACGGCCGACGGCTGGCTCGGTTTCGACCCCGGCGTCGCCCAGGCGGCCAACATCGGCGTCTTCCGGCTGCGCTGGATCCCGCCCGCGGCACCGATGACCCTCAGCGGCGACTGCGCCTCGGTGCCGGTCGAGCCGTGGGTGCCCGCGCCCGGCGTGTGCTACCAGATGTCGATGGGGCCGGTGGAAGTGCACGCTTCAGCCGATCCGACGTCGGCTGTCTCGCACACCCTGCACGTTGAGGAGTTCGTCGCCGTGACCGGTCGCACGCCCACCGGCTGGCTGTTCGTCAACGGCGATGACGGCAATGTGCCGGGCGTCATCGGCTTCATCGCCGAGATGGAGATGAACGCCGGCGGACCGTGCGATTCGATCCCGGAGATCACTCCGTAGAGCCAACCGCGGAGAGATCTGTCATTCCCGCGAAGGCGGGAATCCAGGTCGGCTCCACAATGCCTGGGCCCCCGCCTCCGCGGGGGCGACAGGAAGGGGAACCCGGTGGTCGATCCCTCCCAGTAATCCCCGCCGATCTACTCGGACCCGACTTCGAAAGAGACGTAGAGAATCGACTCTCCGTCGGGTGACCATGACCGGAGGGAGTCGCGCTCAGGGCCCGTGGTCAGTTGGTAGACATTGGACCCGTCCGCATCCACAGCGAACAAGTCGAAATTGCCTGTACGGTCGGACACAAAAGCTACGCGGCGGACGCCTTTGGTTCAAGACCAACGCGCAGCGCAAGAAACAAAGGATA
>CAZMVJ010000123.1:7464-8715 GCA_964569445.1 uncultured Anaerolineaceae bacterium | reverse complement strand
CTTGGGCAGCATCCCGCGCACGGCCGATTCAAGAACGCGTTCGGGATGCTTGGCGAACTGGTCCTTCATCGGGATCGCCTTCAGGCCGCCGGGGTAGCCGGAGGCGCGGTAGTAGACCTTGTCCTCCATCCGCTTCCCCGTCACGGCGACTTTCTTGGCGTTGATGACGATGACGCAATCGCCCAGGTCGACTCCGGGCGTGTAGTCAGGCCGCGCCTTGCCCATCAGGGCCACGGCGACGCGGGTCGCCAGGCGGCCGAGATTCTGGCCGTCGGCATCGACCAGCACCCAGCGCGAGGGCGCCCGATCGCCTTTGGGGTAGTACGTCTTCTGCACGGTCCTTGCTCCTGTCGGACCGACTACACGTCGGTCCGCTCTTCGTCGAAGATCACGGCCTCCAGGCACAACCCGTGTGCCGGGGCCGGCGATCCATGCCATTTGCGCTGCGGCTGCGCCAGGTGCTCGGCGATCGTCTCGATCGGCGCCCGCGCCTGGCCGACGGCGACCAGGGCCGCCGTCAAACGCCGAACCATCCGGTAGAGGAAGGCGTCGGCCTCGATCACGAACGAGGCGCCGGCGCTATCCTCGACCCACTCCGCCCGGCGAACGATCCGCCGAGTGTGCGATCCGCGCCGCGGCGCCGTTCCGAAGGCGCCGAAATCGTGCTCGCCGACCAACTCCCGGGCAACCCCCGCGATCCGAGCGACCTCGGGCGCCGGCCAAACCCGCCAGGCGAACCGTTCGACCAGCGGCTGGCGCTGCGGCGCAGCGACGATCCGGTAACGATAGCGCCGCCATCGTGCGGCGTAGCGCGGCCGAAAGCCCGTCGGTGCCGGCGCCGTCTCGACCACGGCGACGTCCTCCGGCAGCAGCGCGTTCAGGGCCTGCGTCAAGCGCTGCAGGTCGCTCCGCCACTCCAGGTCGTAGGCCACGACCTGGCCGACGGCGTGGACGCCGGTGTCGGTTCGTCCGGCGCCGCGCAATGTCTTCTCGCGCCATCCCAGCGTGTGCAGCGCCCGCTCGACTTCGCCCTGCACCGTGCGTCGTCGCGGCTGCCGCTGGAAGCCGGCGAAAGCGGTTCCGTCGTAGGCCAGGATCGATTGGTAAGTTGCCACGTCCGGTACTCTTGCCGTCATTGCGAACCGCCGGCTTCACCCCTTCGGGTGCACCTTGGGTGTGCGCCGAAGGGCGCGGCAGCCTGGCAATCTCCCCGTTTGGAGCGATTGCCACGGCGTCCCTCGACCGGCTCGG
>CAZMVJ010000123.1:4530-7364 GCA_964569445.1 uncultured Anaerolineaceae bacterium | reverse complement strand
GCCTGGCAATCTCCCCGTTTGGAGCGATTGCCACGGCGTCCCTCGACCGGCTCGGGACGCCTCGCAATGACAATTGCGGACCTATTCTTCGACCAGCTCCAGATAGACCATCTCGGCGGCGTCCCCATGCCGCGCCCCGAGCTTGACGACACGCGTGTAGCCGCCGGGACGCGCGGCATAGCGCGGCGCGATCTCATCGAAGAGCTTCTTGACGACCTGGGGATCGTTGAGGCGGGCGGCGGCCAAACGGCGGGCCGAGACCGCCCGCGACTCGCCGGCGGCGACGCCGACCTTGGCGCGCGTGATCAGGCGTTCGGCCTCGTCGCGGATGGCGGCGGCTTTGGCCTTGGTCGTCTTGATCCGCTCGTGGCGGAAGAACTCCGTCACCAGGGTGCGCCGCATCGCCGTGCGGTGCCCGCGCGAACGTCCCAGCTTGTATCCGTAAACGCGATGCCTCATGCCGGATTACTCCACACCCGGGGCGGCCAGTTCGGCCTCCCCCGTCGCCTCGGCTTCGCCGACGGCGCTCGCCAGATAACCCTTCTCGATCAGCCGCTCGCGCAGCTCGTCCAGGCTCTTCTCGCCGAAATTGCGGATCGACAGCATCGCGTCCGGGCCCTTCTCGAGCATGTCGAGCACTTCCCCGACGGTGGTGATGCCGGTTCGCTTGAGCGAGTTGAACACGCGCACCGAAAGATCGAGGTTTTCGATCGGGATGTCGTAGATCTCGCTGGCCAGGCGCGGCTGCTCTTCGCGGGCGGCCGCCGCCAGCAGGCTTTCCTCGGTGACGCCGGCGATGTCGCGCAGGTGCGCGATCAGGATCTGCGCGCTGCGGCTGAGGGCGGCCTCCGGCTTGACTGTGCCGTCGGTCCAGACCTCGAGGATCAGCCGGTCGAAGTTGGTGTCCTGCCCGACGCGAGCCCGCCCGAGCTCGTAGCGGACGCGCCGCACCGGGCTGAAGATGGCGTCGGTGGGCAGCTCGCCAATCGGCAGGCGGCCGCGTTCGTCGGACGGGGAATAGCCGCGCCCGCGCTGGACGTTCATCTCCAGCTCGAGATGGGCCTTCTCGTCGTCCACCGTGAACAGGTACAGCTCGGGGTTGACGATCTCGACCTCGGCCGGCGTCATCACGTCGGCGGCCGTGACGACCCCTTCGCCGCGCACTTCCAGCCGCAGGCGGGCGGTGTCGCCCTCGTGCAGATGGAGGCGCAGCTGTTTGATGTTGAGCATCACCTGCAAGACGTCCTCGCGCACCCCCGGCAGGTCGGTGAATTCGTGCGCGGCGTCGTTCAGACGGATCGAGGTCACGGCGGCGCCTTCGAGCGACGAAAGCAGGATGCGCCGCAGGGCATTGCCCAGCGTGATCCCGTAGCCCCGCTCGAGCGGGCTGATCACGAACTTCCCGTAGTTGCGCGCCACGGCCTCGCGTTCGATTTTCGGCATCACCATACTGGTGCTGAACACAGCTTAACCCTCCGGCGGGCACGCACTAGCGCGAGTAGAACTCGACGATCAACTGTTCATTGAGGCTGGCATCGAGATCCTGGCGTTCCGGGTCGTGCAGCACGGTGCCGGTCAGCCCCCGTACGTCCCGCTCGAGCCAGCGCGGCGCCGTCCGGGTCTCGGCCAGGATGGACAGCCCCTTGAAATAAGGCCGCTGGCGTGAGCCGCCGCGCACCTCGATCACATCGCCGGGGCGCACCAGGACCGACGGGATGTCGGTGCGGCGGTCGTTGACATTGAAATGGCCGTGGGTGACGAGCAAGCGGGCGTGGGCCCGGTTCTCGGCATAGCCCAGGCGAAAGACGACATTGTCGAGACGGCGCTCCAGGGTCGTCAGCAAGTTCTGGCCGGTCATGCCGCGTCGTCGCAGGGAGTTCTGGTAGAAGCGGCGGAACTGGCTCTCGCTGATGCCGTACAACCGGCGGGCCTTCTGCTTTGCGCGCAGCTGCCGGCTGAAGTCCGAAACGCGGCGGCGACGGAACTGCGCGTCGCGGCCGTGGTCGCCCGGGGGATAGCCGCGCTTCTCGAACGAGCATTTCGGCGTGAAACAGCGCTGCCCCTTCAGGAAGAGCTTCTCGCCTTCCCGCCGGCAGAGCTTGCACACGGGTCCTGCGTGCTTGGTCATGATTCCCTTTTTCCCAGCTTCCCGCGAGCTTTGGAGCTCGCGGGAAGCTCGTTCATCTACATCCGGCGTTTCTTCGGAGGCCGGCAACCGTTGTGCGGGATGGGGGTCACGTCGCTGATCAGACGCACGCGCACCCCGGCCGACTGGACGGCGCGGATGGCGGCCTCGCGGCCGGGGCCGGGGCCCTTGACCAGAATGTCGACCTCTTGCAGCCCCAGATCGCTGGCGGCGGCCATCGTCTCCTGGGCCGCCATCCGGGCGGCGAAGGGGGTGCTCTTGCGCGAGCCCTTGAAGCCGGCCTTGCCGGCCGATCCCGAGAGCAGGGCGTTGCCCTGGGTGTCGGTGATCGTCACGATCGTATTGTTGAACGTGGCGTGGATGTGCACCCGGCCGTGGGCCAGAGTGCGCCGCGCCTTGGTCTTGCCGGCTCGCCGTGTCGCCTTCGTCTTTCGAACCATTCGCTTCCGCCTTCCCCGTTCGACTGCGTGTGGCTGCGGCTACTTCTTCTTGGCGCCCCGTCGGCGTCCACGCCCGGCGACCGTCTTCTTCGGCCCCTTGCGCGTGCGCGCGTTGGTGCGCGTGCGCTGCCCGCGCACCGGCAGGTTGCGGCGATGCCGCAGCCCGCGGAAGCACCCGATCTCCATCAGCCGCTTGATGTTCATGGAAATCTCCTTGCGGAGATCACCTTCCACGCCGCCCTGCTCCT
>CAZMVJ010000123.1:0-4520 GCA_964569445.1 uncultured Anaerolineaceae bacterium | reverse complement strand
CGATGACGCAGACCGCGATAGCTGCCGATATCGACCAGCCGTTTGATGGACAACTGCACTTCACGGCGCAGCTCGCCTTCGACGGTGTAATTCTGCCCGATATGGTCCCGCAGCCGCGTGATCTCGTCTTCGGTCAAGTCCCGCACGCGTGTCTCGGGGCTGATCCCGGTCGC
Organism: uncultured Anaerolineaceae bacterium; assembly: GCA_964569445.1. Classification (GTDB taxonomy): domain Bacteria; phylum Chloroflexota; class Anaerolineae; order Anaerolineales; family E44-bin32; genus DATEVL01. The sequence continues at coordinate 4,347 of CAZMVJ010000123.1, read as the reverse complement.
CTTAAGGGTCTTTTGGGAAAGGGTGCGGCCGATCCCGTAGAGATAGGTCAGCCCGATCTCCACTCGTTTTTCCCGCGGCAAATCGACGCCTTCGATTCTGGCCATGGTCCCTATCCCTGCCGCTGCTTGTGCCGGGGGTTTTCGCAGATGACATAAACCCGGCCTTTGCGGCGGACGATCTTGCACTTCGGGCAGCGCTTGCGCACCGACGAACTGACTTTCATGAGGCCAAGACTCCCTCTTCCTCGGCCGGCCGAGGAAGGCCAGCAAAGAAACGATTATACCAATCGGCGTGCGGTCCGTCCAGATGCGGATCCTCGAATGCCGTCAGGACCCGCGGCCCGTCAGCCGTCACTGCTACGCTGTGCTCAAAATGAGCCGTGCGCCGGCCGTCGCGGGAGACGACGGTCCAGCCGTCGTCCAGCACACGCGTCTCCGGCCGGCCGGCCAACACCATCGGTTCCAGCGCGATCGTCATACCCGGACGGAGCAGCGGCCCCTTGCCGGGGACGCCGTAGTTCGGCACCTGTGGGTCTTCGTGCATCGCCCGCCCTACCCCGTGGCCGGTGTAGTCGCGGGTGACGCTGAAGCCGCGCCCCTCAACGGCCTGTTGGATCGCCGCCGAAACGTCCCCGCTGTGGCGGCCGGCGACCATCTCCGCCACCCCGGCCCATAGCCCGGCCAGGGTCGCCTGCATCAGGCGCCAGGCATCGTCGGCAACCTCGCCCACCGCCACCGTCACCGCCGAATCGCCGACGAAACCCTCCACGATCGCCCCGCAGTCGATGCTGACGATATCCCCTTCACGCAGTCGGCGCTTGCCCGGGATGCCGTGCACCAGTTCCTCGTTGACACTGACCGTGGTCACCGCCGGATAAGGCGTCGGTCCGGGGTAGCCGAGAAACGCCGGGGTGGCGCCGTGCCGGCGCAAGACCTCGGCCGCCGCCTGGTCGATCTCGGCGGTAGTGACGCCCGGCTGCACGATCCCCACCGCCGCCAGCAGCGCTTCGGCGTTGACCCGGCCGGCCTGGCGCATAAGCTCCAACTCGGCGGCGCTCTTGATCTCGATCCCGCGGCGCCAGGTCATGCCGGGAGCCTCCGCTCGATCTCGCTCAGTAGCGAGGCAGTCACCTGCTCCATCGGCTGCTCGCCGTCGATCTCGTAAAGAAGCCCGCGGCTTCGGTAATGCTGCTCGACCGGCGCCGTCTGCTCCTGATAGACCTGGATGCGCTTCTTGACCGTTTCCGGGCGATCGTCGTCACGCTGGGCCAGGGGTGAGCCGTCGATGTCGCACACCCCCGGATTCGCCGGCGGATGACTCTGGCTGTGATAGATGTGCCCGTTGGCCTGGCAGGTCCAGCGGCCGCCCAGGCGACGGACGAGCGTCTCCGGCCGCACGCGGATGTCGGCGACCATGCCCACCGCGGCTCCGCGTTGGGCCAACAGAGCCTCCAGCGCCTCGGCCTGAGCCACCGTCCGCGGGAAGCCGTCGAGGACCGCGCCCTGGCGGAACTCGGGCTGAGCCAATCGCTCGGAAATCATCTGGATCGTCACTTCATCCGGCACGAGCATTCCTTGGTCCAGAAAGGACTTGGCCAGCTTGCCCAGGTCGCTCTCCGTGGTCACGTGGTGGCGAAACAGATCCCCGCTCGACATGTGCGGGACTCCCATCGCCTCGGAGGCGCGTTTCGCCTGGGTTCCCTTCCCCGCTCCCGGTGGGCCGAACAGGACGACGAAACGGGCCATTGCTTTCCGCCCTCAACGCACGAGCACGGCCGAGTCGTACCCGCGCAGTTTCAACTCAGCCTCGATCGACCGATAGACATCCCGCACCACGCCGACCACGATCAGCAAGCCGGCCGACGACGTCGCCAGCAGGCCGGGATTCGAGCCGCTGGTCGGCAGGAAGAGCGTCAGCAGGAACGGCAGGATGGCGATGAAACCCAGGAACAGGGCGCCGACGAGCGAGATCCGCCGCAAGACGCGCGTCAGGTACTTCTGCGTCGCCGCGCCGCGGGTCACGCCCGGAATCTGGGCCCCCGCCCGCTTCAGGTTCTCACCGTAGTTCTGCTGCTGGAACAGGACGTCGGTATAGAAGAAAGTGAAACCGACGACGAAGATGAAGTACAGCAGCCAGTAGGCCGACGAGCCGCCGCCGAAGGTCGCCTGAATCCAGACGGCGATGTTCCGCAGGATCTCATATTGAGAGTCGATGAAGAACTGCGCCAAGAGCGCCGGCAGCGTGATCAACGATTGCGCGAAGATCAACGGGATCATGCCGGCCATGTTGACCATCAGCGGCAGAGTTCCCTTGACCGGCATCGACATCCGGTTGCCCATGCGCCGCCCCGGGTACATCACCGGCACGTTGCGCCGTCCTTCCTGGACGAACACGATCGCAACGATCGTCCCCAGCGTGACGACGATCAGGACCGCCAGCAGGGCCAGCCGGCTGGACTCGTCCGCCAGGATCCTGCCGAAATTGGCCGGCATACGGGCGACGATGCCCGAAAAAATGATGATCGACAGCCCCTGATTGCGCAGCCCGAATTCCGAGATCAAGTTTCCCAGCCAGATGGCGAACATCGTCCCGGCCGTCATGGAGATGATCATGGTGAAGGTCGTCAGGTTGGGCCCGAAAGCGACGTTCAGGATCGGCGACTGGGAGAACTGTTGGAAGAGCTGAATCTGACCGACGGCGTTGAGCGCCGCCATCGGAACGGCCAGGATGAAGGTCCAGCGCTCCATCCACTTGCGCGCCTGGCGCGGATCCTCTTCGCTCATCCGCTGCAGCGCCGGCACGATCGGCACGAGCAGCTGCAGGATGATCTGGGCGGTGATATACGGGTAGACGCCCATCGCCAGGATGGAGAAGTTGGCCACCGTGCCGCCTGAGAGCAGGTCGAGCAGGCTGAACAAGGGAACAGCCCCCTGGGCGCCGAACAGCTGCAGCAGCGCCTCCCGGTTGACGTTGGGCACCGGGACATGCGCCGCGAAGCGGTAGATGACCAGGATCAAGCCCGTGAACAGCAGGCGGTTGCGAATGTCCGGCGAAATCCATAGGAACCGCCAGGGCGACCTTCTCATCGGGCCAGGACCTCCACTGTGCCGCCGGCAGCCTCGACCTTGGCCTGCGCCGCCCGGCTGATGCGGTGCACTTTCACTCGCAGCGGCACCGACACCTCGCCGTAGCCCAGGACGACCACCGGCAGCTCAGCCCGACGCAGCAGCCCGGCCTTCGCCAGCGATTCGGGCGTGACCTCGCTCTCGGCGGCGAATCCTTCCAGCCGTCCCAGGTTGATTTCGTTCCACTCGACGCGCCGGATATTGGTGAAGCCGCGCTTGAACGGCAGGCGCCGGAAGAACGGCACGTTGCCGCCCTGGCGAAAGATCTTGCCGCCGGTGCCGGCGCGGGCGCCTTCGCCCTTCGTGCCGCGGCCGGCGGTCTTGCCCTGGCCGGCAGCGATCCCCGTCCCGACCCGTTTGCGTCGGCGATGGGCGCCGGGACGCGGCTTGAGCTCATGCAGTTTCATCGGTCATTCCTCGACACGCACCAGGTGGCGGACGCTGGCCAGCATCCCGCGCACCGACGGCGTATCCGATTGCTGCACGGTCTGGTGCATGTGCCGCAGGCCGAGGGCGCGCACCGTCGCCTTCTGACGCTTGGCGTAGCCGATCGGGCTGCGGACGAGAGTGATGCGCAGGACCTTGGCCTTCGACTCAGGCATGGCGGCGACGCTCCCAGAACGGCTTCAGGTCGTCGACCGGCTTGCCGCGGTGAGCGGCTTCGTCCTCGACCCGCTTCAACGACTGCAGGGCGTCGAGCGTGGCCGTGGCGACGTTGAGCACGTTGGCGCTCCCCAGCGACTTGGTCAGGATGTCGCGCACCCCGGCCGCCTCGAGCACCGCCCGCACGGCGCCGCCGGCGATGACCCCCGTCCCCGGCGAAGCCGGCTTGAGCATGACGCGGGCGCCCCCGTGCTTGGCGATGATCTCGTGCGGGATGGTCGTGCCGGACAGCGGTACACGCCCCATGGCATGGCGCGCTCGTTCGGAGGCTTTGCGAATCGCCTCCGGAACGCCGCGCGCCTTGCCGATGCCCAGGCCGACCTTGCCCCGGTTGTCGCCGACAACGACCGTCACCCGGAAGGAAAAGCGCCTTCCGCCTTTGACGACCTTGGCCACCCGGGCAATGTCGATCACCCGCTCGTCGAGCTCGTCGCGATCATCGCCCCGGTCTCGGAAATCTCGTCTCACTGTCTGCCTCTCCCTTGCCGGACGCGGCCTAGAAGTCGAGGCCGGCTTGGCGGGCCGCTTCGGCCAGGGCGCGCACGCGCCCGTGGTAGC
>CAZMVJ010000122.1:0-8769 GCA_964569445.1 uncultured Anaerolineaceae bacterium | reverse complement strand
TCACCCGGCTGGCAATCGAGAACACTTCGAAGAGCTTGTGGGTGACGTAGATGAAGGACATTCCCTGTTTTTGCAGCTTGCGGATGCTCTCGAAAAGGTAGGCCGACTCCCCCTCGGTCAGAGACGAGGTGGGCTCATCCAGGATGAGAACTCTGGGCTTCGTCGAGATCGCCTTGAGGATCTCCAGGATCTGCTGCTGGCCCATCGAGAGATGCTTAACCAGACGCCGGGGGTCGATGGCGAGCTCGAAACGCCTCAGGAAAGCCTCGGTGTCGGCATACAGCGCTCGCCAATCGATCATCTTGAGCGGTCCGACCGGCTGGCGATTGGCAAAAATGTTCTCGGCCACCGACAGGCTTCCCACGAGGGACAGCTCTTGCGGCACGACGCTGATGCCGGCTCGAATGGCGTCTTCGGGCGAGTTGAAGGAAACCGCCTGACCCTCCAGGAGAATCCTGCCTTCCTCGGGACGCAGAGCGCCGCCGAGAATGTGCATCAGGGTGCTCTTCCCGGCGCCGTTCTCCCCAACCAGCGCCAGGATCTCACCTCGCTCCAGGGTTAGATTCAGGTGATCGACGGCCAGGACCCCTGGAAACGACTTTGTGATGTGCTCGCCTCGCAACACCTCGGCCATCAAGACCTCAATAGTGAATGGGGCGGGTGTCCCCGCCCCATTCACTGGGAGATGCTGGACACCGGTTACTCTGTGTACAGTGCGTTGGCGTCCAGGAAGTACTGCAGGTTGTCCTTGTCGATGTAGTTGACCGCCATGTAGACGGTTGTCGGGCCGGACGGCGCGTTGGCGGCGGCGTTGTCGGTCGTCAGGGGCGCCTGGTGGTGGACATAGTTGAAGAGAGTCTGCAGCGCCCAGAAGGCCATGGCGGCGTCGTCCTGCGCCACGGTGCCGGTCAGCGTGCCGTTCTGGATCGCCTGGAGCACGTCGGAGTTGCGGTCCATGGCCACGGTCAGGATCTCACCCGACTTGCCGGCCTCGGAGACGGCGGTGGCCGCCCCGATCCCGCCGGTCGAGTCGGTGCCGACGAAAGCCGCCAGGTTGGGATTGCGCGTCAGGATATCCTTGGCCACGCTGATCGCTGTGGCGGTATCCGCCTTGGTGTCGCCAACCTGGACGACCTCGATGCCCGGATAGGCCGCGAACGCCGCCCGGAAGCCCTCCTCACGATCGTTGAACATCTGGGTTCCGGGGATGCTCAGGATGGCCACCTCTCCCGTTCCCCCCAACGCCTCGGCCACGTGGAGGCCTCCCACGTATCCCAGATCGAACTGATGGGAGCCGACGAAGGCGATCCGCTGCGACTCGGGAAGGTCGCCCAGGATCGTCACAACCGGGATCCCGGCCTCCGAAGCCTTGTTGATCTCCGGAATGAGGGACGGATCGACGCCGAAGACGACGATCCCCTTGGGGTTCTTGGCGATCGCCTGGTCGAAGGCGGCCACCTGGGCGTTGACATCGAAGTCCGGCGGTCCGACGTAGGTGGCCGTCACGCCCAGGGTGTCACCGGCCCACTGCCAGCCGTACTTGTGGGCATTGAAGAACTCGAGGTTCCCCATCATCGAGACGTAGATGTACTCCTCGCCGGAGGTATCGACGTCGGCCCCAGCTGGGGCCGGTGCCGCCGCCGGCGCGCACGCGGCGAGCAGAAGCGCCACCGCAAACAGCAAGCCGATGGTCGAGCGCATGGTTGAGCGATTCATGGTAGTCCTCCTTCTTCACCTTATTGGGGATAGAACTGAGGTCGTCAGTGCGAATCACGCCCTGGAAGGTTGGCTAATGGTTCCGTCCTTTCTCAGGCAGGCCTGGATGCTTGCTATCGTTCACCAAGTGTGATCATGTGAATCGTTCGCCTACATTCGATTCCGGCGATGCTCACGCTTTCCCCGCGGCCTGGATGACCTCCACGTCCAGGTCGTCCGAGATGCCTCCCCACATGAGTCGTCCCCCCGGAACCGCCCGGTTGTCGCAGAAAAGCTCGATCCGATTGCCGTCCGGATCGGCGAAGTACATCGCCCAACTGATGCCGTTATCGATCGGCGTCACGTCCACGCCGGACTTCGACAGATGCAGGAACGCCTCGGCAAACGCCCTTTGATCCGGCAGTTCGAAGGCCACGTGATCGAATCCGGCGCTCTCGGGCGATGGCGATGGCCCCGTTCCGTCCACCTTCATCAGCGCGATTTCATGGTGGGCGTCGCCGCAGGTCAGGAAGGCGTAGTCGTCGCCGACCTTCTCGGTCAGGGTCATCTTGAGGGGGCCCGTGTAAAAGGCGACCGCCCGTTCGATGTCTCGGACTTTGAAACGCAGATGTCCTATCTTCACGCCGTCAACGCCTCGAACGCTGTCGTTCCACGGTCACAGGTCCCATCTCGGACTCACCAGGACTCCAGGAGGGCCGTCATTCCGTTATCAACCATCAGGGAGGCCCCGGTGATGTAGGAGGCCTCGTCACTGGCCAGGAAGGCCGCCGCCTCACCGACCTCTTCCGGGTTGCCGAGTCGTCCAAGCAGCTGACGTCGTTCGACGGCCTGCTTGGCCTTCTTCGGGTCGGGATCGCCGGCGAAGATCCCCTGGATGAGCGGCGTATCGATCCAGCCCGGGCAGATGGCGTTGACCCGGATCTTGTCCTTGCCATGGTCGATGGCCATCACTCGCGTCAGCGTGACGACTCCCCCTTTGCTCGCGGCGTAGGGCGCCGTGCCCCCGACGTTCTGGTACGAGTGGACGGAGGCGATGTTGACAATCGCTCCGCCGCCGGCGGCCTGCATGTGCGGGATGGCGTATTTCGAACACAGGAAAACGCCGCGCAGGTTGACGGCCTGGCAGCGATCCCACTCCTCGGTCGAGGTGTCGAGCACGGTCTTGTACACCCCGATGCCGGCGTTGTTGACCAGAACGTGCAGGGCCTTGAACCGAGCGATGGTTTCCTCGATCATCCGTCGAATCGCCTGCTCCTGGGAGACATCGCATTCGATGAAGATCGGCCCGGCGCCGTCCCGCTTCAGCTCGGCGGCGGCCTTCTCGCCTTCCGACCGATTGACATCGGCGATGACGACGCGGGCGCCTTCTCGAAGAAAAACGGCGGCGATCCCCTTCCCGATCCCCATCGCCCCACCCGTGACAATGGCAACCTTGTTTTCGAGTTTCATGAGCAGCCTCCTGCGAGTGCCTGTGATCGTTCCTGACCGGCCGCTAGCTACCAGGGCTTGCGCGGCGTCGACAGGAACTGAGGTCCTTCCGCTCCCACGGCGACGTTGTCTTCGATGCGAATCCCGCCGAATCCTTCGATGTAGACCCCCGGCTCGACGCTCGTCACCATGCCTTCCTGCAGCACGCCGTCGGCCCCGGGCATCAGGAATGGGACGAATTCGTGATAGCGCAGGCCGACCCCGTGCCCGGTGATGTGGACGAAGTACTCGGCCAGCCCTGCCTTCTCCAGAACGCGCCGGGCAGCAGCGTCCGGATCCGAGAACAGCGCTCCGGCGCGAACCTGGCGCGCCGCCGCCTGTTGCGCCTCCAGCACCGCGTTGTGAACTTCCTTCTGGCGGGCCGTCGGCTCTCCCGCCACGGCAACGTAGGTGAGATCCGACCAGTAGCCGTCGACGACCGTCGCCAGCTCGACCATCACGATGTCACCTTGCTCGACCGTTCGCGTGCTGGAAGGAACCAGGAGCGTCCCTTTGGTGCTTCCGACCGGCCCGGTTCCCACTTCGGCCATGGCCCGGACCAGCCGGGCCCCTTGATGGCCGGGGCCGTCCGCCCGGATCTTGCTTTCGACCACCGCCCCGACTTGGGCTTCCGTCATGCCCGGCTCGAGGCGAGCCAGAAACTCGCGCATGCCCATCTCGGCGATCTCGTTGGCCAGGCGAAGCTTGCGCAGCTCGTAGGGCGTCTTGCAGGCGCGCACAGACTGCAAGAAGGCGGCGGCGTCGACCAGCTCGCATCCGGCAAACACCTCGTCCAGCATCGCCTTCCAAGGCTGCCCCGGGACCACGGGCTCGGCCGACCGATAGCTTGGCCCCACGACTTCAAAGCTCTGCTCGACGGCGATCCTCGCTCCCTGGAGACCGAGTTCTTCTTTCGCCTGCGAGAGGAGGCGACGGTAGTTGGCATATAGGTCGCCGTCCTTCAGGAGCCCCCAACCGAAAGTCTCGACCCGGGTCCAGGCCGGGTCGGCGTAGTCGACTTCGACCTCCGGAACGAAAAGGATGGAATTCCCGTCTTTGGTGAAGACGGCCACGGAGAACGCATGGTGGGGCCAGGTGTCGGTGAGATACACGATGTTCTCGGGCAGCCTGCAAATCAACGCGTCCAGCCTGGCGGATACCATTTCCCGCCGCACGCGGTCCAGACGATCACTATCGGGAGTTGTCATTGGATCCTCCTGAATCCCTTTCAAACTCGAGCGGAGGCGTTTCATCGCCCAGAAGGAATGTCCCGGCGGCCCACGTGGCGGCGCCAGGGGGGCCGCCGGCTCGGGCGCTAGGTCTTCACCTCGCCGTCTCGATCGATCCGGCTTACACCCTTTCCTTCATAGGCTACGGCGACCATATCGGTCTGGATGATCTCGCCCGGCTTCATCACCCGGGCGCTTCCGTTCTCCATCGCTTTGGCGACCCCGGCAGGCGGGTAGCTGGTGAAAGGCTCGAGGGCGCAGTTGTACGTTCGGCCATACCACGGATAGTCGTTGTGCCCTCCGTAGACCTGCCACATCCACAGGTACTTGAACAGGTCCGCGTCCCAGGCCATGCCAAAGCCCAGGCCCAGACGAGGGTTGCTGAGCCCGTACCACCCCTCCTTCAGAGCCTTGAAGAAGACGACATCGACGGATCGCGCATTCCGGCCGAGCACCTGTCGGATGTCTTCGAGTTTCTTCGTCCGGCGATTCATGACCTGGGGGAAATCGTATCCATCGCCGGGTTGCCACAATCCGTTGGGGTGGTACGCCATCACTTCGACCTTCCCTGCCGGCACGTCGACCCGGCAGGACTCGTCCAGGAACGGCTCGCCGAAGGCCGGGTGGTGTCCCCACATGATGGCGTAGTCTTCCCCGGACTCGTTCTCGAGCCTTTCGTGGAGGAACAGGCATGCCTTGCCCCGCTCCAGCGACAGGACCCTCTCGAGATTCAAGGGTGAGCGATAGCAGCGCGTGCTTGTCTTCAGGGACACTCGCTGCGGCGTGTCCTCCAGGACTTGAGCTTCGAAAGGCAGAAGTGAGACTTCCCCATGGAGTCCTTGCGATGAACCGAGATAGGGCTCGGCCGCCCATCCCGCCGAAGGCAGAACCTCTTGCCAGCCACCGTAGTAATAGTCATGGAAGGCGCCTTCGGGCGGGGCGCCGGTGGCGACGAACGCCGGCCGCATGGGAATCGGGGACTGCCAGAGGAAATCCAGGTCGCGGGGCTTGTAGGTGAACTCGAAGATGTCGGCCCCTTTGTCGAGAAGGATACCGACGCGTATCAGGTCGTTCTCCAGGAAAGCCACCCGCATGCCTTTGTAGGTGTAGTCGAGCGAAATCCGGCAGCCTTGCTTTCTTCCCCACGTATACATGTTGGATCCTCCGCGCGCGTTGTGCTCCCCCGGCGTCGTCTTGTCGTCAACGCCCTCGTCCGGCTCGGTCGCTGTCCGGATCTTCTCCGTCCGGATCCGTTGAGGGCGGCGCCCGACCGACCACCCGCGACCAGGTCTTCCCCATCAGGCGGCCGAAGTCAGCCCGCCACATGTCGATGAAGACCGCCAGGAGGATGATCGCGCCCAGGGTGATGTTCTGCCACGATGTCTGAACGGCGTTCAGATTCAAACCGTTTTGGACCACGACGATGATGGCGGCGCCGATCAGGGTGCCGAGGATGTTGCCGGTTCCGCCAGCCAGGCTGGCGCCTCCAACCACGGCTGCCCCGATGGCCTGCAACTCCGTCCCGACACCGTAGTTGGGCGACCCGGAGTTCAGGCGGGCCGTCATCAGGATCGCGGCGATGCCGGCCATAAGACCGGCGATGACGAAGGCCATCAGGCGAGTCTGGTTGACGTTGATCCCGGAGAGCCTGGCGGCCGATTCGTTCCCGCCGATGGCATAAATCCTCCTGCCGCTGGGTGTGTACTTCAGGAAACCCCAGGCCATGGCATACAGGATCATGACGTAGAAGAACGGCAGGGCGATCCCGAACAGCTTCCCGTAGAACCACGGCTCCAGGGAGGATGAAACCGAGAAGATGGGCGACCCGTCATTGAAAAGGAACGCGATCCCCCGGTAGATGCCCAGGGTGGCCAGGGTCACGATGAAGGATGGGATGCGGCCGTAGGACGAGAGGAACCCGTTGACCGCACCCAACAGGATGCTGATGACCAGTACCAGGACGATTGCCAATGGGGCCGACATCCCCTCGAACTTGATCAGGGAGGCCATGATCATGGTCAGCAGGGCAATGGCGGACCCCGGGGAAAGGTCGATCCCGCCGGTCAGGATGACCAGCGTCGATCCCACGGCGACGATGGCCACAATGCTCGCCTGCAGCGCCACGTTGTTGAGGTTGTCCAGCAGCATGAACCGGTCCGTGGAGAGGCCGACGGCGATCGACACGACAACCAGGGAGATGATCGGCCCCATCACCGGCAAGCGGGACAGAAAAGGCAATCTAGGTCTCATGACGCCGGCCCTCGGGCGGATGGCTGGAACGCGATGCCAGCTCGAGTAACCTGTACTCGGTGAGTTGGCTTGACGGCAGGATCTGCAGGACGCGTTTGTTGCGGACGATGGCGACCCGGTCGCTCATGGCGAGCAACTCGGGGTAGTCGGAGCTGATGAGCAGAATGGCGATCCCCAGGGCCGTCAGCTCGTTGATGATCTTGTAGACCTCGATGCGCGCCCCGATATCCACGCCCTGGGTGGGTTCATCCAGGATCAGCAGGCGAGCCTTCGAGTACAACCAGCGGGCAAGGATCAGCTTCTGCTGGTTCCCGCCGGAAAGGTACTGCACGGTGCGGTCCATTCCGGCCGGGCTGATCGAGAGCTTGGCGAAGTACTCTCGGCTGGTGCGCGCTTCACGCCGCAGATCGAGAAAGGGGCCGTAGAGCAATGCCCTCAGGTTGGCGACGGTGATGTTCTCAGGGCCGCGGAAATTCATGAACAGCCCGTCGGCCTTGCGGTTCTCGGGAACCAGCGCCACGCCGTTGGCGATGGCCTGCTCCGGGGACGTGAAGCGTACGGCGCGACCGTCGAGACGGATCACACCGGCGGTCGGGCGATCAACCCCGAAGAGCGCTCGGGCGATGTCTGTCCGGCCGGAGCCGACCATCCCGCCCAGGCCAAGCACCTCCCCCTGATGAACCGAGAAGCTCACCTCCCTGACACCAAGCTCGGTGCTGAGCCCCTCGACTTCCAGGCACAAGCGAGGCTGCGTATGATGCTGCTTGGGATAATGCTCCGCCACTGCCGTTCCGAGCATCTGCGTGACCACGGTATCGACGGTCAACGCACGAACCGGGCTGCTGCCTGCCAAACGGCCGTCCTTGAGTACGCTGATGCGATCGGCAATCTGGAAGACCTCGTCGATCCGGTGCGAGATGTAGAGAATCGCTTTACCCTGGCTCGCCAGCTGGCGAATGAGGTCTTGCAGGCGCCGCGTCTCGGATATGCCCAACGCCGCCGTGGGCTCGTCCATCACCAGCAGGCTCGAGTCCTCGGACATCGCTTTGGCGATCTCGATCAGCTGCTGCTCGGCCATCGACAGGCTCTTGACCACGGCATCGGGATCGATCTCGATGCCCAGCCCCCGCAGCGTGCGGACGGATTCCCGACGCATCGTCCCCCAATCGACGATCTGGCGCGCCATCACGGTCGGGAAGCGTCCGAGGAAGATGTTTTCGGCCACCGTCAAGGTCGGGACGAGGGACAGTTCCTGGTAGATCGTCGCCACGCCGCGCTGGCGGGCGGCGATCGGGTTGGGCATCGTGATCGTCTCACCGCCCAGGCGGATCTCGCCACGGTCGGCTTGGTGTACGCCGGCCAGGCACTTGACCAGGGTTGATTTGCCGCTGCCGTTCTCGCCGACCAGGGCATGGATCTCGCCCGCCGTCAGGGACAGCGAGACCTGGTCCAGCGCTTGGACCCCCGGAAAGGCCTTCGAGATGTCACGGACTTCCCACATCGTGGGCGATACAACCGTCATGCAGGCGTCCCCGTCGATCGAGCAGGCCTCTGGTCGCGGGCGAGAGCCCGCGACCAGAGGAGGCTTGGATGCCGCAATCCCTACGTCCTCATGGGCAGGCGTAGTCTTGGGAAGGCTTGGGAGCGAGAGACTCCGGGTGGCATAGGAAGTCGATGGCGTTCGACTGGTCGACGATCGTCACCGGCGTTTCGACCCAGCCTCCCGGGTACGTTCCGTGCAGGCAGTCCCAGGCAACGCGCATGACCACCTCACCCATCACGAACGGGGTGGTGTTGACGGTACCCGTCCAGCGCCCGGCATAGATCTCCTCCAGGCCGGTCGTGTCCCCGTCGTTGCCGAAGTTGGCGATGTCCTCACGGTTGAGGGACTCGGCCGCCTTGGCGGCGCCGATCGAGATGTAGTCATTGGCCGTCACGACGACCTCGATCTCGGGGTGGGCCGTGATCAGGTCGGTCATGGCGGTGTTCCCGGTCTCGACGTTCCAGCTCGTGGGCAGGCTGGCAACGATCTCCATCCCCGGGAACTGCGATAGGGCGTCAAGGTAACCGCCGATGCGCTCGGTGGAGTGATAGCCCGGCTGGCCTT
>CAZMVJ010000121.1:0-8794 GCA_964569445.1 uncultured Anaerolineaceae bacterium | reverse complement strand
CGTCACCAACCCCGAGGTATCCGCCGTGCGCGACGCCGACCGCATCATCGGCCTGGTGGAGGCCGAGGAGAAGGGCCCGCCCAAGCTGGTGCTCAATCGCATCAAGCCCGAGATGGTGCGGCGCGGCGACATGTTGGCCACCGCCGACGTCCTCGAGGTGCTGGCGATCGAGCTCATCGGCGTGGTACCCGAAGACGATTCGATCCTGGTCGCCTCCAACCACGGCGCCCCGGCGGCGCTGGACGGCAAGAGCCGCGCCGGCCGCGCCTTCCGCGATATCGCCCGCCGCCTCAACGGCGAGACGATCCCCTTCGAGGACGCCGAATCCGGCGACGGCCTGTTTGGCCGCCTGGCGCGGCTGGTGCGCTCGGGAGGGCAGGCATGAACTTCCTGCGGCGTCTGCGAGGCGAGTCCCACAGCGCAGCGACGGCCAAGAACCGCCTGCAATTCGTCCTGGTGCACGACCGCGCCGATCTTCCGCCGGGCAAACTCGAAGCGCTTAAGAACGACCTGATCGAAGTCCTCTCCCGGCACGTCGAGATCGATCCCCGCACGGTGCAGATCTCCCTCACCCGCGAGCGGAACCAGCAGCGCCTGGTGGCCGATATCCCGCTGGCCTCGGCGCGCGCCCGACGACGCCCGCTCAACTAGCAGGTTGCGGAAGTACGGCGACGGCCATCCAACCCCCTCCCCTGACCCCTCCCCCTGCGCCCGCGTGGCCTCGCGTCCCAAGCCTTCGTGCAAGGGTAGGGGGTGAGGCCGGAAGCGGGTTTTTCCGCAGCCACCGAGTGCCCCGTTCCGGGGCTTCATGGACGTGGTGCGTATGCCATCCTCCCAGTTTGCGGGCATCGATAGCAGGGCCCGTCTTTGGCACGTGCCTCGCCGAATGCCCTTCAGCGGACTACTCCATATGCCCGAATCGCGCCGGAAGTCCGCCGTGACTTCCACGCGGACTTCCGGAACGGGAACCTAGATCGAATGCAGGCTTCGGCCCGCCTGTGGCGGCACTTCGATGTCTGGTTGCTGGCGGCCGTCGTGGTGCTAACCATCTCCGGCATCGCCATGATCCGGTCGGCGATCGCCGGGAACGAAAACCTGGCCGAGACCGTGCCGCGGCAGTCGATCTACGCCGTCATCGGTCTGGCCGTCGTGCTGGTGACAGCCGCCGTCGACTACCGGATCTGGTCCGCCATCGCCCGCCCGCTCTACGTCGTGGCGGTCGTCCTGTTAGGCATGGTGCTCCTGGCCGGGTCGGTGGGGTTCAACGCCGTTCGTTGGTTCAACATCGGCATCGCCACCGTCCAGCCGTCGGAAGTCACCAAGGTCATCATGATCCTGGTGCTGGCCGACTACTTTTCGCGGCACCAGTTCGAGATCGGCCGGTGGGGCGTCATCCTGCGCAGCCTGGCCCTGGTCTCTCTGCCGGCCGTCCTGCTCTTCCTGCAGCCGGATCTGAGCGCCGTGATCGACCTGGCCATCATCTGGATCACCATCATCTGGGCGGCCGGGGTCCCGCTGCGGCGGCTGGCGGCGATGGCGGGTGTGGCGCTGCTGATGGTCGTGATCCTGTGGCCGCTCCTGGCGGGGTACCAGCAAGCACGCGTGGCGTCTTTTCTTTTCCCCGACCCGGAAGCCCAGTTCGGCGAAACCTACAACGTCCTCCAGGCTCGCATCGCCATCGGCTCGGGCGGCCTGTTCGGGCAGGGCTACGGGCACGGCACCCAGGTTCAGCTCCGCTTCCTGAAGGCGCGTCACACCGACTTCATCTTCTCGGCGATGGCCGAGGAGTTCGGGTTCATCGGCACGGTGGCGTTTCTCCTCCTGCTCGGCTTCGTCCTGATCCGCTGCCTGCGGGCGGCGCGCAGCGCCCGCGACCCGTTCGGCGCCCTCATCGCTTACGGCGTCACGTCGATCATCCTGTTCACGGCTGCCTTCAACATCGGCATGAACCTCAATCTGATCCCGGTTTCCGGCGTGCCGCTGCCCTTCTTCAGCTACGGCGGGTCTGCCCTGGCTGCCAATCTGCTCGCCATCGGATTGGTCGAAAGCGTCACGCTTCGCCACAAAGTCATCGACCTCTGACGACGGCATGAGTTCACCGGCGCGCACTCGCTTCGCCCCCTCCCCCACCGGCCGCACCCACATCGGGAGCGCCCGCACGGCGCTCTACGACGTGCTGCTGGCGCGCCAGACCGGCGGGCAGTTCATCCTGCGCATCGAAGACACCGACATCAAGCGCACCGTACCCGGCGCCGAGGCCGAGCTGATGGAGAGCCTGCGCTGGCTCGGGTTGGATTGGGACGAAGGGCCGGACGTCGGCGGCCCGTTCGGGCCGTACCGGCAGTCGGAGCGCGTCGCCATTTACCGAGAGCACACCCAGCGCCTCGTGGCGGAAGGGCACGCCTACGCTTGTTTCTGCTCTCCCGAACGGCTGGCCCAGATGCGGCAGGACCAGCAGAAACGCAAAGAACCGCCACGCTACGACGGACGCTGCCGAGATCTGGCGCCAGCCGAGGTTCAGGCCCGCCTCGACCAGGGCGAGCGGAACGTCGTGCGCTTCCGCACGCCTCGCCAAGGTACGACGACCGCCGTCGACCTGTTGCGCGGGCCGATCACCGTCGAAAACGCGACGATCGACGACTACGTGCTGGTCCGCTCCGACGGGCTGCCTGTCTACCACCTGGCGGCGATGGTCGACGACCACCTGATGCAGATTACGCACGTCCTGCGCAGCTCGGAGTGGCTTCCCACGTTTCCGCTGCACGCCTTGGTGGTGCGGGCCTTCGGCTGGGACGAACCGGTGTGGGTCCATCTGTCCGTTTTCCTGAGCCCCTCCGGCAAGGGCAAGATGAGCAAGCGCAGCGCCGTCGATGCCAAGGGCGGCGCCCTGTCGATCTTCCCGCTCGACCTGCGCGACCTGGGCTACCTCCCGGAAGGCGTCCTCAACTGGCTGGCGCTGATGGGCTGGTCCTACGACGACCACACCGAGATCTTCAACTTGGCGGATCTCGTCAGTTCCTTCTCCCTAGAGCGGCTCCATCCGAGCCCGGCGGCCGTCAACTTCACCAAGCTCGATCATTTCAACGGCATCCACCTGCGAGCTCTCCCCGTCGATGAACTGGGCCGGCGGCTGATGCCGTTCTTCCAGCAGGCCGGCTTGGCCGTCGACAAGACGAGTCTGGACCGCGTGGCGCCGCTGCTGCAGGAACGTATTCGCACGCTGGACGAGGCAGTCGAAATGGCCGGCTTCTTCTTTCGGGAGCGGTTCGACCTCGACGCGGCGACGCTCGGCATCGAAGGTCGCACTCCGATCGAGTCGGCCGAATTGCTCGAACGCGCCGGCGCGGCCGTGGCCTCCGCTTCGGGCTGGAGCGCCGAAGAAATCGAGCCGCCCTTGCGGGCCTTAGCCGAGCAGGCGGGGCTCTCCGCCGGCCAACTCTTCGGGGCGATCCGGATGGCGATCACCGGCCAGGCCGTCAGCCCACCGTTGTTCGAGACGATGGAAATCGTCGGCCGCAAGCGCTGCCTGGAACGGCTTCACACAGGCGCGGCTGCCCTGCGCCGAGCGACTTCGACGTAGAGTCGTCGGTCGGGTCGGCGTGGTAGAATGCCGGCGCATTGGGGGTTCGTCTAGTGGTAGGACAGCGGACTCTGAATCCGTATGCCGAGGTTCGAATCCTCGACCCCCAGCCTGTGAAGCTTCCCGGAAGCTCTCACCCCGCGGCCTCGTATTGGAGCTTCCGTGGAAGGCCGCGGGGCATGGCTTCCGGGAAGCTCGTCCCCCAGAATGAAAATCGCCCGGAGCCGTCTCCGGGCGATTGTTTTAGTTGCAGGGCGCGCACTCCCCTTTGGCTTACTGCTCGAAGAGCGAGATCGTCCCAAACACCAGGCTGGCGTCGATCTCGATGTGATCGCCCGAGACGAAGCCCGGTGACAGGTAGGCACCGCCGACCTTCTCATAGCCCGGCGGGACGTGGACGTTGCCGGCCAGCGACGAAGCCTCCAGCCGAACCGACGCCCCTTGCGGCACGCGGATCGTCAGTTCGCCGACAGCCGCCGACAGGGTCACCGACGAGCTGCCTTCAGGTAGCATCACTTCCACCTCGCCGGCCCCCGTGCTGGCGTCGAGCACTTCGAGGTTGAGCCCGCGGGCGTCGATGCGCATCTGGCCGGCGCCCATTTGTGTCGAAAGTCGAACCTGCGGCTCCGAGCTTATTGCGATATCCCACACCTCGCCATTCCCGAACTGGATGGGGATGATGACCACGCCCGTGGTCTTCACCAGAACGGTAGTCGTACCTCCTTCGGTGTCGGCCGTCTGCTCGACCTGACCGCCGCCCGGGACGCTGACCGTTCCGGACAAGAGGGCGTCGCCCCCGCTCAGGCCTTCGACCCACATCGACCCGGCCCCCGAAACCAGCGAGATGTCGGCCTCCGCCGCGCCCGCGGCGGGCACATCCACCGCTTCGCCGTTGACCGCCGTGCGCGGGTTGGAGAGCGCCGGCAAGGCCAGCCCGGCGCCGACGAACACGACCCCCAGCATCAGCGCCGCCACGAAGATCGAAGCCAGCACGGATCGACGCGGGATCAGGAGATCCAGGCCAATCAGGATCAGCGCCAACGGCCACAGCTGGCTGACGGCCATCCACAGCGAGACCGGGATGCGCCCCAGATTGATCAGAAGGACCAGGGTCCCGAAGCCGATCAGCAACACCGGCCCGGCCAGATCACCTCGACGGGAAAACGTTCTCATTCGAATCTCCTCCCGCGCCCCCTGCGCGGCTGTAAGGTCGGCCCGGTTGTCCGTCAGGTCGACGGCGTCGACTTGCGGGAACGGAGGACGAGGAACAGTCCCCCGAGGATGAACACGAGCGGCCAGAAGAAACGGGCCATGGTGCCGAAGGCGATGCCGGTCAGGGCGGCGATGATGATCAGGATTCCGCCCGGGATGATCGCCCAGGGCTGACGGCCGCGCCCCTCCGGTAGGAAATATAGGACCAGAAATGTCAGCCCGACGCCCAACAGCATCAGGGCCGCCGTTTCCGCCGCCGGCACGATGTTCGCCAGCAGGGCGATGACGGCCGTCGTGGCCACGGCGCCGCCGGGGATGATCGCCCACCAGAAGTCGCGGCGGACGTAGTAGACCATCCAGAATCCGAGGCTGACCAGGCCGAGGAACAACCCCCCGCCGATGACGCCTGCCAGCGCCGGAGCGATGGCGTTGAGCAGCATCAGCGCGGCGATCCCCAACATCGGCATGGCCGGGAAGATCGCCCACCACTGCTCACGATCCCGCAGGAATGCGTACAGAAACAAGAGTCCGGCGGCGCCGAAAAGCACGCCCCACAGGAACCCGGAACCGAGCGCCTGTATCACCCCGAGCGTCTGCAGGAAAAACAGGAGCCCGAAACCGATCAGCAGGACCCCGCCAACTACTCTGGCGTCGATCGTTCGCATGATGTCTCTCCTTCAAACGTGCCGCAGGCGAGGGACCGCCTCGGAGCTCAATTGCCGCAAGTGGGCGCCGCGCCCAGCCATCGACTCACGAGATCTCGGCGGAGGCCGCCCCGACCTCGATGGAGAGGTCCACCTTGTTGGCGGCCGAGGCGAAGTCCTTCGACTCGAACAGGCCATCCCCACCGGGGAAACGGCCGCGGTCGACCTTGACTTCCCCCAATCCCGTCGGAACGCGCACTCGCGCGGCGACGCCCGGTGGCACTCGGATCTTCACTTCGGCGGCGCCGGCCGTAATGCGGGCGCGCGTCTCGCCGGCGGCGCCCGGCATCCGCACGATCACCGAGCTCGCCCCGGTGACCAGGCGAAGGTCGCGCACCTGCAGCGACGTCAGGTCGAGGTCCATCTGGCAGGCGCCGGCCTCGACGGCGAGCGTCAGGGGGATCGCTTGGCGGAGTTTGATGTCCCACGACGGTGGTTGGAGCCCCGACCACTTCCACGGCGCAAAGATGTCGCCGAGAAACTCGGTCGGAACCCAGAATTCGACCGATCGCTCGTCGCCGGTCGTCGTCGCACGCTGGCGTACATCGCCGAACGCCTGGACCGCTACGAGTTCGTCGCCTTGCCCGCCGGCGGCCAACGTCAGCCGTCCGGCGCCAAATCGAACACGAACCCGCGCGGACTTCGCACCTTCCAAGGGCACATGGACTTCGACGCGCCGCGGTCCACCGCGGCGCGTGGAAACCATCCACAGGGTCAGCCCGCCGAAGCCAATCATGAGCACGGGGATCAAGATTCCCCAGAAGTCGACCTGGATCAGGCCGGTTGTGGCTAGGAGAAGCAGCAGGCCGAAGAACAGCAGTACGAGCCCGCAGGTTGTCGAGGATCGTTGCGTCATCGTCGTGGCTCAGCGTGCCGTTGCCGGGGGCGGCATCGGGGGTGGGGTGGCTTCCCTGGCGGCCATCGGGTAAGGCCGGAGCACGCGGCGCACAAGCTGGACGGCGCCGACCAGGACCAGGAGCGCCGGCCAGTAGGGGCCAAGCCCGGTCATCCCGCCGAACAACGAACCGAAGATCAGGAACAGCACCAGGCTGACCAGGATGGACTCGGCGCCTTTGCCGGCCTGGGACCAGCCGCCCTCGCCGAGCAGCGCCGCCAGGATCATCCCGACCCCGACGAAGCCCGGGATCAGGGCCCAGGCAAAAGTCCAGCTCAGCCAGCTGCCGGTCAGGTTCTGCCAGTACAGGATGCCGCCGATGCCGGCGACGATGCAGGCCGGGATAGCCATGCCGGGAGCGCCGGTGATCAGGCCCATGACGCCCAGGCCCAGGCCGACGGCGACGATGATCAGCGGCCAGGACCACTCCAGCCCGAGCAAGCCTCGCCACGCCGGGTTGATCTGCGCCAGCAGCAGCAGGGCGCCGAGCAGGATCAGCAGAACGCCGCCGACGGCAGCGCTGCGGGTTCGTGTGTCCATGATTCCTCCAGGGGAAGCGCAAGAATCGGGGGTGAGATGCACCCAGCCCGCCTGCACCCTTTCCGATTGTATGTGGAAGGGCTCCCTATGGCGCCTGCGGATTTGCCGGATTCGGGCGGCTGGCTGTCACCCCGCGGCGGTCGGCCGCGGGCGAGCGGAACGTCTGCCGTCGTCATTCGGCGAAGGGTATAATCCGTGTCCCGAAAGGCCGATAAGGAAATCCTAGGGAAGGTACCCAAGGCATCGCCATGGATGAGGTCATCGAACGTCTGCACAACTTGCAACAGCGCATCCAAGATCTCTTGGTGCGCCTTTGACTTCGCCGGCCGCGAAACGCAACTGGCCAGCCTCGAACGCGCCGCCGAGGATCCCGGCTTGTGGTCCAACCCGGAGCAGGCCCAGCGCACGATGCAGGAGCTCTCCCGCCTGCGCCAGGACGTTGTCGGCTGGCGCCAACTTGGCCAGCGCGCCGCCGACGCCGTCGAGCTGGCCCGTCTCGAAGACGCCAGCCTGCTCCCCGCCCTTCAATCCGAGGCGGAGGCCATCGACGCCGAGGTGGCGCGCCGCGAGCTGACCGCCCTGCTCTCCGGCCCCTACGATCGCGATGACGCCATCCTCAATATCCACGCCGGCGCCGGCGGGACCGACTCCCAGGACTGGGCCCAGATGCTGCAGCGGATGTACTTGCGCTGGGCCGATCGCCGCGGGTTCAAGAGCGAGATCCTCGACTTCAGCGAGGGCGAGGAAGCCGGCGTCAAAAGCGTCACAATCGCCGTCGACGGCGAGTTGGCCTACGGCTATCTGCGGGCCGAACGAGGCGTCCACCGGCTGGTCCGCCTCTCGCCTTTCGATTCGGCCCACCGCCGCCACACTTCGTTTGCGCTGGTCGAAGTCTATCCGCAGGTCGAACGCGATGCCGATCTCGTCATCAACCCGGCCGACCTGCGCGTCGACACTTTCCGATCGGCCGGCGCCGGGGGCCAGAACGTTCAGAAGAACGAAACCGCCATCCGCATCACCCACGTTCCGACCGGCATCGTGGTCTCCTGCCAGAACGAACGGTCGCAGACCCAGAATCGCGAGAACGCCATGCGGGTTCTCAAGGCCCGCCTGCTCGACCTGCAGCGTGAGCAGCAGGAAGAAGAGCGAGCCCGCTTAAAAGGCGCCCACGTCAAGGCCGAATGGGGCAGCCAGATCCGCTCGTACGTGCTTCACCCGTACCAGATGGTCAAGGATCACCGCACCGGGCACGAGGAGTCCAACACCGCCGCCGTGCTCGATGGAGACCTCGACACGTTGATGGAAAGCTTCCTGCGCGAGGGGATCCAAGCGTAGTCGCCGCGGCGTAAGCGGGCGCAGGGGCGCGCCTTCCGGACCGGGGAATTGCCGGCAGGTCGCACGGGGGATTCCTCGCTTCGCTCGGAATGACATGGAGAGGGCACCCTTCTCCCTATGTCATTCCGAGCGCCGCGTAGCGGGGCGAGGAATCCCCGAGGCGCGCGAATGGGAGCAGCCACGGCCCGCACCTCACGTTCCCGCGGGGCGCAATCCCGGGGGGCGCCACCCTATCCCCTGGTATAATGCGGCGCTTGTTCCAGGAGGGATAGGTTTGGCTCTCTACTTCAGCATCTCGATGCTCATGGTCTCGGTAGCCTTGATCATCGTCATCGTCATCCAGAGCCGCGAAGCCGGACTGGGCGGACTCTCCGGCGCCGATCTCGGCGGGGCCGGCGGCTATCACGTCCGCCGCGGGCTCGAGCGGCTGCTCTTCAACCTCACGATCGCCCTCAGCGTTGTCTTCTTTGGACTCGCCCTCGCCTTCGCCATCGTCGTCGGCTGAACCTGTTTCATCGCCGACGCCCC
>CAZMVJ010000120.1:0-8828 GCA_964569445.1 uncultured Anaerolineaceae bacterium | reverse complement strand
CCTTGAGGACCTCGTACAGCTCCTCGGCCGACTCCTCCGCCGCCCGCTGCCCCACGTCCGGATTCCCGCCGGCGCCCAGGCCGCGCGTCAGCTTGTCGCCGATGCGCACGCGTTTGGGCGCGTTGGAGAGCAGCAGCGCCTGGGCATCGGTGTTGATGGCGGCGAACTCGATGCCGGCCAGGCCCTCCTCGATCATCCGGTTGACGGCGTTGCTGCCTCCGCCGCCGATCCCGACGACCATGATGCGAGCGAACGACTCCGACTTCGGTGACGTGAACATCTT
Organism: uncultured Anaerolineaceae bacterium; assembly: GCA_964569445.1. GTDB lineage: Bacteria > Chloroflexota > Anaerolineae > Anaerolineales > E44-bin32 > DATEVL01. The sequence goes on along the minus strand of CAZMVJ010000120.1, from coordinate 8,545 downwards.
CTCCCTCCTCCTGGCTGCTTCGACGAATTGGGCCGCCGGGCGCGGTCTGTGCGCCGCGCCGGCGGCTGGTGTGGATGCGCCTGCCGTCCCGCCTGCCCTGAGCAGGGCCGAAGGGTCCTTCAGGAAGTTCATCTGAGTCGAATTGGTGTCCATCGCCTCACCCCGGCAGCAGCCGCTTCAGGAAATCGGTGGCGCGAGCGAGATCGAATCGTGGGATGGCCAGGCCGCCCAGCCCGCGCCCGTCCAGGCGGCTTTGCTCTTCCTGCAGCCGGGCCCACTCCAGCAGGCCCAGGCTGGTCGAATACGCCGGGGAACGCAGTTGATCGATCAGTCCATGCAGCTCCTCCGGCTGGCCGACACGTACCGGCAGGTTGAGCACCTGCCCCGCCACTTCGCGAATCCCGGGCAGGAGACTGGTCCCCCCGGTGACGACCATCCCGGCCGGCAGCAAGCCGTCGTAGCCCGACCGCTTGATCTCTTGCCGCACCAGGCTGAAGATCTCTTCGACACGCGGCTCGATGATCGCCGCCAGATCGACGCGCCGGATCTGCACCGGCTTTTCTTCCCCGAACGGCCGCACCGCCAGAATCTCGTTCGGGTCGAGCAGCGACGGGCGGGCATGCCCGTGGCGGCGTTTCACTTGCTCGGCCGTTTCGGGAGGCAGATGCAGCCCCTGGGCCACGTCACTCGAAAGGTGGTCGCCCCCCACCGGCAGCACGGCGGTATGCCAGACCGAGCCCTCGATGTACACCGCCAGGTCGCAGGTGCCGCCGCCGATGTCGCACACGATGACGCCCATTTCACGTTCGGTCTCGGTCAGCACGACCTCGCCCGACGCCAGCGGGCTGAGGACGTAGCCGTCGATCGTCACCCCGACCGTCTCGAAGGCCTTCTCCATGTTGCGCAGCGCCGTCCCGGCGGCGGTGATGATGTGCGCCTCGACCTCCAACCGGTATCCATGCATGCCGATGGGCGACTTGATCCCATCCTGTCCGTCGACGACGTAGCCGCGCGGGATGACGTGGATCACCTGCCGGTTGTACGGCAAGGCGATCGAGCGCGCCGCGTCCAGGGCCCGGTTGACGTCGTCCGGGCCGATGATGCGCCCCGAGACCCCGGCCATGCCCTTGCTGTTCAGCGAGGCGATCTGAGCGCCGGACAGGCTGACCAGGGCCGACGTGATCTCAAACCCGGAGGTGCGTTCGGCCTTGTCCTTGGCGGCCTCGACGGCACGGGCCACACCCTCCAGGTTGACCACCCCGCCCTTCTTCATCCCGAGCGACGGCACGATTCCCACGCCGATGACGCGCAGGCGCGACTCCTCATCTAGCTGGCCCACCAGGGCGCAGACTTTGGTCGTCCCGACGTCGACACCGACGAAAATGACTTCCTCTGAACCGATCATCGCTCTCCGATCACTTCTTCCGGTAATAAGGCGCCGACGGGTCTTCCACGCTCACCAACTCCGCAACGATCCCCCGCTGGGCCAGGACTTCGGCGATCTTCCGGTACAGTTGCATTTTGAGGACCATGTCCCCGCCCCGGCCGAAGTAAGCCTGCCAACCCCCGACGGGGTCGATAAAGCCATACCCGTGCTCGGGGTGGTACTCCAGTCCCTCCACCTCCGGCGCCTGGGCCAGCAGAGCTCCGGCGGCCCACAACTTCTGCGGATCGATGACGGGCGCCAGCGCATCCCGCTGGACATTCAAGCTCGGCTCCGCGGCCGTCACCCGGATCAGATTGTCCAGGTCGCCGTGCTTCAGGAAGGCGACCCCGTCGGCGCTCAGCCACCACACCTGCCCGGCGTCGTCCCACTCGATCATCGGGCGACGCTCGTCGATCTTGAGCTCGACCTGGTTCGGCCAGCGAACGACGAGGCTGGCGGATTGGATCTCGGGCTGGGCCAGCAGACGCGCCTTCACCTCGGCGGCATCGATCAGGAACACCGGCCGACCGTCGATGGCGGCGATGGATCGAATCTGGGCCTCGGTCAGCAGCGCCGTCGCCGGCACGATGGCTTTGTCGACGGTGAAGGTACCGCTGCGGAAGGCGCTCACCAGAGCCCAAAGGCAGACAATCGACAGGCTGGCCGAGAGGATTCGGGCGCCGGCGCGAAAGGCGGGCAGCGCCGGCAGGCGCAGCCCGGCGCCGATCTCGGAAGCCAGGGCCAGCTCGAGAATGCGGCGCGGCCGACGCGCCTTCGCCCCCGCCGGCGACTTCGGGCGGGCGGCGTGGCCCGCCGAGCGCGGCACGTGCGTCCGACGATGGCGGACGCTCTCGGCGCGGGTGCGCGGCGTCTCGGCGACCGAATCGGCGGCCGTCATGCGTCATCTCCGTAGCGGCGCACCAGGCGGTCTTTCTGCGCCTGGCGGGCCATCGCCAGCTCGATCAAACGGTCCATCAGCGCCGGGTAGGACAGTCCGCTGGCGTCCCACAGCTTCGGATACATGCTGATCCGGGTGAACCCGGGAATGGTGTTGAGCTCGTTCACGTACAGGGCGCCGTCGTCCTGGTCCAGCAGGAAATCGGCGCGGGCCATGCCGGCGCCGTCGATGGCGCGGAAGGCCTCCACCGCCAGGCGGCGGGCCTCGTCGCGCGTGGCGTCGTCGAGCGGCGCCGGAATCAACAGTTGCGAGGCGTCGTCGGTGTACTTCGCCCGGTAGCTGTAGAACTCGTCGCTGGGGATGATCTCCCCCGGCAGCGACGCCTCGGGCATCTCGTTCCCCAGAACGCTGACTTCGATCTCGCGCGCCCGCACGCCTTTCTCGACCAGCACGCGCCGGTCATAGCGGGCGGCGTCCATCAGACCCTCGATCATGTCGGCGCGGCCGCGGGCCTTGCTGATCCCCACCGACGAACCCAGATTCGCCGGTTTGGCGAACAGCGGATACGGCCCGACCGACTCGGCCTGGGCCGCCGCCGCCGCCGGGTCGCGCTGGATGTCTTCCGCCAGGATCAGCGTCCAACCGACGACCGGCAGGCCGCGAGCTTGCATGACCGTCTTGAACAGCGCTTTGTCCATCGCCACCGAAGACGCCAGCACCCCGGCGCCGACGTACGGCACGTCCGCCAATTCGAGCAGTCCCTGCACCGTCCCGTCCTCGCCGTAGGTGCCGTGCAGAACCGGGAAGACCACATCTAGGCCGCTGACGACCTCCATCGGCCGGCCTTCTCCCCAGCGGAAGACGCAACGCAGGCCGGGCTCGGCCGGCAAGATGGCCGGGTCGAGCGCCTCCGTTCCCCCGTGCTCGAACGCCTCCAGGGCGCGCGGCCCGGTGTACCACTGCCCGTCGTGCGTGATCCCGATCTGGACCACGTCGTAGCGCTGCGGATCGAGTGCACCCAGCACGGAGCGCGCCGAAAGCAGCGAGATCTCGTGCTCGCCGGACCGCCCGCCGAAAATGACGCCGACCCGCAGGCGCTCGCTCATGCCAGGAAATCCCTTGAGAGCCACGTGTCGCCCCCGCGTAGGCGGGGGCCCAGGCTTTGAGCCCCTCTGGATTCCCGCCTTCGCGGGAATGACAGGTCTTCGTTCATGTCGCCCCCGCGAATCGCGCTTCGCATCCCGAAGGGGAAGCGGGTGCCCAGGCGTTGGGCCTTACTGGATTCCCGTTTTCGCGGGAATGACGGTCTCTTGTTCATCACGCCAGCGCCTCGCGTGTTTCCGCCGGCCAATCCCCGACCAACTCGATCTCCAGCTCGAGGTCGACGCCCGAATCCTCCCGGACTCGCCGGCGTGCTTCGAGCAGCAGCTGCGCCACGTCCATGGCACTGGCCCCGCCGTCGTTGAGGAAGAAGTTGGCGTGCGCTCGGCTGATCTCCGCCTGTCCGATTCGCATTCCTTTCAGCCCCGCCGCCTCCACCAGCCTGCCGGCGAAATCGCCGGGCGGGTTCTTGAACATCGATCCCCAGCTGGCACCGGGCGGCTGGGTCCGCTGGCGCGCTTCGACATTCGCCTCGACTCGGGCTCGGGTCACTTCCGGTGTGGAAGCCTGCAGCTGAAAGGCAGCCGACAGGACGACCGCCTGGCCCGGGTGACGCTTGAGCCAGCTCGTGCGGTAGGCGTACTCGAAGCGCTCGACCGGCCACACCTCGAGCCGATCCGGTGGTTGCAAGATCTCGGCCGTCTCCAGCACGCCGGCGACATCCCCGCCATGGGCGCCGGCATTCCCCACCACCGCCCCACCGATCGTCCCGGGCACGGTCGCCGCCCATTCCAGGCCGGTGAGGCCGCGGTCGGCCGATCGACGGGCGACGCTTCCCAGAGAGGCGCCAGACTCGGCGGCGACGCGCGTTGCCAGGTCGCCCGCTTCGAAGCGGACATCGCGCGCCTCGTTCAGGATGACGACCTCTCGCACGCCCGCGTCAGCCACCAACACGTTCGAACCGCCTCCCAGGACGCGAAACTGCTCGCCGATCTCCCACAGCCGGACGGCCGCCTGGCGCAAGTCCTGCGCCGTCCGCACCTGGATCAGCCAGTCCGCCGCACCGCCCGTGCGCGACGACGTGAATCGGGCCAGCGCGACTCCTTGCTGGAGCCGCTCCCCGAAGACGCGCCGCAGATCGGACGGGCGAGGCATGACTCATTACAGCCTGCGGACTCGCTCGATCAGACGCGACAGCAGCTCCTGACCGGGCGTATCCGGCGAAAGCGGGCCGGTGCCGGGGAGGTCCGCCGATTCGGCACGTTTGGCCGAGAGCCGCATCTTGAGCTCCATACGGCGATCGGTCTCGAAGATCCGCTTCAGCTTGGCATTCATCTCAGCCTCCCTCGCCTCCGGCCCTCAGGGCCTCGAGGACGATCTCTCCCACTCGGTTTCCATCTCCGGCGCTCATCGTCACCACCACGGCTGGCGGGTGCAGATGGTCCAAGACGAGCTGGGCCGCGGCCTCCAGGGCCTCGGCCGGGTGGACATCGTCGTGCGCGATCTGGCCGGCCAACCACGCCGCGTCGATCCCGGAAATCGGCTCCTCGCGCGAGGCGAATACGCCCGTGACAACGACGTGGTCGGCGCCGGCGAAGGCGTGGGCGAAGTCGGGCGCCAGCGCACGCAAACGCGAATACGTGTGCGGTTGGAAGACCGCCCACACCTCGTGGCCGGGGTATCGGCCGCGCACGGCGTCCAAAGTCGCCTGGACCTCCGACGGGTGGTGAGCGTAGTCGTCGATCACCGTCACCTCGCCGGCCTGGCCGGCGATGGTGAAGCGCCGCTGCACTCCGCGAAACTCGGTCAGCGCCTGGCGCAGGTCCGGCGGGGCGATGTCGAAATCGGCGACGGCGGCCATCGCCGCCAGGGCATTGAGGACGTTGTGTCGACCCGGGAGGCGCGTGCGCATCAGGCCGAGGGACTCGCCGGCGTGGAACGCCAGGAAGTCGGAGCCGCCGGCCGAGTTGGGCCTGATTTCTTCGGCATGCCAGTCGGAGTCGGCCGACAGCCCGTAAGTCTCGCGGGACAAACCCGGCCGCGCCAAGTGGGCGGCGACCGGATCCTCGCCGCAGACGATCAGGCGATCCTGGATGAGTTCAAGGAAGGCCTCGAACGCCTGGCGATAGTCCGGCCGTGAAGGGAATACGTCCGGATGGTCGTATTCGACATTGGTGATCACACCCAGACTGGGATGAAGCCCGAGGAAGGCCCGGTCATACTCGTCGGCCTCGATGACGAAGATCTCTCCCCCGCCGGCGGCGGCGTTCCCCGCCAGGTCGGGAGAGATTCCGCCCAGGACGTATCCCGGTTGGCGCCCGGCGCTGCGCAGGATCCACGCGATCAGGCTGCTGGTGGTGGTCTTGCCGTGCGTCCCGGCGACGGCGATCGTACGCAGCCCGGCGGTGAGCTCCTCCAGGAAGTTTTCCCGCCGCTGGACCGGAATGCCGGCGGCACGCGCCGCCACGACTTCCGGGTTGTCTTCGCGCACGGCCGAAGTCACCAGCACCAGGTCGGCGCCGGCAACATTCTCGGCTCGGTGCCCGATGACTACTGGAATCCCTTCGCGCACCAGGGCCTCGCTCAGGGCGTTGGCGGCTTGATCTGAACCGGTCACAATCTCACCTCGCTCGTGGAGCACTCTGGCGATGGCCGACAACCCGCTGCCTCCGATTCCGACAACATGAATGCGGCGCCTCATACGAACACGACGATGATGAAGACGAAGACGATACTGACGACGAAGTACACCAGCGGAACGGTCAGGATCGCCGGCGGCAGGTAAGGCATGAAGGTGGCGATCTGGGCCGCCAGGGCGCTTCCTTCTTCCGGCGCCGTCACCAGGTTGGTCGGGTAGCCGGCCTGATTCAGGTAGTACCAGATCGACCCGACCAGCAAGTAGCCGTTCAGCAATCCGAGGATCAGGCCCAGGACGATCTCCTCGACGCGTTCACGCGCCATCTTCGGCTGCAGGGCGCGCAGATTGGGCGTCTGGTAGCCGAAGAAGGCCAGCAGGAGCAGGAGACCCCCGCGGATGGCCACTTGTGTGCCGGGGGTCTGCAGCGCCATGGCGTCGCGGAAGGGCGTGATGTAGTTCTCCAGGATGGCGATCAGGAACAGTCCGAGCACCAGAGCGCTCGTCACCAGCAGCTCGCGCGCCCAACCGCGCATGCCGCCGACCAGGGCGAAGAGCCCCGCGAACATCCAGAAGACGACGATGATGCTGATCACGCCGCCGCTCCTGCCTGGGCCTGGTCTTGGAGCAGGTCGGCGAGGCGGCCGGCCGCCTCCGGGGAGGCCTGGCGGCGGGCGGCAGTCGACATCGCCGCCAGGCGCCCCGGGTCGGAGAGCAGCGTGAGGGCGGTCGGCACCAGGTCGGATCCCACTCGTTCATCCGACACGATGACCGCCGCTTCGCGCCGCGCCAGGTAGTCGGCATTGACGTGCTGATAGCGCCAGGCATGGGGATACGGGACGAGGATCGACGGCAGGCCGAAGAGCGGCAGCTCGCCCAACGCCGAGGCGCCGGCGCGTCCGATCGCCAGATCGGCGGCGGCATACGCCGACGCCATTTCTTCGTGCAGGTAGGCGACGGGGAAATAGCGCGCCTTCCCTTCCGCCGCCAGCCGCCCGCGCACATCGACGGCCCGCGAGAAGTCCAGCTGTCCCGTGAGATGGATCACCTGAGTGGCGGGAAGCAGTTGCGAGAGCCCGGCCCACAGCGCTTCGTTGATCGAACGGGCGCCGCGGCTCCCTCCCAGGACAACGACCACATGCCCATCCGTCGACACGCCGAGCCGCCGGCGCGCCTCGGGCTTCGAAGCCGGCCTCAGGTCGGGCCGCGTCGGGTATCCGCTGACGATGACCCGGCTGCGTCGCGGGTAAAAGCGGCGCGAATCCTCCGCCGTCACGGCGACGACGTTCGCCAGCCGCGCGATCATGCGCGCCGCCAGGGCCGGTTCGATATCGGGCACATACAGCACCTTGCGCACCCCGCCCCCGGCCAAGGCCGCCGGCACGCCGACGAACCCTCCGGTCAACAGCATCACCTGCGGGCGAAACGCCCGGATCACGCCGCGGGCGGCCTTCGTCCCGCGCACCAGCGCCGCCAGGTTGCCCGGCAGCGCGCGCAGTCCGACACCGTGCAGGCCGGCCGCCGGCACAGCTTCAAACCGGATCCCGGCGCGTTCCACCAGACCGGCCTCCATGCCGCCCGTGCTTCCCAACCAGAGCACGTCAGCTCTCTGGCCGAGCGCGGCGATTGTGGCCAAGGCGGGATACACGCCGCCGCCGGTGCCGCCAGCCGATACCAATAGTCGAAACATAGCCCTCCGTGGTCGGGGAGATCGGCTGCCGCCGCGAGATGTTGAGCAGCAGCCCGACGCCCGCCAGGGTCGTCACCAAGTTGGATCCGCCGTAGCTGAAGAAAGGAAGCGCGTTGCCGGCAAAAGGCAGCAGGCCCAGCAGGACCGACATGTTAATGAGAGCTTCGATGCCGATCCAGAAGGCGACGCCCCCGGCCAGGAGCATCCCCAGCCGATCGGGCGCCTGCGAAGCGACGCGAAAGCTGCGCCACAGGAGCAGCGCAAACAAGGTCAGCACGAGCAGCGCCCCGATGAGACCGAGTTCCTCGCCGACGACGGCGAAGATGCTGTCGGTATGCGGCGCCGGCAGCAGGCCGAACTTCTCCCGGCTGGCGCCCAGGCCGCGGCCCAGCAGGCCGCCGCTGAAAAAGGACTGCAGCGACTGCTGCACGTGATAGGAGGCTTCCTGGATGTTGACCAGGCCGGCGACGTAGTCGGCCCAGCGCGCCCGGCCGGTGTTGGTCAGCCGGACGAGGATGTAGCCGACGATGGCGCTGCCCCCGGTCACGACCGCCGACTGCGACAGGCGCGCCCCGGCCAGGTAGAACATGACCAGCGCCACGCTGGCCACCGTCAGCACTGCGCTCAGGTCGGGTTGAAGCAGGATCAGGCCCCCGACGATGCCGATGATCGCCATCAGCGGCAGGAAGCCGTAGCCCCACTCCGAAAGCCGCTCGCCTTTCGATTCCATCCAGACGGCCAGGTAGATGATGACCGCCAGCTTGGCCAGCTCCGAAGGCTGGACCGAGCCGGCCA
>CAZMVJ010000119.1:0-8852 GCA_964569445.1 uncultured Anaerolineaceae bacterium | reverse complement strand
TGGCGCAGTGGCAGGAGATGATCACCGACCCCGAGCAGAAGATCGCCCGGCCGCGCCAGGTCTACACCGGCCCGGCGCAGCGCGATTACGTCCCCCTCGAGAAGCGCTGACGTTTCATCGCAGAAACCGTTGGGGCACGGCACCGGATCGCGAGGGACCCTCGTCCCGATCGGGAACTCAACCATCCCCTCCCCCTGCCCCCTCCCCGCCGCCAGAGAGATCCCGCAAGTCGGCACCTGGCGGGGAGGGGGAGGTCTTTCAAGAGAGGGGGCGGGGGCTTCGCCCCCGCCCCCTCTCTTTAGGATTCTCCCCTCCCCCTGCAGGAATCCTGCGGGCGCGGCGCTTGCTCAAGCAGGGGGAGGCCCTCCGCTCCGCTACGGGCTGCTTCGCGAGGGAAGGGGTGGGGGTGGAATAGTGCGCGGAGTTCTCGGCAGAGGCACTCCGAATGCATCCGCCGGGTGGAAGCGTCAAGCGTCCCGCCGGATGGGGGATGCTCTCTTCACTCAAGGCGATGCCTTGACCGATCGATTTGAGGCAACCGGAAGGATGGCCTACGCCGCGCGTTGCGGTCCGCGGATCCAGGCCCAGTGGTCGAGCAGCGCCCGGCGGGCGGAGGCAACCACGTCCGCCATTTGCCTCGATCCGCCGACCTCGAGGCCGGCCGCCGGCGCGGTGGCCGGCGCCAGGCTGAGCGAAATCGTCTGCTGGAACCAACGCGGCGACATCACCTGACGGGCGATCTGGTAGAACTCGGCCAGCAGCTGGCGCTCCGTCAACTCCCGTTTGCGGCGGGCGATCGGATGCTCGAGCGCCTTGTTGGAGACCACTCCGCTGACGACCGCTACCATCCATTTCAGCCGGGGCACCGAATCGAGCAGGATGCGGACGCTCGGCGACCACTTCTCCATCGAGCTTTCGGCCTCCGTGAAGAAAGCCGGATCAGGCTCGACCCGCCCGCGCGGGAAGATCAGCAGCGCCCCGCCCTGCTCCAGGTGCCGGATCGACTGGCGCAGCGCGCTCATGCGGGCATGCGCCCCGACACGGCTGACGAGGATCAGGTGGCGGGCCACCTCGGGCAGGTTGCGCAAGAACGGCATGCCGCTGGCGACAATTTTCAGATCGCTGCGGCCGAGGCCGGCCGCCAGAGCCAGGCAATCCATCCCGCCCGGATGGTTGCTGGTAACCAGCAGCGGACCGCTGTTGGGGACAGACCCAAGGTCGCGCAGTCGCACCTGGACCTGGTGGGACTCGAGCGCCCAGCGGGCGGCGGCCGGGAAGCCTCCGTTGGCCATGTACCGATCGAAGATCACGCCCAGCCGGGCGAAGCGGTTCGCCGGCCGGTAAACCAGCGGCCGGATCAGGGCCCGCGACAGCCGGCCAGCCGGCAGGCCCAGGGCCTGGATCGTTTCATCCAACAGGAGTTGTGTCAGGGAGGCGGCTTCCGCCTGGTCGCTCATCGCAGCCGGCTGTCCTCTTCGCCTTCTATCCTACCCGGCTTCGGCCCGCCGCCGCATGTGACGAATGGACCACCGCCAGAGCATTCTACTCTCCCACCTGCGCCTCGGCCCGGGCGACCACCACCGGCTCGTTCGGCAGTGCCGCCGCATAGCGCAGGAAATCCTCGACCTCGGCGCCTTCCGCCTCCCGCAAGTTCTCGATCCAGCGATATCCCAGCGGCTGGAAGAGCACCTCGACCGTCACGGTGTAGGGTACACGTCGTGTCCCGCTCAACGGGACATCCAACAACACCCGGTCCCCGCCTCCGACAAAATCGGGGTCGTCACGCGCTTCGCCGCGCACGGCAATATCCTGGTAGGGCGCGCTCTTCTGGAACCCGTCCGCCAGCAGGCGGTTGTCCTTGAGGTAGCCGGCGGCCCGCATCGCCGAGGTCGTAACGGCCCCTTCCGAGTCCCTGAGGATGGCTTCGTAGATCTGGACTTGATTGGGCCCGACGATGGCCTGGTAGTGCGGCTCGAATTGAGTCGGATCGGCATCGTTGTCGTTCCCGTCAATCGAACCATCCGGCAGGGCGGCGCCCGATTCGAACACGAGCAGGCCGTCGGCGTCGTGCACGCTGATGTGCAACCAGGCGCGCCGCGAAGGGTAGGCCGTCGGAAACTTGTGGCCGGCCAGGTTCTCGACCACCACCTGGCCCGACAATCGGGCGCCCCTCAGCTCGAGATCCTCCAGCGCCACCTCCGCCGTTTCTGACTTCAGCAGGTCCAGGCTGGCATCGAGGCTCTCCTGAAAATGCTCCGTCCCGGCGGTCACGCCCAGCTCGTCGCCGAACAACTGGAGCATCGTCAGGATGTACGGGTTGGCCCCGGCGAAGATGTGGCGGGCGAACGGGCTGCGCGGGTTGGTGCTGGACGAGGCGATGTCCACCCCGCCCTGGGCCTCCGGCATGTGGCAATCGGCGCAGGAGGCGCTCCTGCGGTAGTCGCTGTAGAACCATTCGAGGTACGGGACCTGCTCCGGGAACTCGCCGGCGACGGCTCCGCTGGCATCCAGGGTGGGCGTGTAAAGAGTGTGACAGCTGGCGCACATCTCGGAGGAAGCGATGTGCTGGGAGGACACCGGGACATAGCCCGACCCGGCCACCATGATCTCCGCCTGTGCCTCCTCGATCGAATAGGGACCGAAGGCCAGGCGTTCCCCCTGCGGGAGCTCGCGGTCGATGACGTAGCCTCCGTTGTAGCTCGTCGGAAGGCCCAGGCCGTCCTCACGGATCTGATGGCAGACGCTGCACGAGACGCCGTCCATCGCCCAGGTGTGCAGCTCGTTACCGGGGTCGACAAACCCGCCGTCGAGGATGGCTGTGCTCGACTGCCGGGCCTCGGCCGTGAAGGCTGCCATCGGCATGTGGCACCGGCCGCACGTTTCCTCGATCACCTGGCGCTGCTCCGGATGGGCTCCGATTTCCGCCCTTAGCGTGGCCAGCCAGTACGGGTCGCGGGCGGCGTTGGCCATCAGCGTCCCTCGCCATTCGGCTCCGATGGAGACGTCGGCGCCGGCGTCGTCGGTCAAGTTTTCATGGCAGACGGCGCACGCGCCGGAGGCGGCAAAGTACAGGCCACGATCGGTCGGCAGCGGCGCCCCGCTCTCGACCGCTGCGGACGGAGGCGACGTCGGTGTGAACGACGGGGTGGCTGTCGGCGGAGGGGTGCGCGTCGGGCGGACGGGGCCGGGGGTGGCCGTCGGCGACGGAGCGGCGGTACAGGCGGCCAGCAGCAGAAGGGCAGGGATGAGCGCAGATCGAGGCATTGGTTTCACGCCGCGATCAGATGCAGAACGCGCCGTTCTGATAGATCCGGTCGCCGTCGACCCGGATCTCCGAATCGCGGCGCATCTCGACCAGCATATCCCAGTGGATTGCCGAACGATTGTGGGAGCCGGTATCCGGGTAGCCGGCGCCGAGCGCCAGATGGATCGTCCCACCGATCTTCTCGTCGAGCAGGATGCTGCGCGTCAACTGCTGCAGGGCGGCATTGGTCCCGATCCCGAACTCCCCCAGGTAGCGGGCTCCGTCGTCGGTGGCCAACATCGACTCGAGAAAGTCCTGGTTCTTGCTGGCCTTCCAGGTTTGGACTCTGCCCCCTTGGAAAGTGAGCTCGACTCCTTCGACTTCGCGGCCTTTGTAGACCAGCGGGAAAGCGAAACGCGCCCATCCTTCCACCGACGCCTCGACCGGCCCGGTGAAGATCTCGCCGTCCGGCATGTTGTGCGTACCGCACGAGCTGATGAAGGTGCGGTCGCGGATCGACAGACGCAGATCGCAGTCCGGCCCGCGGATCTCGACCTGGTTGTGTCCGGCGAAGGCCTCGGCCCAATGCGCCTGGCGCTTCTCCACCGCCTGCCAATGAGCGACCGGGTCGTCCTCGCCCTCGACGTGACAGGCCCCGAAGACATAATTCTCGAATTCGGTCAGGCTCATCTCGGCGTCGTGGGCGTGCCCGATGGTGGGAAAAATCGTCGTCACCCAGCGGAATTCGCCGCGCCCACCGCGCTCCATCTGCGTTCGCAGCAGCGACTGCACGGCTCGCTGGCGGCGGGCCATGCGGGCGGTGTCGGCGCGCATCAGCAGCCGGGTGTTCGAGGATGAGTGGACGCGAATACGCGACTCGAATTCCTGGTAGGCCGTCTGGAGGAACGGCGGCGGATAGTCGATCTGGTCGTCGGAGGCCAGCCGCAGGAAGGCGTCATCGATGCCGCTATAGGTATCCTGGCCGGCCAGACTGAGCGCCAGGTGCGGATGGGCCCCGGCCTGCAGGGCCCGCTCGAACAAGGCCCGCACCAAGGGCTCGGCGGCGGTCTCGGCCTCGATCAACACCCGGTCCCCGGGGCGCAGCGCGGCGGAGTACTGGATCAGGACCGTCGCCAGTCGTTCGGTTCGCGGGTCGCTCATGGGAATGGGGCTGGGATTGTATCACCCGGCCCAGTGTCCCGTTCCGTAGTTCGGTGGACGAAACGGAAGCCTACGCCGGCCCGGCCACGGTGTAGAACGCGTGCGAGCCGTGCGTCACGCACGTCGTCAGGCGCTGGAACCACACCTGGAACTGCGCGTCGAGGAACATCGTCCGTCGATGGTCATCCCAGTCTTTCAAGTTGGCCGTTTCGATCTCGATGACGACGTTGAACAAGCGCCCGCTCAGATCGCCCAGCAGCCGTGGATGGCGCCCGACCCCCTGGTCGACGAGCAGCGCGCCGTAGGTGCGCACCAGGTCAAGCGCTTCCGCCGCCCGCCATTCCAGCGCCCGGAAGCAGCTGCGCACAACGACCGCCCCCCGGCCCGACCAGCCCGCGTTGGCCTGCTCCACGCGGAGGAACTCGCGCTGGCCGTCTTCGGCGAATTGCTTGAAAGTGCGGAACCACTCCTGGTAAGCCGGGTCCTGCTGAACGGCGGCCAGGGCCGCCTGCCAGGCCTCGACCGATTCGACGTGGCTGGCCACGACCAGGGTGAACATCTCGCCGGAAAGGTCGGTGAGCACTTCGAATTCGTCCCGCCCCTTTGGCCATGCGGCGACTTCGCGCGGCAGGCGCAACCAGTAGTCGACGGCCTGGTCGATTCGACCGAAGCGGACCTGGTAGGACTCGCGCACCTGGATCATGACTCCCTCCCGCAACCTTCCCGGAAGCTTCGAGCTTCCGGGAAGGTCGTTGGCATTATAGGCCATGGTCCGCAATCTCCCGGCTCCCTCCCCTGGCGGCGGTTCGCCCGGCACATCTCCCAGATGGCTGATCCAAGCGGTTGCAAACCGCCCCTCGTCGTTGTTTCCTTAAGCGGCGCATCACAGGTTCTCTCTGGGGACAGGGGGGAGGGGAAGTGCTTTCCCCTCCCCCCTTGTCCCCAGACCCCAATCCCTCCTCCCTCGCACACCTGCACCTGCGGCGCACCGCAGGTGCGGTGCAGGTGAGCGGCGGTGAGTGGATCTTGCGCCCGCGAGGTGCGATCCGCCGCTTAAGGACGAAGAGCAGGAGAGGTCCTGTACCCTTAATTGTGGCGCCAGCCACGCCTCGGCCGCGAAGGGTGCCTCACAGATGTATCCGGAAGCGGCGCATCGCAGTCGCGAACGGGCGACTCCTACCAGCGCCGCTTTCCCTCCGCTTCGCTACGGGATGCTTCGCGATCAGGGGAGGGGTGACGGGGGTTTGGGGGACTGAGGGGAGGGGGCTGTAAGCCCCCTCCCCAAGACCCCCGAAGTGGAAAGGGGAGAGAAGCCTTCACTCGTCACGCGGAATCTCGCCTTCGTCCCGCGCCGCGTCGATCCACTGCGCCCCGGTCACGGCGATGAAATCGGCGAGGCGCAGGCGCGCGTTGCGGCCGCGCTGGCCGGCGCTGACGACGATGGTCTCCAAGGATTCGGCGCGCCGATCGAGGAACACCGGCCAGCGCTTGCGGGTCAGGGCCAGGGCGGAAATGCCCCCGACCTTCAGCCCGGTCAGCTGCTCGGCTTGCGCGTGGCTCGCCATCTCCAGCCGCTTGACGCGCATCGCCTGCGCTGCCCGCTTCAAGTCGAGCGTGGCATCGGCCGGCTCCAGGATCAGCGCCGGCCGCCCTCCCGGCGGCGCCGTCAAAACGACCAGCGTCTTGAACACCTGGCCGGGCGGCACCCCGGCATGCGCGGCGACGGCGATGGCGTCATGAATCGTCTTGGGGAAGACGACTTCGACATAGGCGAACCCACGCTGGTCGAGCAGACGCAGGGCTTGGGTCTTGGGGTCGGTCACGCGGCTGCGGCGGCGGACATCTCGCGCGCCGCCCGCCGCGCCACCTCGACGGCGAAGTTCGTGCCGCGGTCCCAGGGATAGACCTGGCTCATGCTGGCGAACCACAAGCCAGGCAAGGGGGTCTTCAGAGCCGGGATCGAACGGGAGTGGTTCACGGGCGGGATCGGCTGGGCGTATGGCGTGCGGAACAGCCAGCATCGGCGCACCCATGACGGTTCGAACTTCGGATTGAACCGCGTCAGCGACGGCAGGAAGCGCGCCAGCAGTTCATCCTGCGTCAGCGAAAAATACTCGTGGTCGGGATCGAGGTAGTCGCCCAGGTAGATGATGTGCTCGCCGCCGAAATGCTCCGGCGGGATAAAGTTGGTGTGCTCGACGAGCGCCAGGAATGGGAACCCGGCGGACTTGGGCAAGTTGTGCCAGTACACCCCTTGTTCCGAGAGTCGATGGCGAAGCGCCAGGACCATGACGACGGCGCCCATGGCCCGCAGCGAACGCAGCCCGTGCAAGTACTGCGGCGGCAGGGATGGAGTCATTCTGGCCAGCAGCCCCGGCGAAGTTGTCACCAGCCCCTGATCGAAGGTCTCGGCGGCGTCGCGTGTGATCAGACTCAGCCCCTCCTCCGCCGGCTCGATCCTTTCCAACGGAGTCCCGAGGCGGATCTCGGCGCCGCGTCGGCGAACCTCATCCGCCAGCGCCTCCATGAACGCCTGAAACCCTCCGACGAACGTCCCCAGGCGCGGCGTGCGCGCCTTGACCCGCGCCCAGAACCAGGCCATGTTGACTTCTTTGTAATGGGGTCCGAACTTGCCTTCCAGCAGCGGCTGCCACAGGACGCGGTAGGTGCGCCGCCCCATCCAGCGCTCGAGCCAGGCGTCGGCCGTTGTCCGCTCGAAGCCCTGCCAGCGCGGGGCCAGCAGCAAGGAGAGCGCCGCCGCCCCGTAGCGCGCCTTGTCCACCAGCCCGAGCGCCGGGAAGCGCAGCAGATGGACCCCGCGCGCCAGCGTCCCAGCGCCGGGCAGTCGATCGAGCCAAGGCCAGCCGGGCGCGGCATCCGACAGGGGTGCATCCAGGCGGTAGAACTTGCCTTCGTGGTAGACGGCGGTCGATGGCCAGAGGAAGCGCACGCGGTCGCGCCAGCCCAGCTCGTCGATCAGGCCCAGGATCGACCGGTCGCTGGCGAACCAGTGGTGGTAGTAGCGCTCGACCGACCATTCCCAGCCGGGCTCGCGAAATCCCGCCGCCAGCCCGCCGACGTGATCGTCGGCTTCGAACACGGTCACCTGGTGACCGCGGCCGGCCAAGTCGTAGGCGGCCGCTAGGCCGCCGGCGCCGGCGCCGACGATGCCGACCTTCATCCTTGCTGCTCCTGGCGCGCCTCGGCCCGGATCGTGCGCAGATTGAGTCCGGTGCGAAGGAGGTAGTAGCCGCCGAGCAGCGTGATCGGAAGCCACAGCGCGGCGTGCAGCACGAAGGTATAACCGGCTGCCAGACCTGCCCGGACGCCGGAGGCTTCCAGTACGGCGATCCCCGGCGCGTCGAACGTGCCCAAGTAACCCGGCGCTGAAGGCAAGGTCGTTGCCAGGTTCACGATCCCGTTCATCAGCATCAGGACGAAGAAGCTGACCTGGAACGGAAAGGCGTGCATCACGAACCAGTACTTGAGCGTCTCCAAGAGCCAGATCACGATCGATGTCCCGAGGATCATCAGGACGTCGAGGGGAGATCGCAGCGCCCCCAGCCCGAGCAGGAACTGGTCGAACAGGGATCGGGCGCGGGGCCGCATACGAGCGGGCAGCACCCGGTCGATGCCGAACTGCGCCGCGCCGGCGGCCCACTTCGGGAAGAGAGCGAGGATGGTGAGCACCAGCGTCGCCCCAAGGAATACGACCGCCCCTCCGACGGCCAGGGTTTGGATCGCCATCCCGGCCAACGGCGCCGAGCTCATTCCCGCCAGGAGCGGCAGGTTGAGAAAGACGAACCCGAGCATGACGATGCCGTCGAAGGCGCGTTCCACCAGGATCGTCGCCAGGCCGGACGACATCGGGATGGAGAAGTACAGCTTCAGAAGGTAGATGCGCAGCAGCTCGCCGGCCCGGATCGGGAAGACGTTGTTGCCGAAGTAGCCGATGGCCATGACGGGGAAAAGCCTGGTCGAGGGGATGGTCTGGATCGGGCGCAGCAGGTAGTGCCAGCGCCACGAGCGCACCAATACACCCACCAGGTACACCGCCACGCCGGGGATCAGCCAGAGGTAGTCGGCCTGACGCAGCGCCTGCGCCACCTCGGACCAATGCAGGCTGCGCATGGTCAGGGCCAAAAAGACCACGCTGATGGCCAAGCCCACCCAGAGCTGCCAGCGGCGCACGGCGTCTCCAAGCAACCGGCGGGGATCGTGCACCCCGCCGGACGGTCATTCTACCATTCTCGATGGAAAGAGAAGCCGGGCGCGGCGCGAGGGCGCGGCCGTGCCCGGCGGATCAGAAGAGGCGAACGGCTAACTGGCGGCGGCCAGGGTCGGCAGCATGCCTTCCAGGATCCGCTCGAGGGCCATACTGTGACTGCAGACGCCGCGACTCAGGAAGAAATCGCAGTCACATTTCCACGCGCCGTCGCGGTACTCG
>CAZMVJ010000118.1:0-8856 GCA_964569445.1 uncultured Anaerolineaceae bacterium | reverse complement strand
CGTTTCAGAGACCCTTTGGGTGGTTGAGATCGTCAGCAAGAGGCGGCCCTTCGCTTCCGAACTCCTGAAACGGGACGCGAGCGGGTATAATCCCGGAGCCCCGTAGACCGCCGATGAGGCCGAAGGAAGGCCGCGGGGTGACAGCGCTTAGCGTCCCGGAGGGGATCGCGCTCAGCCTCCCGCAGGGGACTACGCTTCGTGTCCCGAAGGGGACCCGTGCACGCCGGCCGGTGACAGGTCATCATGGCAGTCAAGGGCAACCTGCGTGACTTTAGCGTCACGCAGCTTTTCAACCTGATCAACCTGGCGCGCAAGACGGGCACCCTGACGGTCGAAGGGCCGTCGGAGGCGGCCTGGGTCTCCTTTAGCGAAGGCAAGCTGATCTACGCCCAGCTGGGTAGCGAAGACGGATCGCTCATCGGCATCCTCTCCCGCAGCGACAAGCTCAACGCCAAGCAGATCCAGCTCATCCGCACCAACGCCGGCGAGAAGAACGACAAAGAGCTCGGCTTGCTCCTGATCAACGCCGGCTACCTGTCCCAGCAGGATGTGTTGGCCGGGATTCGGGAATACTTGCTGGCCAGCGTCTATCGCCTGTTCACCTGGACCGACGGCCATTTCCGCTTCGACAACGACGTCCTCCCGCCGGAGGACCGTATCACGCTGCGCCTGGGCCTCGAAAATATCATCATGGAGGGCACGCGGGAGCTGAAGGAACACGAGCAGCTGATCGAGGAGATCCCCAATCTCGACATGGCGCTCAACTTCGTCGAGCGTCCGGGGGCCAACATCCGCGATGTCAACCTCAACGTCCAGGAATGGAAGGTCGTCTCCTACATCAATCCCAAGAACACCATCCGCCAGATCGCCAAGGCGAACAAGATGAGCGACATGGAGGTCCGCCGGATCGTGTTCGGTCTGCTGCAGGCCGGGCTGGTCGAGATCGTCCGGCCGGAGGGGATGCCCCTCCCGCCCCAGGCGCGCCAGCTGCCGCCTGTCGATAAGACGAAACAGACGACGCTCGTGGAGCGGCTGATCAGCCGCATCCGGACGATCTAAATGTCCCGTTTCAGAGCTCCCTTGAATCGCTACGACTTCCCGAACTTCCGTTTCCAGGAAGCGTCCCGGCGTGATTTCGCCGCCGTCCTGTCTCCCTCCGTCTTCATGGGATTCTCCCAGACTCGCCCGGGACGGTCCCATCTTCAGCAAGAAGCGGAAGGCTTCATCTTGAGTCCTGAAACGGGACATTAGTCGAGGCGCAATTATGCAAACCGTCAAGATGGTGGTCACGGGACCGTTCAATGCAGGCAAGACCGCCTTCATTCAATCGGTCAGCGAAATCGACGTCGTCTCGACCGAGCGCAAGATCTCGACCGAAGCCGAGCGCGTCAAAGAGACGACGACGGTGGCCATGGACTTCGGCCGTATCACGGTCGACGACGATCTGGTGCTCTACCTGTTCGGCACCCCCGGCCAGAAGCGCTTCGATTTCATGTGGGAGATCCTGTCGGAGGGGATGCTCGGTTTCATTGTGATGGTCGACAGCTCGCGGCCGGAGACCTTCCGCGAGGCGAAGGGGATTCTCCAGACCTTCCGCGCCTACGCCCCCACGCCCTACGTCGTCGCCGCCAACAAGCAGGATAAGGAAGACGCCTGGGCGGTGGAGGACTTGCGCATCGCCCTCAAGCTGGACAGCAAGGTCAAAATGCTGCCGTGTGTCGCGGCGGACAAGGAGACGGTCAAGAAGGTCCTGCTTGAGCTGCTCTACAGCATCCTCGAGGAGATGAAGACCAAGTAGCAACGCCGCCGACTGGGGATGCGGTTCTCAAACCCCCACCCTGCCCTCCCCCTGCATGGATGAGCCATTGGCAGATGTCGAAACTTGCAGGGCGAGGGGAGAAATCCTAGAAAGAGGGGCGGGGGCTCTGCCCCCGCCCCTCTTTCGGAATACATCCCCCTCCCCGGCTGTTGGATCTCTTTCGGCGTCGGCATGTCCGGGGAGGGGGTTGGGGGTGGGGGTGGGGTATTCGTGGCAGCAATGGTCATCGGAGGACTTTCCAGACAGCCTTGACCGTCCTCCGAGACCGGGCTAAACTGAAACCGACAAGATGAACGGGGAGCCCGAGGCCTCGGGCTGAGAGGAGGGCAGGCCGCCCTCGACCCGCCGAACCTGATCCGGGTAATGCCGGCGTAGGGATGGCAGGCTTTCGACCCCACGACCCCAGCCACTCCCT
The DNA here is from genome assembly GCA_964569445.1 of uncultured Anaerolineaceae bacterium. GTDB lineage: Bacteria > Chloroflexota > Anaerolineae > Anaerolineales > E44-bin32 > DATEVL01. The sequence continues at coordinate 6,622 of CAZMVJ010000118.1, read as the reverse complement.
TCGCAGGGAGTGGATTTGTTATGCCTGAGACGAGGGCGCTGATCTTCGCCAATGGAGACCTGGGGGACCCGGGCATCCTGCGGACGCGCCTGCAGGCCCTTCACTTCGACATCGTCATTGCGGCGGACGGCGGCGCCCTCCACGCGGCGGCCGTCGGCCTGACGGTCGATCGTGTCGTCGGGGATTTCGACTCGCTTCCGCTGCCGGCGCGCGACGACCTGGCGCGGCGCGGCGCCGCCCTTCTCCAAAGCCCAACCGGCAAGGATGAGACCGACCTCGAGCTCGCTTTGCTGGATGCGCTGCAAGCCGGCGCCAAGCACGCGGTAGTCCTGGCCGCCGCCGGCGGCCGCCTCGACATGACTCTGGCGAACGTCGGGCTCCTGATGCACCCGGCGTTGCGGGGAATGGCCATCCAGCTCTGGATCGAGTGGGATACAGCCTACCTGCTCCTGCCACCCGGCGGCAATATCCTGGGCGCCGTCGGCGACCGGGTCAGCCTGATCCCCCTCGGCGGTGAGGCGACCGGCATCACCTCGCATGGCTTGGCTTTCCCTCTGGCGGCGGAGACGCTCGCCGTCGGTCCGGCGCGCGGCGTCAGCAACCGGGTCGCCCAATCGGCGCCGCGGGTCGATTTCGCCTCGGGCGCGTTGCTCATCGTCCACAGCCCGCAGCTGGAGCTTCCCGGAAGCTCCGCGCTTCCGGAAACCTGATCGGCAGGAGGCGTTGCATGACTCTGAATCCCAACCGCACGGTCAATGTTGCTGTCCAGGTACTCCCTCTCACGTCCGATCCATTCCCGTTGATCCATAAGGCGATCGCCGTGATCCAGGCCAGCGGAGTCACCTACGAGGTCGACGCCATGGAAACGGTGACCCCGCGGCCTACAGCAGGCTTTCTGAAGGAAGGCCGCGGGGTGATGGAGGGCCCCCTCGATCGGCTGCTCGAGATCGCCCGACAGGCGCACTTGGCCTGCATGGAGGGTGGGGCGGAGCAGGTCGTTACGGTAACCCCGCGGCCCTCCACGGATTCCTTAGAGGAAGGCCGCGGGGCAATCAAGATCGGTGACCGGCAACTCGGCACCACGATCGCCGAGAAGGTCGACAAGTTCCGAGGGCAGGCCTGAGGCATGCGCGATCCAGCTCGGCCTCGCCGCGCCACGGCACGCCGCCGGAGCACTTTCGTGGCGAGATCCGTTCCGCCGCTGGCCTTGCTGTCCGTGCTGGTCGCCGTCTGGGCCCTGATCGCCGCCCGCAGCGGACTCCCCGGCTTCATCCTCCCCTCCCCGGCCGACGTCGTCCGCGCCGGCTGGGACACCCGCGACATTCTGCTGCCGGCGCTGGGCGCGACCCTGTTCGAGACCGGCCTGGGGCTTGCTCTCTCGATCGTGCTGGCGGCCGCCATCGCCGCCGCCATCGATCTGTCGTCGTTCCTGCGCCGCGCCTTCTACCCGCTGCTGGTCGCGTCGCAGACGGTTCAGATCCTGGCGATCGCGCCCTTGCTGATCCTGTGGTTCGGATTCGGGCTGACATCTAAAGTCGTCATCGTCGTCCTGATCTGTTTCTTTCCCCTGACGCTCAGCATGGCCGATGGGCTGGCATCCGCCGATCCCGACCTAGTCGCCCTCTTTCGCGCCATGGGCGCCACGCGCCGGCAGATCTGGCGCCTCATCCGCCTGCCGTCGGCGACTCCCGCCTTCTTCTCCGGGTTGAAGATCGCCGTCACCTACAGCGTCGTCGGCGCCACGATCGGCGAATGGGTCGGCGGGACGGAAGGACTGGGGCTGTACATGCTTCGCTCGAAGAACGCTCTGGCGACCGACCAAGTCTTCGTCGCCATCCTGATCACGTCGGCCGTCAGCATCGGCCTGTTCGTGCTGGTCGCATTGCTCGAGCGGCTGGCGCTGCCCTGGTACTACACGCGTCAGCGGGCCGAGCAGTGGGAAGAGACCGGGATCTTCTAGGAAGAAGAGTGACCAGTGAACGGTGATCAGTGATCGGTGAGCACTGATGACTGATCACTGCTCCGGAGGTTTCGTATGCGATACAAGACGTCCCTCATCCTGGCTACCCTTCTGGCCGGTTGCACCGCAACGGCCACCCCGGCATCGCAGACGCCGGTGACGATGATGCTGGATTGGGTGCCCAATACGAATCACACCGGCTTGTTCGTGGCCCAGCAGGAGGGCTACTTCACCGACGAGGGCCTGCAGGTCGAGATCGTTCAGCCGGGCGAGGTCTACGCCGAGCAGGCCGTTGCCGGCGGCGCCGCCGATTTCGGCGTCAGTTTCCAGGAGCAGGTGACGCTGGCCCGCGCCGACGGGGTGCCGCTGGTGTCGATCGCCGCCATCCTGCAGCACAACACTTCGGCCTTCGCCGCCCGGGCCGGGCTGGGCGGCGAGACGCCGGGCGGGTGGGAGGGCCTTCGCTACGGATCCTTCGGCAGCCCGTTCGAACGCCCGACGGTCGCCGGGCTGATGGCCTGCGACGGCGCCGACGTCGACCGCCTCGAGTGGATCGAGACCGGTTTCACCGATCCCTTGTCGCTGCTCCAACAGGGGCAGATCGATCTGGCGTGGATCTTCTACGGCTGGCAGGGGGTGCAGGCCGAGCAGCTCGGCATCGACCTAGATCTGGTGATGATGGCAGACCACGTCGAATGCATCCCGGACTACTACACCCCGATTCTGATCGCGAGCGAAACCACGCTGGCGGAGCGCCCCGAGCTGGTGCGTTCCTTCCTCAGAGCCGTCGCCCGCGGTTACACCTTCGCCGCCGAACAGCCGGACCAGGCGGCAGAGATTTTGCTGACCGCCGCGCCCGAGCTCGACCGGGAGGTGGTGCTGGCCAGCCAGCGCTGGGTCTCGCCTCGCTATCTGGCCGAGGCGCCCCGTTGGGGAGAGCAGTCCGCCGACCGGTGGCGAGTCTACGCCGATTGGATGGCGTCGCAGGGGATCCTGGCTGAGAAGCTCGACACGGCGCAGGCCTTTTCCAATGAGTACCTGCCGTGACGGAAGAACTTCCCGCCCCGGGCCGGCTCGAGCTGCGCCACGTGCGGATGACTTTCCACACGGACGGCCAGCCATTCCTGGCGCTGGACGATATCTCCTTGGCGGTGGCTCCGCGTGAGTTCGTCGCCATCGTCGGCCCATCGGGCAGCGGGAAGAGCACGCTCTTCAACCTGATCGTCGGGCTGCTGCAACCGGATTCGGGGGAGATCCGCCTCGACGGCGAGGTGGCCGAGACCCGGCTCGGACGATTCGGCTACATGCCGCAACGGGATCTGCTCCTGCCGTGGCGCGACATCCTTGGCAATGTCGTCGTGCCGCTCGAGCTGCGAGGCAAGCCTCCAGCCGAGTCTCGCCGGCGGGCGCTCGACCTGATGCCGCTGTTCGGGTTGGAGGGATTCGAGCACGCCTGGCCGGCGGCCCTTTCCGGTGGCATGCGGCAGAGGGCGGCTTTGCTGCGCACGATCCTGGGCGACAGCCGCACGCTGCTGCTCGACGAACCCTTCGGTGCGCTGGACGCGCTCACGCGGCGGGAGATGCAGGACTGGCTGCTGGGCCTGTGGAGTCGGCTGCGGCCGACGGTACTCTTCATCACCCACGACGTCGACGAGGCCGTCTATCTGGCCGATCGCGTCTTGGTGCTCGGCCCGCGCCCGGCGCGTGTGGTGCATGAGTTGAAAGTCCAGCTGCCCCGGCCGCGGCGCCAGAGCCTGGTCGCTTTGCCCGACTTCGGAGAATACGTGGCGGACCTGCTGCAGGCGTTGGCCGTCGCCTCGTCGACGGTCCCGTCATCGACCTCCGTCTCCGGCGCCGGCCCGGTTTCGACGGTAGACTCGCCCGGGTGAATCAACCGGGCGACGAAGTGACCGTACGAAAGTTGGACGCGGCCGGTGGTGAGAAGTGGCGCTGGCGCGCGGTCGTGCGTCACGCCACCTCCAGTTCGCTGCATGTCGAGGCGCGCTTCAACGCCCCCGAAGTCGATCGCTTCGGCATCGAGTTCCGGCTGGGCGACCGCATCCTAGAGAGCTACTTCGCCGATCGTTGGTACAACATCTTCGCCGTATACGCCGCCGACACCGGCGTTTTCAAAGGCTGGTACTGCAATGTCTCCCGTCCGGCCGACCTGAAAGATGGCGAGGTCGACTGGGTCGACCTGGAGCTGGATGTCGTTGTGCGGCCGGATCACAGCTCGGCCGTCCTCGATGAGGAGGAGTTTGCCGCCCTGCTCATCCCGGAGGACGAGCGCCTGGCGGCCCGGCACATAGTCGACGAGCTCCTGCGCCATGCGCGGGCAGCTTCCGGGCCCTTCGCCTCCGCTGAGGGAGGCGATCCGACCCAAACCTGACACACCAGGGGTCTTTCGGTCGACGACCCAGGAATGCGCCGCGGCCGTCTCGAAAGGGACGGCCGCGGCGTTTCGGTGACTGCGAAAAAGGGGCTAGATCATCCCGCCGGCCAGGCCCACCAGGCCGAACAGCCGGTCACCGGACGAATACAGATAGTAGGACAAGGCCAAGCACAGACTGCAAAGGCAGCAGAAGACAACGACGGCGGCGACAATGATCAGCGCCTTGCGCGACTTCGGTTGCTCATCCGTGGTGGTGGGAACACTCATGCTTTTCCTCCTCGTTCGTCGGTTAGGTCGTTCTGCGGGACGCGCGGACTAAGCCAGCCAGGCCAGCGAGGTGAGCAGACTGCTGCCCATGTTGATCGACTGGAGGACGCCGAGCGGAATCAACACGAAGGTCACGCAAATAACGCAGATGCCCAGGACCCCCAAACCGATCCCGATCCATCCCATGACGACTCCGGCCATGGCCAGGCCGTCGCCGGTCTCGGCGCCGGCGCTGGCGGCGATCTCCTTGCGCCCGATGTTTCCGGTAATCACGGCGGCGATGCTGCCCAGGAACGGGAACAGCGTCAGGCCGAGGATCCCGGCAATCAGGCTGACCAGGGCCATCGTATTGGTCTTGGTCCCGGGCGTCGTTTGTGGAGCAGGGCTGGCAACACTCATATGGTCCTCCTCAGGACTGAATTAGGACTGAATTCAGGTGGAGCTGCGCGGCATGGCGTTCGCCCGGCGCCACAGCCACCAGACGAACAGTGAAGTGATCACGATCAAGATGGCGGCGATCACCACCGGCACGACGATGGCGGCAATCGAGATGAGAACGGCCGCCGCATCTTCGGCCAGGCTGACCGGGATGTTCCCCAAGCCGCCGGTGGTCGCCGTCACCGCCGGCCGGACAGCGGCCGCTTTCACCGTGTGCACACCGCCGGCGACGAGCAGGCCGGCGACCATCGCCACGATCGGGTGGATGTTGCTGACGGCCCCGGCGCTGGCGGCGAACAGGATCGCCCCCGCCGCCGGCCGCACGAAGGTCTGGATCACGTCATTCACGTGATTGACCGCCGGCGCCTTGTCGGCGAAGAACTCGACCAGGGTTAGCAGCACCAGGGCGCCGATCACCCACCAACTCGTCAATGCATCCCACGGCGATTTCAGAGCGAACCAGGTCGTGAAGCGGCCGAGCAGCGCCACGATCAACAACGGGATATAGGCGTTGAGGCCGGCGCTGGCCGCCAGGCCGAAAGCCGTCAAGAGTCCGCTTGCGAGATCCATTCCTACCCTCCTACAGGGAGAAACCGGCCCACGTTCCCGTGAGCGTCAGGCGCACCAGGTCGAGCAGGCCGATCTGCAGCACGGCCAGGCCCACGCCCAGACCGATGGGGACCGCCAGGCCCGCCCATGAGTCGATTCGATTCTCGCGGCGCAGCACCAGCAGCGCCACGACGGTGTAGACCAGTCCCAGGACGACCAGGACCCCGGCCGCGCTGAGCAGGGCCAACGGGTACAGGATCAACGGATTCTCCGTCAGCACGAGCCCGCCGACGACCGCCGCCAGGAGGACCAGCCACCCGACCTCCCGGAAGGAGCCGACGACCGGTTCCTTCTTCCATTCGCGCCAGGCATTCTGGTTGAGGCCGGCAAAGACGATCGTGCCCAGCGTCAGCCCCATCAGCAGCCCGGTGGCGAGACGCAGGACGTTGTTCGGCTCGTAGGCGTGCGGCGCGCCGGGGATCAGAGTCAGATAGGAGTTCAACCCGTCGACGGCCCAAACGGCTGCGAAAGCGCCGAAGATCGCCATGACTGCCGGCCGGGGAAACCCACCGTGGCGGGACTTCCCCAGCGCCAGCAGCCCGCCGAAGGCCGCCAGCGCCCCGAGATACATCCCCGAACAGCGCGCGCACAGCGGCAACGCGCGCGTCCCCAGGTGGAAAGAGCGCAGGTCGATGCGGTGGCAGACGGCGTAGCCAACGGCGTCGGCCTTGCCGAGCAGGCCCCCCGGCGTCAAGGCCAGCCAGGCCGCGATCAGCAGACCGACCGGCAAAAAAACGCCGACGGATCCAAGATGCAAACGGGATGGGGCGCGATGCGCCGCCGGCAGACTTGTGCCCATCGGCGTCATTATAGTCGAACGACCCTCGCGAGCCTGACGGCGGATTGACGGGCAGCTTCCGGCTCGAGTGGATCTGACCGCCGCGACGCCGCGCTCGGCCCGGGCGGTATAATGCCTGCGCCTTCCTCGGTAGCTCAATCGGCAGAGCGGGCGGCTG
>CAZMVJ010000117.1:4073-8900 GCA_964569445.1 uncultured Anaerolineaceae bacterium | reverse complement strand
GTCGATGGATGATTGCTTGTGAAGTGCCGATCCGGGATGAGAGTTGCGAGAGAAGGGGCGGCACAGCCGCCCCTTCTCTCGAGTTTCCTTCCCCTCCCCCGGCAAGGCTCGCTTGAGGCAAGTTGTGTTCATGCCGGGGGAGGGGGCAGGGGGTGGGGGAGGAATCGCATGACCCGGGCACGGCCTCCCGCGACGCGGATGGTATACTGCCGCGCCCGGGAGGAAGTGTGTCGCGAGGCCCGAACGTCCTGCGGCTGATCTCGATCGGCCTGCTCGTCGCGTCGCTGGCGCTGGTCATCATCGAACTGATCGCCTACAGCCGCGATCGGGCGCGCATGCCTGAGTCGCTCTCGGTGGCGGGCGTCGACGTCGGCGGACTCGACCAGACCGAGGCCATCGAGCGTTTGCTCCAGGTCTACAGCGCCCCGATCGAGGTCGTCTACCGCGATCAGGTCATTCAGATCTCGCCGGCGGCAGCCGGCTTCCGCCTCGATACCGAAGCGCTGATGGGCGCCGCCGAACTCGAACGGACGGGGACCGACTTCTGGTCCGGCTTCTGGGATTTCCTGTGGAACCGACCGAGCGATCCGGTGCGGGTCCCGGTCAAGGCCGAGTATTCGCGGGGTCAGCTCGAGACCGTCCTGCGCGACATCGCCGCCCGCTACGACGAGCCGCCGACGCTGGCCCAGCCGATCCCCGGGTCGACCAACTTCAGCCCGGGCCAGCCGGGCATCCTGCTCGACATCGCCCGGGCGGGCGAGCTGGTGGGCGAAATGATGTCGGAGCCGCACACCCGTCGCGTCGTCCTGCCGGTGGCGTCGGGCATTGCGCCGCGTCCGGATTTCCAGACGCTGCAAACCCTGCTGCTGCAGAACATCGATCTGGCCGGTTTCGACGGCGTGGCGGCGGTCTACATCCGAGATCTGCGGACCGGCGAGGACCTGCACTTCGTCTACGACCGCAATCAGCTGACGGCGTCCGAGCCCGACCCGGCGTTCACTGCGGCGTCGATCATCAAGATCGCCATCGCCACGGCCTTCTACCGCACCTTCGACGAGCCGCTCGACGAAGAGGCCGACCGCTGGATGACGGAGATGATCACCCTCTCCGACAACGACTCGGCCGACAGGCTGATGGACCGCATGTCGTCGTCGCGCGGTCCGCTGATGGTCTCCGAAACCATGATGGACGGCCTGGGATTGGAAAGCACCTTCCTGGCCGGGTTCTTCCATCCCGGATCTCCGCTGTTGTGGCAGTACACCACGCCCGGGAACACCCGGCCGGACGTCAACACAGCGCCCGATCCCTACAACCAGACGACGGCGACCGAGATGGGGCTGCTGCTCTCGGACATCTACGCCTGCGCCGCCGGCGGCGGCAGCCTGGTGGCGGCCTTCCCCGGCCAGGTACGGCCCGAAGAGTGCCAACACATGCTGGACCTGCTGGCGGGGAACAAGATCGGGATCCTGCTGGAGCAAGGCGTTCCGGAAGGCACGCGAGTCGCTCACAAGCACGGCTGGACCGACTCGCCGTTGGAATCGATCGGCGATGCCGGCGTGATCTACTCGCCGGGTGGGAATTACGTCGTGTCGCTGTTCTTATGGAACACCCCCGACATGCTCTTCGAGCCGACGTCGACCCTGATCGCCAACCTCTCGCGCGCCATCTACAACTACTTCAACCCGCCCGTCGGCTGAGAAGATCCGGCCGTCTCACCGACCGGACGACCCGGGCTGGCGCCTGAGTCCTCCTAGTTAGAAGCTCAGAACCATGTGAAGTGGCACCCCTGGGGGCCCGTCGGAGGGCGCCCCCTTCGCCCGCTCTCCTAATGCGAGTTTTCGGATACAGGATGTTTGCATGGGCCGCGAATGACGGTCTTCACTGGAGGGCTGTGCGGGGGCCAGCCTACTGTAGAGGCCAGCGGAGGTGCCCGTGGCTAAAGGCCGCATTCTGATCGAAGAGGCCCTGTGCAAGGGCTGCGAGCTTTGCACCACCGTCTGCCCCAAAGACCTGATCGAAATCGCCCCCGACCGGTTTACCCTCAAGGGGTATCACCCGGCGATCCTGGTCGACCCCGGCCGGGACTGCACCGGATGCGCCATCTGCAGCGTCATCTGTCCGGAAGCAGCTATCACCGTCTACCGGATGACGGCGGCGCCCGTCCGGGCGGCCGCCTGAGACACCCAACATGACCCTCGAACTTCTCGAAGGCAACACGGCGTTCGCCGAAGCGGCGGTGCGGGCGGGCTGCGAGGCGTACTTCGGCTACCCGATCACGCCGCAGACCGAAGCGCTCGAGCACATGGCCCGGCGCATGCCGGAGCTGGGGCGCATCTTCCTGCAAGCCGAAAGTGAAGTGGCGGCGATCAACATGGTCTATGGCGCCGCCTGCGCCGGGGTGCGCGTGATGACCTCGTCGTCGTCCCCGGGCGTCAGCCTGATGATGGAGGGCCTGTCCTACATCGCCGGTTCGGAAGTGCCGGTCGTGGTCGTGGACGTGATGCGCGGCGGGCCGGGCCTGGGGAACATCGCCCCGTCCCAGGGCGACTACAACCAGATGGTGAAGGGCGGCGGCCACGGCGATTACAAGCAGATCGTCCTGGCGCCGGCCACCGTCCAGGAACTCATCGACATGACCTACGAGGCCTTCGACTTGGCGGAGAAGTACCGCTGCATCGCGGTCGTCCTGACGGACGGGAACCTGGGCCAGATGATGGAGCCGGCCGAGCTCCCGCCGATGCAGGCCGTACGCTTGAAAGCCGACCGCCCGGCCTGGGCGCTCACCGGCGCCGACGGGCGGCGTCCGAACGTGATCTCCTCGATCTACATCGACCCGGTGATCGAAGAGAAGTTCAATCTCAAGTTGATGGCCAAGCAGGCCGAGATCGAGGCCAACGAGGTACGCTTCCGCGAATTCATGCTCGAGGATGCCGAGGTGGCGATCGTAGCCTTCGGCACCGCCGGACGCATCGCCCAGTCGGCCATCCGCGCTGCGCGCGGCGAGGGCATTCGAGTCGGATTGCTCCGGCCGGTGTCGCTTTACCCCTATCCGTACGCCCGGGTGGCGGCCCTGGCCGAGCAGGTGCGTGCCATCCTGGTCGTCGAAATGAACGGCGGGCAGATGGTCGACGACGTCCGCCTGGCGGTGCAGGGGCGTGTGCCCGTCGAGTTCTACGGACGGATGGGCGGCGTGACGCCGCTGCCGGAGGAGATCCTGGACCAGATCCACCGGCTGCACGCGCTTCAGCCGGCGGCGAGGGTGCCATGACCGAGATGGTCGAAACCGTCATTTACCAGCGGCCGGACAGCCTGCAGATGGTGCACACCCATTACTGCCCGGGCTGCACCCACGGCGTGGCCCATCGCCTGATCGCCGAAGTGCTGGACGAGATGGCCGTTCGGCCGATCACGATCGGCGTGGCGCCGGTGGGGTGCTCGGTCTTCGCTTACAACTACTTCAATGTCGACTTCGCCGAAGCGGCCCATGGTCGCGCCCCGGCGATGGCCACCGGCTTGAAACGCGTCTCGCCGGACCGGATCGTTTTCACCTACCAGGGCGACGGCGATCTGGCCTCCATCGGCGCGGCCGAAATCCTGCACGTCGCCGGGCGCGGCGAGAACATCACGACCATCTTCATCAACAACGCCATTTACGGCATGACTGGCGGGCAGATGGCGCCGACGACGCTGCCCGGCCAGCGTACGACGTCGACCCCGCTGGGACGGGACGTCGAAGTGCACGGCATGCCGCTCAAGATGTGCGAGGTGCTGTCGCAGCTCGACGGATCAGCCTATATCGTCCGCCGCAGCCTGCACGACGTCCCCAACATCCGCCGGGCCAAGAAAGCCATACGGGCCGCCTTCGAGGTCCAGCAGAAGGGGCTCGGGTTCTCGATGGTCGAGCTGTTGTCGAGCTGCCCGACGAACTGGGGTCTGCCGCCCCAGGAATCGCTGGACTGGATCAAGGACCACATGCTGCCGGCCTTCCCGCTGGGAGACTACAAGATCCACCCCGCGCTCGCGGCCGACGAGGGATGACGGCGTGCAGACCGAACTGATCATCTCCGGGTTCGGGGGGCAGGGGGCGTTGTTCGCCGGGACGCTGGTAGCGTTCACCGCTCTCGAAAACGGCAAGCATGTCACCTGGATCCCGTCCTACGGGCCGGAAATGCGAGGGGGCACGGCCCACTGCACGGTGATCGTCGCTGATGAAGAGATCGGCTCGCCGGTGGTGGGACGCCCGGCGGGAGTCATTGTCATGAACATCCCGTCGCTGGAGCGTTACGAGCCGCTGGTGAAGGCCGGCGGGGTGTTGATCGTCAACTCGTCGCTGGTCGATCGACGGCCCGATCGGGTGGATCTCGTGGCGCGCATGATCCCGGCCAACGAAATCGCCGAAGGGCTGGGCGACAAGCGCATGGCCAATATGGTCCTGCTGGGCGGGTACCTGGCCGTCCAGCCGGTGTTCACCTTGGAGCAGGTGGGGGCGGCGCTGGAAAAGCACATCCCACCCCACCGACGCAATCTGCTGGGGAAGAACCTGGAGGCGATGCGTCGCGGCGCGGAGATAGCCGTCGAGGCCGTCGGTGTTGCGGGGTAACCGCTGGCGTCCAACTCGCAGGTAGTCCCCGGCTTTAGCCGGGGTCCCTCCCCGGCGATGCTGGACCCCTGTAGTTCATGTAGCCGCCGGCTTTAGCCGGCGTCTTCGTTCCGGACCGAATCCACGCACGAATCTCTGGTGCGATTGCCACGGCGCCCTTCGGCTCCGCCTCAGGGCGCCTCGCAATGACGGGTGGTTGTGAGGGCGCCTCGCAATGACGGGTGGTT
>CAZMVJ010000117.1:0-3973 GCA_964569445.1 uncultured Anaerolineaceae bacterium | reverse complement strand
GTTGTGAGGGCGCCTCGCAATGACGGGTGCTGGTGAGGGCGCCTCGCAATGACGGGTGGTTGTGAGGGCGCCTCGCAATGACGGGTGCTGGTGAGGGCGCCTCGCAATGACGGTGCAGGGGAGGGCGCCTCGCAAATGACGGGTGGTTGTGAGAGCGCCTCGCAGCGGGGTTGCCAATGCGGAGTGTCGACGCTTAACCGAAGGCCAATCAGTCTCCCTTCAGATACCTATTGAAAAACTCGATCGTGCGCAGCATCGCCGTGGAGAAGGGCGCCGACAGGTTGTGGTCGGCGCCTTCGTACAGGTAGAGCTCCGACTCGATCCCGGCCTGCTGGAGCTGCTCGTAGAGCAGCTGGGAGAACTCATAGGGGACGCTGGTGTCGGCTTTGCCATGGTGGAGCTGCACCGGCCCGGAGATCTCCGTCAGGAAGCTGTTGGCTGAGATCGAGTCGTAAAAGGCCGGATTCTCTTCTAGGGACCCATAGACGGAGGCCAGGCCGCCGCGCCACCCGCGCAGCGACGGCGTCCCGGTGGGCGTGCCAGGCGCCGTCGGCGTCCGTCGCCAGCGCGTCAGCAGATCCGGATAAGAGGCCACGACGCCGGCCCAGATCACCCCCGCCCGTATGCGGGGATCGATCACCATCGAGCGCAGGGTGATGTAGCCGCCCATCGAATGGCCCCACATCCCGATGCGGTCCGGATCGGCGGCGGGGAAAAGGCGCATCGAGGCGGTGGCGTTGAGCACATCGATCACATAGTCCGGCGACCCGTAGGCGCCGCCGGCCACGCCCTCCGAGTCGGCATGGCCGCGATAATCCGGCCGGAAGACGATGTAGCGGTTGCGCGCCAGGTTGTCGACGTAGGCGATGTAGCGCTCGGTGGTCTGATACTCGTCGGGCGGGATATAGCCGTGATTGAAGATGATCACGGGCCAGCCGGAAGCCGGCGGGTTGCCGAACGGAATCGTCAGCAGGGCGTTGATCCGCAGCCCGTCCGATAAGTAGGAAGCGATGGCGCGGGAGTAGTTCGCCCCCGGCGGAAGACTCTCCTCAATGGTGACCTCGCTGCCGGGGTAGCTGCGCTGGCGCATCGACTCGATCGTCAGCGGATGAAGCGTTGGCGTCGGCGTGGCGCTTGGGGTGACGGTCTCCGTCGCAGTCGGCGCCGGCGTCTCGGTGGCGCTGGTTGCGCGAGTTGCGGACGGAGTCAGGCCCGGCGCAGAGCAGGCTCCGGAAAGGCCGACGCCCAGCAGGCACGCCAGCGCGGCCCACCGCCGTGCGTGGCCGTCGAGGCGCAACATGCTAGCCGGACCGGACATAGCGGTCGAACCAGGCCAGCGTGCGGGCCCAGGCGTCGTGCGCCGCTTCGGGCGCGTAGCGTGATCCGGTGTCGTTGTGGAAGGCGTGATCGACATCGGGATAAATGACCTTTTCGTAGACCTTGCCGTGCTCGCGCATGGCGTCTTCGATGGCGGGGATCCCCTGATTGATGCGGTCGTCGCGTCCGGCATAGATTGCCAGTACCGCCGCGCGGATGTTGGGAACTTCGGCGACGGCAGGGTGCGGCCCGTAAAAAGGCACGGCCGCCAACAGCTCCGGCATGCGCGTCGCCACCAGCCAGGTGACGCCGCCGCCGAAGCAGAACCCAACCATGCCGAGACGGGCCGCGTCCGCAACCGGCAGCGAACCGGTGAACTGCCAACCGGCGCGGAAATCGGCGGCGAACTGCTCCGGCGGTTGATTGGCCAAGACACCCGGGACGTCGGCCTCGCCGACGCTGGCGCTCCCACCCTGCCGTGAAAGCAAGTCCACCGCCAGCGAGACGTAGCCGGCCTTGGCCAGCCGACGCGCCACATCGCGGATGTGATCCGTCAACCCGCGATTCTCATGGCACACGAGAATGACGGGGAAGGTCCCTTCAGCGGACGGGCGCGCCAAATACCCGGCGACTTGCGTGTCTTCGCTGGCGAACTCGACGGCCTCGGCGCGCACATCGGGGTCATCCGGGGCAACCGTGCCGGGAGGGGAGGTGGGCGCGGTGGCGGAGGCAGAACCCGTCGCGGTCGATTCCGCGGACAAGATGGCCGGCGGCCAGACCCGTTCAAGCGTTGCACTGGGTGAGGCCGGCGTACAGGCAGCCAGGATGGTCTCGGCGAAAACGAGGCTGCCGGTGACCGAGGCGATCAGCTTGATCGCATCACGTCGCGGGAGCCGGCCTTCTTCGAAGTCCTCGGCGAACTCCTCGGCGAGGTAGCGCTGGAAGTGGTTCATCAGGTCTCCCGTCTGCGTCCGGCGCCGGCGTGGCAGTGAAGGGCCGCGTTGTCTGTCGAAGGGACAAATCGCCTGAGGCAGGAAGGAGGCTGGGGGCAGGCGTGAGTCGGCGGGCGGATTCTATCGCGCGTCCGGCGCGGGGCGCGCTTCGATACATTCCCGAGCCCTGCGAGGGACGGAGCCTGCCCCGAGCGAAGCCGAGGGGCTCAGCGTGCCTGACGGGCCCGGCATCCTGAGCCCTTCGATTCACTGAGGGCGGGCTCCGTCGAAGGATGCCGAGGTTAATCAGGCGGCAGGCGGTGTCCACACTGCGGACAGACGGTCGCCTCTGCCGGAGATACGAAGCCGCAATTCGGGCAGCCGGACGGCTGCGCCGGTCCGAGGGGAGCGCCGCAGGCCAGGCAGGCAGCTTCACCGACCGGGTTGGCGGAGCTGCAATGCGCGCAGGTCACGCGCCTCAGCCGTTCCGAGATCTCGTGCGAGGCCCCGGCGCCTTCGGCCGTGTGGGTCAGCGCTCCCCAAACGCGGTCGGCCAACCCGATCGAGGACAGATCCTCGGCCAGATCATCAAGCCGGGAAATCAACGTCCACGGGTTCTTGAGGGCCCACAGGCCGGTCTGCGCCAGGCTGGCGGCGACGCCGAACCAAGCCTGCTGCCCGATCTGGACCAGCACACCGTCTTCGACGGATTGCAGCTGGACGGTGAGCGCCGTCGGCCCGCCGGAGGCGGGGCCGGGGCGCGAGGCGATCTGAACCTCGATGTGATCGCCCTGACCGATCTGCTGCGCCCGCAGGTTGCCGTGTCCGAACTCAGCGAGGAGCGCCTCGGCCATCCCTTGAGGCGACACGGGACCGTGGAAGGTGCGTCGATTGATGACCGGTGCCACCATGGTCGCCTCGCGCGTGGTCGAAAAAGCCTGCGTAGTATAATGTGTCCCCATTCACCCGGCAAACGAATGCGTTCGCGCACCCTCTGGTTATCCCTCGCGGCGACGGTAGTCGCCCTTTTCTTCGCTGCGGCCCCTTCGCCCGCTCTCGAGGCGGCGGCGCAGCACTCGCTGATCAAGGCGACGGTCGCGCCGACGGTCACCGGCACGCCCTCGGGCCCGACGATCCTCGTCCCGGAGCTGGTCAACGTGCGTCTGTGTCCCGACGTTACGTGCGATCTGGTGGGCGTGCTCATCGCCGGTCAGACGGCGCCGGCGTTGGGTCGGACGCCGGCCGGGCTGTGGATTCAAATCGCCTACGCCGGCGTGCCCGGGAACGTGGCGTGGGTTTACGCGCCGTTCGTCGTCCTTCAGCCGAGTCAGGCGGGCGGGCTGCCGATTGTCGAGCCGCCGCCGACGCCGACGCCGCGCGTCACGGCCACGATCGATCCGACTCTGGCGGCGCAGTTCAACCTGAATCCGATCACCCCGACGCGACCGCCGACGTTCACCCCGGCGCCGCCCGTGGTGGCGCCGACCTTCGCCCCTTCCGATGGGGCGAGCCAGGGTGGTTTCCCCCCGATCCTGCTCATCCTCGGTCTGATGATCGTTGGGATCTTCGGGTTGGTGATCTCGGTGCTGCGAGGGCGGTAGGCTCGCTGCATTTGTGGATCGTAGGGATTCCTCGCCCTGCTTCGCAGGCCTCGGAATGACACTGGCGAGGAGGGGTCCGACTGCGACATCACCTGCTACTTGTCATTCCGAGCGAGGTCCGAA
>CAZMVJ010000116.1:0-8926 GCA_964569445.1 uncultured Anaerolineaceae bacterium | reverse complement strand
CGGCGACGACGACTTCATCGAAGACGTCCTGGCGCGCCAGATCGCGGGTCGTCTCCCGGCAGACCGCGCCGGCGCCGCCCAGGACAAGGGCGCGCTTCATCGATGCTTCCCGGACAACAAGGACTGCCGGCCGGCGGATCGTCGATCGCGGCGCTGGTTAAGTCGCTTCATCGGCTCAGCCGTCAACGCGGATGGCGACGAGTTGAATGTTGGTCATCTCTTCCATGGCGAAGCGCACGCCTTCGCGGCCCAATCCGCTCTGGCGGTTGCCGCCATACGGCATGTTGTCGACGCGGAAGGCCGGAGTGTCATTGACGATGACGCCGCCGAAATTCAGCCGGCGGATCGCCTGGAGAACACGGCCGATGTCGCGGGTGAAGACCCCCACCTGCAAGCCGAACTCAGTGGCATCCGCCTGGCGCAGGGCTTCTTCGAAATCATCGCAGGCGATGACCGAGGCGATCGGGGCGAAGGCCTCCTCGGCCACTACCTTCATCTCGGGCGACACGTCGGTCAGCACCGTCGGCCAGTAGACGCTGCCGTCGCGCTTGCCTCCCGTCCGCACCTGAGCGCCGCCGGCCTGGGCCTCCTTCACCCAGCCCTCGATGCGCTCGGCCTCCCGGACATCGATCATCGGCCCGACGTCGACGCGCTCGTCGAGCGGGTCGCCGACGACCATCGCCTCGGAAGCCCGGATGAAAGAGTCGGTGAAGGGCTCGTAGACCGGTCGCTGGCTGTAAATCCGCTGGACCGAGATGCACACCTGACCCGAGTTGTAGTAGGCCCCGACGGCACAGCGCTTGGCGGCATAGGCCAGGTCGGCGTCCGGGGCAATGATGACTGGCGAGGTGTTTCCCAGCTCCAGGGTGATCTTCTTGATGCCGGCGATCTGGGTGATGCGTAGCCCGACGGCGGGCGATCCGGTGAAGGTGACTTTGTCAACGCGCGGGTCCGACACCATCCACTCGCCGACGGTGCCGCCCGGGCCCACCAGCAGGTTCATGGCGCCGGCCGGAACGCCGGCCTCGATCAGGATCTCGCACAGCTTCACGGCCGTGATCGGCGTGGTCGTTGCCGGCTTGAGGACGACGCTGTTGCCGGCGGCCAGCGCCGGAGCCACCTTGTGCGCCACCAGGTTGAGCGGGAAGTTGAACGGGCTGATGGCGGCGATCACGCCCACCGGCCGCCGGGTGTAGAAACCAAAGTAACCTTCGCCCGCCGGGAGGCCGTCCAGCGGAATCGTCTCACCATGAAGCCGCCGCGCCTCCTCGGAGGCCGTCTGGAACGTCCAGCCGGAGCGATCGACTTCGGTCCGCGCGAACTTCAGGGCCTTTCCGGCTCCGGCCGCCAGCGTCTGCGCCAGATCCTCGGCGCGCTCACGAATCAGCTCGGCCGCGCGCCCGAGGATCGCCGCCCGCCGGTGGGCGGGCATTTCCGCCATCGCCGTGGCGCCGCGCCGAGCCGCGTCGAGCGCGGCGTCGACCTGGTCCCGCCCGGCGGCGGCGATGGCGCCCAGGCTGGCGCCGCTGTACTTGTTCTTGATCTCGATCCACTCGCCAGTGGTGACCCACTGGCCGTCGATCAGCAGGCGGTATTCCATCCGATACCTCCGCCGTTCTCGTTCCGCTCGCCCGGTTCCCGGAAGAACATGGAATCCGGAGGCCCCCACCCCCGACCCCCTCCCCCGTCATGGTCGCTCTCCCCTCCCACCAACCACATCGCCGGGGGAGGGGGAGGAAAGTTCGAGAGGTTGGGGGCGGCTTTGCCGCCCCCAACCTCTCGGAGAATACCTCCCCCCTCTCCGCCAAGTTGGACTCTGGCTGCCAATGTGCCGCCATGCGGAGAGGCCCACAGGGCTGCTCCCGGAAGGACGCCGGGACGGTGTTCGCGAGGGGGAAAGGGGGGTGAGGCCAAAGGGCGTCGCCGTCCACTTCGAGATACGGGACTCTCCCCCGAGCCGGCCGCTGAGGTGCGCACGATGATTACGCGTGACTCTTGAGTCGGTGGACAGCGGAGGAGAAGATCCCTAGGCCTTCCTGGATCTCCGCTTCGCTGACGGTCAGCGGCGGGATGACCCGGATCGTGTTGTCCCACGGTCCGCAGGTCAGCAGCATCAGTCCCTGGTCGAGACATTCGTGCACGACCTGCTTGGCGGCCGCCTTGTCCGGCTTACCGTCGGGCGCCGTGAATTCGGCGCCGACCATCAATCCGAGGCCGCGCACGTCGCCGATGCGCGGCTGCTCCTCCTGCAAATGGCCCAGCCCCGTCATCAGCTGCAGGCCGCGCGCCCGGGCGTTATCGAGCAGATGCTCTTCCTGGATGGCGGCGATCGTCGCCACCCCGGCGGCGCAGGCGACGACGTTCCCGCCGAAGGTTCCTCCGTGCGTGCCTGCTTTCCAGTGCTCCATCAGCTCCCCCCGGGCGATGACGCCTGAAAGCGGCAGCCCGGAAGCGATTCCCTTGGCCAGCGTCAGGACGTCGGGCACGATGCCGAAGTGTTCGTAACCCCACCAGCGCCCGGTGCGGCCCATGCCGCTCTGGATCTCATCCACGATCAAGAGAATGCCATGCTCGTCGCAAAGGGCCCGCACGCCTTCGAGGAAGCCGGGCGGCGGAATGACGTAGCCGCCCTCCCCCAGGATCGGCTCGATCAGCATGGCGGCCGTCTCCTCCGGCGCCGTCTGAGTCATCAGAAGGAAGCGCAGCTCTTCCAGGCACCAATCGACGGTGGTCTTCGGGTCCCAACCGTAGCGGTAGACGTAGGGGAACGGCGCCACGAAAACGCCGGGCATCAGCGGCTGGTAGCCGGCCCGATACACCGTCTTGCTCGTCGTCAGCGACATCGTCCCGATGGTCCGGCCGTGAAACGACCCCTGGAAGACGATGACATTGGGACGGCCGGTGGCCGCCCGCGCCAGCTTCAAGGCGCCCTCGATCGCCTCGGCGCCGCTGTTGCTGAAGAAGTAACTGTCGAGCGACGGATGGACGACTCCTCGCAAGGATTCGATGAGCGCCAGCATCGGCTCGTGCATCGCCAGGTTGGCCTGGCCGTGGATCAGCTTGCCGGCCTGCTCGCGAATGGCGGCGACGACGCGCGGGTGGGCATGGCCGGTGTTGGTGACGGCGATGCCGCAGGTGAAATCCAGATAGCGTCGGCCGCCGCGCGCGTACAAGTAGCTCCCTTCGCCGTGGGTCACGACGAAATCGGTGTAGCGCGTCCAGACCGGCGACACGTGTTCGAAGCTGGGTGTGGTCATGAGCCTCCTTGGCCGTAGGGAACCCGGAAGGGCTTGCGCCTCCCGACCATGGACTGAACCTCCTCGAAGGCGGCTTCGCTCGGAGCCGGTCTTCCGTCGATGAACCTCGGGAGCATGGGAACCTGTGCGATCTTTGGGCCGAGCACTCGAAGCGGAGGAGAACCTCCGACGATTTCTCCTAGATCGTATACGGGCGGGAGATCGGCGTCAACTCCGAGCCCGCCGGGCACCATTAGCGGCGGGGTGAGCCACCCGCCGGCCATTAGTGGGGGTGGGTTTCCCGGCCGCTTTCGGACGAAATGGGCGCGCCTACTCGCTTGCGGGGAAGTTCAACGACTGCTCGTCGTCCCACCAGTCATACTGCATTTGGTGCGCCGTCTTTCGCGCCAGCTCCGCGCCGGCCAGGCGCGCCACCAGATGCAGGCTCATGTCGATGCCGGCCGAGATGCCGGCGGAAGTGACGATCGATCCGAGATCGACCCAGCGCCGGCCTTCGACCACTTCCACGTCGGGAAACAGGCGACGCAGCTCGGCCAGATCTTCCCAGTGCGTTGTCGCCTGCTTTCCCTGCAGCAAGCCGGCCTGCCCCAGCAGAAAGGCCCCGGTGCACACCGAGGCGGTGACGGAGGTCGCCGGCACCACCCGCTGAAGCCAGGCCATCACCTCCGGACGCTCCATCTCAGCGTCGACGACTCCGCCGGGGACGATGAGGACATCCAACGGCGGGTGATCCTCCAACCCGAACCCCGGCTGGACGCGCAGTCCTCCGCGCGCCACGACCGGGGCGAAGCCCCGACCGACGGTCGCTACGACGAAGATCGGGGGGCTGGGGGGTTCGCGGCGGCCATGGACGCGGGCCGCCGTCGAGAAGACCTCGAACGGGCCGGCGAAATCCAGCACGTCGACGGCATCGAAAAGGTAGATGCCTACGGTCCAGGTCATGGCCGGCCTCCTGCCCCACCCCCATCATACTCATCCCCGGCCACGGGGGAAAAGGCGCCGCCGTCGAGAAGACCTCGAACGCGCCGCGGCGGACCAGCGAGGGTGTGCTCCGAGCTACCGTTCGATCGTGTCGCGGGTGATGCGATTGGCCAGCAGGATCGGCACGGTGGTGATGGCGATGACGAACAAGGCGACGACGTTGGTCACCGGCCGCTGGCGCGGCTTGGTCAGCTGGTTGAACATCCAGATCGGCAGCGTCTCCTGCTGCCCGGCGGTGAAGGTCGTCACGATGATTTCGTCGAAGGACAGGGCGAAGGCCAGTACCGCCCCGGCCACCATCGCCGTCGCCAGGTGCGGCAGGACGATGTGGCGGAAGGTCTGGAACGAGTTGGCCCCGAGATCCATCGAGGCCTCCATCTGCGACGAGCCCATGCGGCGGAAGCGGGCCAGCACGTTGTTGTAGACGATGACCATGCAGAAGGTGGCATGGCCGATGATGATCGTCCAGAAGCTGAACGGAATTTGCAGCAGCCCCAAGGCCGAGCGCAGCGCGATGGCCGTGACGATGCCCGGCAGCGCCAGCGGCAGGACCAGAAGAAACGAGAGCGCATCGCGGCCGAAGAAGCGGCTGCGGGAAACGGCGGCGGCCGCCAGGGACCCCAGCACGACGGCGACGAAGGTCGCGACCAGCGCGACCTTGACCGAGAGCCACAGCGCCGCCCAGACGTCGCTCCGCCCCCAGGCGACGGCAAACCAGGCCGTCGTCAAACCGGGGAGGGGAAAGCGGAAGGTCGAATCGTCCGTGGTGAAGGCATACAGGACGACGACGGCCAAGGGCAGATGCAGGAAGAGAAGAGCGCCAACCGCGGCCAGCTTCACGGCCAGAGGCGCCCGCCGCCCGTTAGAACGCATCGAAGGCTCCCAACCGCTTGGCTCCCAGCAGGTAGACCGCCATCACGGCCATCGGCACGACGGTGAAGGCGGCCGCCAGCGGGATGTTCCAGGCGGTGCCTTGAAGGGATAGGACGGCCTGACCGATGAAGTAGGACGAATTCCCGAGCGAGTAGGGGACGACGAAATCACCCAGCGTCAGCGAGAAGGTGAAGATCGAACCGGCCACGATCCCCGGCAGCGCCAGGGGAAACGTGATCGAGCGGAAGGTCTTGGCCGGACGGGCGCCCAGGTCGGCCGACGCCTCCAACAGCGAGCCGGGCACGCGCTCCAGGCTGGCGACGATCGGCAGCACCATGTACGGCAGCCAGACATAGACGAAAACCAGCCACATCCCGAGGAACGAGACCGACAGCGACGGGCCGCCGACGACGGGCAGCTTCAGGATCCCGTCCAGCAGCCAATCCAGGTTGAGCGCCGAGAAGAACCAGGAGGCGATCCCCTCGCGAGCCAGGATCAAGCGCCAGGCGTAGACCCGCACCAGGTAGGACGACCACAGCGGCAGCAGCACCAATAGATACAACAACCCCTTCATCCGGCTGGAGGCGTATCGCGCCATGTAGTAGGCGAGAGGGTAGGCCAGCAAGGCGCACGTCAGTGTGACGGCCCCGGCCATCAAGATCGTGCGCAGGAAGATGTCCAGGTTGGCCCGGCTCGCCAGCTCGACGTAGTTGGCCAGGGTGAGCGTGCGGACGACCTGCCCGGTGAAGGAGTCCAGCCAGAAGAAGGACTGCAGGATGAGCGTCGACAGGGATCCGAGGTAGACCACCACCAGCCACAGGAGCGGAATCCCGAGCAGGAGCAGCAGGACGAGCTTCGGCCGTCGATATAGATAGGTCGAGAGGCGATGCCCGCGGCCGGGAGGCGACCCCGCTCCGTCCCGTTTCGCTTCGCGCGGCGCCTCGACTGTACCCATGCCGCTCCCTCAGGCCGCCAGCCTGCGGTTGTGCGACCGATCCCACACCAGGCGGACGCGGCGGCCGCGCGCCGAACGCACATCCATCGAGGTCGTCTGCAGGTTTTGCTGGACGACGGTCAGGTCGGTGGCGGCGTCGAGCTCGACCAGGTAGCGCGTGTACATCCCCAGGTAGACCACGTCGCGGATTCGCCCCTCGACCGTGCACTGATCGGCGCCGGGCGGCGGCGAATCGGCCGGCAGCAGGTGGATCTTCTCGGGGCGCACCGTCAGCGGGGCGTCGTCGCCGGTCAGCCGGCGCGCCCATTCGCCGCCCAGGACGTTCGACACACCGACGAATCCGGCGACAAACGGCGTGGTCGGGTTCTCGTAAAGCTCGGCCGGGGAACCGATCTGCTCGATCCGCCCGCCGTTGAAAATGGCGATGCGGTCGCTCATCGCCAACGCTTCTTCCTGATCGTGAGTGACGTAGACGAAGGTGATGCCCACCTGCCGCTGGATCCCTTTGAGCTCGATCTGCATTTCCTGCCGGAGCTTCAGGTCGAGGGCGCCCAGCGGCTCGTCCAGCAACAGGACGCGCGGGTTCAAGACCAGCGCCCGCGCCAGCGCCACACGCTGGCGCTGTCCGCCGGAGAGCTCGGACGGTTTGCGGCCTCCCAGCCCGTGCAGGCGGACGAGCTCGAGCATTTCCTCGGTCCGCCGCTGGCGTTCGGGAGGGGGGACTTTGCGGATCATCAGCCCGTAGGCGACGTTCTCCGCCACCCGCATGTGCGGGAAGAGGGCGTAGTCCTGAAAGACGGTGTTGACGTCGCGGTCGTAGGGCGGGAGGCTCGAGACGTCCCGGCCGAAGAGCTCGATCGTGCCGCTATCCGGGACTTCGAAACCGGCGATCAGCCGCAGACAGGTCGTCTTACCGGAACCGGAAGGCCCCAGCATCGTGAAGAACTCACCGTCGAGGATATCCAGGTCGACCCCGTCGACGGCGCGAACTTCGCCGAAGTGGCGGCTGATGGCACGAAAGCGGATGGCGGGGACGGTCGCGCCGGGAGTGGTCATTCCGGTGCCCAGCGTGGACGAGGCGCGAGGCGCCCGCTCGCCCTCGTCATTGCGAGGAGCCCCGAGCAACGCGAGGAGCACAGCCTGCCCCGAGGGCCGCCGAGGGGTGGCAATCGCACCTTGCAGAAGATGAGATTGCCACGCCGCCGCAAGAGCGGCGGCTCGCAATGACGTGCTTCCCGCGCGATCCCCTCTGCGATCTTCTCCAGGACGCGAAGCGCAATGCGAAGCGCGACGAAGCGCGATGCGGAGCGCGAGGAAGCGGGGTCATCTCGACTGGCCCACCATCACATGCTTGGTAACCTGCCGCCGCGCCGTCCTGGAGGGCTGCCCCGCATCGGCGGGGCAGCCCTCGGAGGTGCGTCGGCGATCCCCTCCGGGATACGAAGCGCGATCAGCGCCCGCCGATGACGGCGATGAAGTTCGTCACCCACTCATGGTAGGGGACGCATTCCTGGCTGCCGTCCGGGCAAGTGGCTGTCGGCGTCTTCCAGAAGTGGATCTTGTCGAAACTGCCCAGGCCGTTGGTGTCGCAGCCGGCGTCGGTGAGCAGCTCGTTCCCCTGGCAGGCCGCCAGCACGGCCGGCACCGAGCCGAACCAGGCCGCCAGATCTCCCTGCAGCTTCGGATTGATGGAGTGCTCCAGCCACTTGTAGGCGCAGTTCGGATGCGGGGCGTCGATGTGCATCATGGTCGTGTCGGCCCAGCCGGTGGCGCCTTCACTCGGGATGACGCTGGCGATCGGCTGGCCGTCGAACTGGAGCAGGTTCACCTGGAACGGCCACGAGCTGGAAGCGACGACGCCCTCGTTGACGAAGTCATCCATCTGGATGTAAGCGTCGTGCCAGTAGCGGTTGACCAGTTCGCGCTGCCCGCGCAGCAGATCCAGAGCGGCATTGAACTGGTCGCGGGTGAGGGCGTAGGGGTCGGTGATGCCCAGCTCGGGGTTGTGCGCCATCAGGTAGAGCGCGGCGTCGGCGACATAGATCGGTCCGTCGTAGGCCTCGATCCGGCCGTCGTTGCTCTCCCCGTCGTCGAGCGTCGTCTCGTTGAAGACGACGTCCCATGAGTCGGGCGGCGTGGCAAAGGCTTCGGTGTTGTACATCAGGACGTTGGCGCCCCACTGGTAGGGTACGCCGTAATGCTTCCCGTCGACGGTGTGCCAGGGGGCATCTTGCAGGCGCTCATCGACCGTGCTCCAGCTCGGAATCAGGTCGGTGTTGATCTCCTGCACTTTGCCACCGGAGATCAGGCGATTGCTGGCGTCGCCGGAGGCGGTGACGAGGTCGAAGTCGCCCTCGTTCATCAGGGCGACCATCTCGTCGGAGGTGGCAGCGGTCTTGACGTTGACGGTGCAGCCGGTCTCGGCCTCGAAGCCCGTGACCCAGTCGTAGCCCGGATCGGTCTCGCCGCGTTCGATGTAGCCGGCCCAGGCCACGATGTCGACCTGGCCCTCCCCCTCACCGACGGACGTCAACGGCCCGCCGGCCTCCGGCGCGGCGGCCGGGGTGCAGGCCGCCAGCAACAGGCCGACGGCCAAGGTGAAACCCATACCTCCACGGAACGAACCCGATTTGCTCACAGTCTTCCTCCTTTGGCATTTGAAGGGTGGTGGCCTGCGGCCGGCACGGCCGAGGCCCCGGTTGGGTGTGTGAGAGTCCGGTCAGGTTGTGCTGGTCCTGCCACCTCCCGTCGGATCCGACGGATCCTGAGCCGGCCGGGCTATCCGCCGGCGGCGGTCTTGATCTCGGTCCAGATCGTGTCGTAGATCTCCGTCGCCGAGCCGACATCGGCCAGGACGAAG
>CAZMVJ010000115.1:0-9026 GCA_964569445.1 uncultured Anaerolineaceae bacterium | reverse complement strand
AGCTCCCCGCGAGCTTTCACCCCGCGGCCTTCCGCAAAATGCCAAATGGAAGGCCGCGGGGCATAGCTCGCGGGGAGCTCGCTACTCGCGTAGAAGCAGGAGCAACATGACGACTTCTTCGTCGGCCGAGACGGTGTGCGGCAGGTGGGCGGGGAGGTAGACCCAAGTCCCGGAAGAGGCGCTGGCCGCCTTTCCTCCAAGCGTCAGTCTGGCGCGTCCGCGCAGGAAGTGCAAGACGGCGGGGACGGCGGCCGTGTGTTCGCTCAACTCCTGCCCCGCGGCAAAACCGAACAGCGTAGCTTTCAAGCCCGGCCCGGCAAGAACCGTGCGGCTCACAATGCTGTCGGGCGAGATGACCGGCACCAGAGCCCCAAGATCCTCGATCCAGGTCGCTTCGTTAGACATGGCGGTCCTCAGAGGGAGATCGGCGCGCTGAGCCAGCCTGCCCTCCCGGAAGAACACCGGGACTGCGTGAGCGAAGCCAAAGGGTCGAAGCCCGCCGTCATCGGGCCCGGCACCCTTCGATGCGATCCCGAGCTTGGCGAGGGACAGGCTCAGGGTGCCTCATGACCACAGGTGGGGTCCAGAGCGGAGCTCACGCGGCTCCCCCTTCGATAACAATCGGCCGCCCCGACGGGCGGCCGATACGTTCAAGGGGTTGCCGGCAAGGTGTCGGCTGCCGGCCGGCGACGGCCACCCAGCGTAACTCACGCGGCGGGCTTGTTTTCGTCGCCGCCTTTGTCCGGTTCGGACGAATCGCTGTCTTTCCCGGAGAGGCCGTCTCGGAAGGCGCGGATCCCCTTGCCCAGCTCGCCCCCCATCCGGGAGACACGCCCGACTCCGAAGATCAGCACGATGATCACCAGGACGATCAGCAGCTCGGGTACGCCGATTCCCTGAAACATGGTCTGTGCCTCTGGTTGTGGATCTCGATCGTTCCGATCCCGACCGCGGCCATTATAACCCTCGCCGTCGGCGAGCTCAGGCGGACCGACCGGCAGAGGTCGTCGAATTCGGCCGCCGTCGCGGCCACCCCGGGAAAAGCCGTGGCACCTTCCGTTGGTAGGCCTGGTAGGCGGCGCCGAACTCGAGCAGCAAGCGGCGCTCTTCGAAGAGGCTGCCGATATAAAGGTACAGACTGAGGCCGAAATAGAGCGCCAAGAGGGTGGAGGTCATCACCGGGGTCATCCATAGGAAGACGAAGCCGGCGCTGTACAAGGGGTGCCGGACGTAGCGGTACAGACCGCCGGTGGTCAATTGGGGCGGGTTCTTGGTGAGGTCCCCGGCTGGCTCCACAAGTTGGCGGACTCCCAGGAAATGCGAGGGACCGGTCTGCAGAAGGCCGATCCCGATGACCGCCAAGGCCGCCGCCTGGCCGGCGAAGATGAGCCAGGTGTATGGAGACGGGACGCTGTACAGCGGCCGCCCCGGCTGCCACGCAGTGAACGCCAGCAGCGGTAGGAGTGTGATTGCGCCAACGACGTTGAAGGCCAGGCGGTAGTAACGGTCGGCCGAGGGGCCGAAGAGGCGTCGGGCCAGGCGCTTGCTGGCCAGGCTCGCCAGCCAACTGTGCAGCACGCCATAAAGAGCGACGGCAAGGATCATGAGAGCGGCCGAAGTCACAGGGGTCACGCTGGCCAGGATACCATGCACAGTTGAAGCGGATCGAGTAACCGGCGGGGCGCAAGGGGGGTTGTCATTTCCCGCGAGAGCGGGGCTTCCACGGTTGGTGTTTCCCCTTCTGGACTCCCGCCTGCGCGGGGGTGACAAACAAGAGCACGTCATTCCCGCGAAGGCGGGAATCCAGGGAACAACAGATACCTGGGCCCCCGCTTGCGCGGGGGCGACACAGAAAGGAAGGTTGTTCCCGCGAAAACGGGAATCCAGGATCGACAAGTACCTGGGCCTTGCAGCCGCGGGGTGGTAGAATGACGACCTCACCTGCATGACGTTCGATTCGCAGTGCATCTTTTGCCGGATCGTCCGCGGCGAAGCGGAGGCTCACGTCGTGTACCGCGAGGATCGGGTGACGGCCTTCCTCGATATCCACCCCGTTACGCGTGGTCACCTCTTGGTGGTTCCGCACACGCACGCCCCCGATCTGGCTTCGCTCGAGCCGCGGGATGCGGCGGCGATGATGGTTGCGGCGCGTCACCTGGCCGGAGCCGTGCGCCGCGCCCCGCTGGGTGTCGACGGGGTGAACCTGCATCTGGCGGACGGCGCCGTCGCCGGCCAGTCCGTTTTTCACGCGCATCTGCATGTCATCCCCCGCTACGCGGGCGATGGCTTCGGGTTTCGGCGGCCGCTTGGCGGGACCGAGTCGGCGCCCGCCGATTTGGCCGCCGTGGCGGAGCAGATTCGATCCCGGGCCGGGCCGGACGAATCATGAGCGAGGCGGGGGCGGTCAAACGCGTCTGCGTCTTCTGCGGCTCGAGCGACGAGGTCGCACCCGCATATCTGGAGACGGCCCGGGAAATGGGCCGGGCGGTGGCGCGGCGCGGGATGACCCTGGTATACGGCGGCGGGGGAACGGGCATGATGGGCCGGCTGGCCGACGGCGCGCTGGAGGGGGGCGGCCAGGTCATCGGGGTCCTGACGGAGCAATTCGACACGCCGGCTTTGCGCCATGCCCGCCTGACCGAACGGCGTGTCGTGCCGACGATGCATCAGCGCAAGGCGATGATGGCGGAGTTGAGCGAAGCGTTCCTGGCCCTGCCGGGCGGCTTCGGCACGCTGGAGGAGCTCTTCGAAGTTCTGTGTTGGGCCCAGCTGGGGCTGCACCAACGACCGATTGGACTGCTCAACACCGGCGGATACTATGACCCGCTGTTGGCGGCGATTCAGCGCGCCCGCGACGAAGGTTTCATCTACCAGGAACACCATGATCTTTTCTTCACCGGCGCGTCGCCGGAAGCGCTGCTCGACCGCATCGGGGAGTTCCAACCGCCGACAGGCCCGGAGCGGTGGCTTCGCCTCGACACGGTGTAGAGTCGGCGCGCTGAGCGTAGTCGAAGCGCGCCGGCGTCCTTCGACTACGCTCAGGATGCCTACGGTTCTCGCGGAGGAGGCACACGATGAAAGCCGATCAGTTCTTCGACCACTGGAACACCGTCCACCGTGACCTCCTGCGCGGCGTGGCGATGCTGAAGGACGAGCATCTGGTTTTCCGGCCGGCGCCGAGCTACAGCCGGTCGGTGGGCGGGATCCTCCGCCACATCGTCAACCTCCAGGATGGCTGGATCCAGTACGTGATCCGCCGCGACTTGCCGGCTTGGCCGGAGGAGGGCGATGCGAACGGTCCGTCTGTCGCCGCCCTGCGGGACGAGCTGGAACGGGCGCACAAAGCCACCGTGGCCTATCTGGCGACCCTGCCGGTCGATGACTTCAACCGGATCGTGCAGGTTCCGGGGGACGGGACTCCCAAACTGGGGTGGATCCTGTGGCACGTTTTCGAGCAGGTCATCCACCACCGCGGTGAGTTGTTCCTGTGCTTGAGCCTGCTGGGCCTGCAGCGGCCGAAGATCGATCGGCCGGGGTAAACGAGTAAGCTTCCCGGAAGCTCTCACCCCGCGGCCGCCCATTGGATATTCCGTGGAAGGCCGCGGGGCATAGCTTCCGGGAAGCTTCAATGGCGATCATGGCCGAACCGATCCGCGTCGTTCATTTCGCCGACGTCCACGTCGGCATGGAGAACTACGGCCGGTTGGATCCGGCCACCGGGACGTCGAGCCGCGTCCGCGATTTCCTCGATCGGCTCGACGAAGTCGTCGACTATGCCATCGCCCACGACGGCGACCTGGCGGTCTTCGCCGGCGACGCCTTCAAGAGCCGTGATCCGGAACCGACACAGCAGCGCGAGTTTGCGGCTCGCATCAAGCGCCTGGCGGATGCCATGCCGACCCTGCTCCTGGTCGGCAACCACGACATGCCGGGGATGGCGGCCAAGGCCAGCAGCGTCGACATCTTCGGCGCCCTGGAAGTGCCGGGCGTGATCGTGGGGGACAGGTCCGAAGGGCGCGTGATCCACACCAAACGCGGCGACGTATTCCTGGCCTGGATTCCGTACCCGATGCGCAATCGCCTGTTGGCGCGCGAAGAGAGCCAGGGTAAGACGATCGACGAGTTGGACGAGGCGCTGCGCCGGGCCGTGGCCGATGTGATGGGTGGGTTGGCGAGCAAGGCCCAGGCGCAGGAGATGCCTCGCCTGCTGGCCGGCCACCTGGCGGTGGCCGAGGCCCGCCTCGGGTCGGAACGGACGATCCTGTTGGGGCGCGACGTCGGACTGGCCACCTCATCCTTCGCCGATCCGGCCTGGGACTATGTCGCCCTGGGCCACATCCATCGCCACCAGGACCTCCACCCGGGCGGTCCGCCCTCGGTCGTCTACAGCGGGTCGCTGGAGCGGATCGATTTCGGCGAGGAGGACGAAGCCAAGGGCTTTTGTTGGGTCGAGTTGGCGCGGCGGGCCACCCGCTGGCATTTCGTGCCGGTGGCCGCCCGGCCGTTTCGCACGATTCGCGTCGACGGGCGCCGCGCCGACGATCCGACCCAAGCGGTGATCGAGGCGGCGCGCGGCGCCGATGCGGATGGCGCGGTGGTGCGCGTGCAAGTGCAGCTGCGGTCCGATCAGGAAGCCTTGTTGCGCGACCGCGAGATTCAGGCGGCGCTGGGCGCCGCCAGCAGCGTCGTCGTGGCGCGTGAGGTCGAGTCGGAAGGGCGCATCCGGTTGGGCGAGGTCTCGCCGGAGACGCTTTCGCCCCTGCAGCTCGTCGAACGGTATTTTGTCGACCAGGGCGCCGAGGCTGCGCGGGTCGCCGCCCTGGTCGAGCGGGCGGCCGAACTTCTCGGTGAGGCGGAGTCGAAGGAGTGAACAGTAATCGGTGATCCGTGATCAGTGATTACCGATAGCTGATAACTGATAACTGATAACTGATAACTGATGACTGGGAACCTCCCACTGACCACTGGCCCATGATTCCCGTCGAAATCGAGCTGCACAACTTCCTCGCCTACCGCTCACCGCCGCCGCTCCTGTTGGAAGGCATCCACGTCGCCTGCCTGGCCGGCCCCAACGGGGCGGGGAAGTCCTCGCTGCTCGACGCGCTGACCTGGGCGTTGTGGAAGAAGGCGCGGGCCAAGGGATCGGATGACCTGCTTATCCATCAGGGGCAAAGCGAGATGCGCGTGGCCGTGACCTTCGACCAGGAGGGCCGGCGCTATCGGGTCCAGCGCCAGCATCGGGCCGGCAAGCGGGCGGCCAGCGTGCTCGAACTGCAGACGTGGGACGAGGACGTGGCCGGCTGGCGCAGCCTGTCGGAGGCCGGGATTCGGGAGACGCAGCTCAAGATCGATGGACTGCTGCGGCTGGACTACGAGACCTTCGTCAACTCGGCCTTCCTGGTGCAAGGTCACGCCGACGAGTTCACGACCAAGACCCCCTCCGAACGCAAGCAGGTGCTGGGCAAGATCCTCGGCCTCGAGCGCTGGGAGATCTACGAACAGCGTGCCCGCGACCGGATCAACGACACGCGCGGAGCCATTCAACGGGTGGAGGGCTGGCTGGCCGAAGTCGAAGCCGAACTGGCCCGTCGCGCAGAATACCAGGAGGAATTGGCGGCGGCGGAGAATGCCGCCGAGGAAGCGCGGCTGACTCTGGAAGGGGCTGAGGCGCAGTGGACCAGCCTGGAACAGACCCGCAGCGAGCTGGTCGGGCTGCAGCGCAGCATCGACGATCTCACCCGCCGCATCACCACCGCCGTGCGGGAGGACGCCGAGGCCGAGAGCGAACGGCTGGCAGCCCTGGCCCTGGCCGATGAGAGCGCCCTGGGAACGGCGCGGCAGGACCTGCGGCGGCAATCGCAAATGCTGGCCGAAGTGCAGGCCGAGGCCGAGGAGGCCGCCCGGGAGCTCGGCCGGGTGCGGGAGGACGCCGCCGCCTTGCGCGGCCTCAACCAGACGCTGATCCCGGAGGCCGAGCCGCTGAAAAAGAGGGTCGAGGTTCTGCAGGCGGCCACCGAACCGCTGTGCCCGACCTGCGGCCAGGCGCTCACCGAGGATCACCGGCACGACCTGATCGAGGCGCTGCAGGCCGACATCGAGGCCCGCCGCGAGGCCTACCGGGCCAACCAGGCCCAACTGCGCGAGCTGGAGGCTTCGGTCGGCGAGAAAGAGCGCGGGCAGGCCGAACGCACCGCGCGGCTGCGCGAGCGACCGGCGCTCGAACGACGCCTGGCCGAAATCGAGGCTTCGCTGGCTCAGGCCGGGCAGGCGGCGGCGCGGGCTGTCGCCCTCGAGGCCCGGCAGCTGCGATGGCGGGAGGAGGCCTCGCGCGACCGTGGACAGCGGCAGGCGCTCGAGCTCCAGGCCGCCGCCGCCGAGGGCCGGCTGCGGGCTTCGTCCATCAACCAGGCCGAGCTGGACCGACTGCGTCGTCAGAGGCGCATGGCCGATGAGCGCGTCGGCGGCGCACGCCAGAAGTTGTCGGCGCTGGAAGCGTTCGAGGCGCAGCGTGAGAAACGCCGCGACGAACACACTCAGCTGGCGACGACGCTCGGACAGTACGAGGATCTGCGCCTGGCCTTCTCCAAGCGCGGGGTCCCGGCGATGATCATCGAGACCGTCGTCCCGGACCTGGAACGCGCCGCCAACGAGCTGTTGACCCGGATGAGCGAAGGCCGGATGAATGTGCGCATCGAGACGCAGCGCTCGCTGCAAACGGGCGAGCTGCGCGAGGCGCTCGACATCCTGATCTCCGACGAACTGGGGACGCGGCCGTATGAGCTCTACTCCGGCGGGGAGGCCTTTCGCATCAACTTTGCCGTGCGGGTGGCCCTGTCGCGTTTGCTGGCGCGACGGGCCGGGGCCCAGTTGCGCTGCCTGTTTATCGACGAGGGCTTTGGCACGCAGGACGCGCGCGGCCGGGAGCAGCTGGTGGCGGCGATCACCAGCATCCAGGACGACTTCGATCGCATCCTGGTCATCACCCACATCGACGAGCTGAAGGAATCCTTCCCGGCCCGCCTGGAAGTGCGCAAGACCCCCGACGGTTCGGAGTACAGCTGGGTTTAGGAGCCCCTTCCGTCCAGCATAGTCTCGAGAACCACCCTTCCGCCTCACCCCCTGCCCCCTCTCCGCGGAGCGCGACCCGTCAGTGCGAAAGTATGTGGCGGAGAGGGGGAAAGGACTTGGAGGGTGGGGGGAGCAAAGCTCCCCCCACCCTCCAGAAAACCCTCCCCTCCCCCTGCGGGAATCCTTGGGATGTGGACTCAATACCCTGCAGGGGGAGGGGAAGGGGAGGGGGTGAGTGCGCGCGCCCAGGTGCCTAGGCGAGGGTAAGGGAGAGGATCGCAATATGGGCGGATTCCATAGCAGCGTGCGAGTGCTGATCACCGGCGGCACCGGGTTTATCGGCCGTCGCCTGACGGCCGCCGCCCTCGCTCGCGGGGCAATCGTCTTCGTGCTGACGCGTCACCCCGAGGCGGCGACGGCCCGCACCCTGGCGCTGGCCGGCGCGCGCCTGCTGCTGGGCGACGTCACCGACCGGGAGAGTGTCCGGCGAGCCCTGGAGGTCGCCCGACCTCAGCGCCTCTTCCATAACGCCGGATGGTATGAGCTTGGCATCCCGCGACGTCGCCGACGCCAGATGCGGGCGGTCAACGTCGATGGTGTAGAAAACGTCCTGAGTCTGGCGGCCGAGCTGGGGGTCGACCGCGTGATCTACACCTCCTCGACGACCGCTCTGGGCGACACGGGCGGGCCGGTCGCCGATGAGGGCTTCCAGCGCCGCGCCCCGGTTGCCTCCTGGTACGAGGCGACCAAGGCCGATGCCCATTCCCTGGCCCTCCGCCATCAGCAGGCCGGTGAACCGGTCGTGATCGTTGCTCCGGCGCAGGTCGTCGGGAGCGGAGATCATTCACCCTTCGGGGTGATGGCCCGCCTGTTCCTGCGGGGCCGCCTTCCTCCGGTCGGCTGGGCGCCGCAGGGCGCCTTCACGTTCGCCCATGTCGACGATGTGGCGAACGGGATGTTGGCCGCCGGCGAGCGAGGCAAGCCGGGCGAGTTGTATTTCTTGGCCGGGGAGACGCTCACCCTGCGCGAGCTGATGCGTGTCTGGAAGACGAGCGCAGGGCGGGCGCCGGTGTGGTTGTGGCTTCCCCGACCCGTGGCGCTAGCGATGGCAGGCCTGACGGCGCCGATCCTGCGCGCCTCCGGTCAGACGGCCTTCATCTCTCCGGAAGTGGTCCGCAGCGGATTCGTCTCATTCCGCTATTCCTCGGCCAAGGCGATCGCCGACCTCGGGGTGACGTTTCGTTCGGCTGAGCAGGCGTGGGGCGAAACGCTTCGGACGGAGCGCGCCGTCACCCGGGGGGAACCGCCGGCAGCCAGACGGTGAAGCAGGCGCCCTTCCCGGGGATGCCTTCGCTCTCCAGAGTGATGCGGCCCCCGTGCAGGTCGATGATGTCCCGGCATATGGCCAAGCCGAGGCCGGTGCCGGCGGCGCCGGTGGCGCGACTGGCGCGCCCGCGGAAGAACCGGCGGAAGATCATCGGCTGTTCCTCGGCAGGAATCCCCGGCCCGTTGTCGGACACGACGGCCGCCACCCAGGGGCCACCGGCCCCATCCTCGGTACGCGTGCGCACGGTGACGTGCCCCTGATCGGGCGTGTAGTTCATGGCATTGGTCAGTAGATTGGTAAAGACCTGCGACAGCAGCCTTTCGTCGCCGCGCGCCAGCGGCAGGGCGGGATCCCACTCCAGCGTCAGCTCCAACCCGCGCTTGGTGGCCAGGGCGCGCCGGTCGTCGACCAGGGAGCCGAGCAGGCGGTTGATGTCCACCGCCCGCAGATCCGGCGTGACGGCGCCGGCGTCGAGGCGCGAGAGCGAGAGCAGATCGTCGATCAAGTAGGCCAGCCGGTCGCTCTCGCGCGACAGGGTGTCGAGGTAGCGCTCGGTCTTGGTGCGGTCGGTCGTGCCGCGCAGCAGGTCCAGGTACAGGCGGATGTTGGTCAGCGGCGTGCGCAGCTCGTG
>CAZMVJ010000114.1:0-9147 GCA_964569445.1 uncultured Anaerolineaceae bacterium | reverse complement strand
TCCCTTGATCCCTCTCCTCCTCTCCGTCGCACCATTGGCCGCCGCGGAACGTCTCATCCGGAGAGGGGATCGGGGGGTGAGGAATTGGGTAGCCAGCCCTCCGGTCGCAACAGCTGACCTATCATGCCCACCAAGCGCGACTACTACGAAGTCCTCGAAGTCGGCCGGAGCGCCTCACCGGAGGAGCTTCGCCGCGCTTATCGCCGCCTGGCCAAGCAGTACCACCCTGACGTCAACAAGGACGACAGCTCGGAGGAGCGCTTCAAAGAGATCAACGAAGCCTATGCCGTCCTCTCCGACGAGGAACGGCGCGCCTCGTATGACCGATTCGGCCACGCCGGCGTCCAGGGTCTGCCCACCGACTTTGGGTTCGGCTTCGCCGATATCTTCGAGGAGTTCTTCGGGTTCAGCTCCGGGGGTCGGCGGAATCGGCGAGCGCCGCGCCGCGGGGCCGATCTGCGCTATGACCTGACGCTGGAGTTCCTGGAGGCGGTCGCCGGAGTCGAGAAGACCATCGAGTTCTCGCGGCAGGAGTTCTGTTCCGCCTGCCATGGCAGCGGCGCCGAGCCAGGCACGACTCCCGTCCGCTGCACCACTTGCAACGGCGCCGGCGAAGTCCGCCAGGTGCGGCAGACATTCCTGGGGTCGATGGTCAATGTGTCCACCTGCCCGGCCTGCGGCGGAGCCGGCGAGATGATCGCCACGGCCTGCCGCGCCTGCGGCGGGCGCGGGCTGCTGCGCAAGACCGTGCAGCGGATCGTGCCCATTCCGCCCGGCGTCGACGAGGGGACGCAGGTCCGCCTAGCGGGGGAAGGCGAGCCGGGAGTGAACGGCGGGCCCCACGGCAACCTGTACATCGTCGTCCATGTCCACCCGCATCGGTACTTCCGCCGCCGCGGCGACGACGTCCTGCTCGATGTCGGCGTCAACGTGGCGCAGGTCACCCTCGGCGCCCGGATCACCGTCCCGACCGTGGACGGCGATGAATCGGTGTTGGTCCCGGCCGGCACCCAGCCCGGGAAGGTGCTGCGGCTCAAGGGCAAGGGCATCCCTCATCTGCAACGCGGCGGCCGCGGCGATCAGCTGGTGGTCGTCTCGGTCGAGATCCCACACAGCCTGACCCCGGAACAGCGCGAGCTTTTCGAGAAGCTCGGGGCCACGCTGGGCAGCGCCGTCGTCCCGCAGGAGCGCGGTTTCTTTGACCGCCTCAAGGAGATGCTCGGGGGCAACGCCGAGTGAAGTGGTTGGAGATTTCGCTGACGACGTCGGCCGAGAACGCCGAGGCCGTCGCCGACGTCCTGGCGCGTTACGCCTCCGCCGGCACGGCGATCACCGGAGAAACACGGACGCCCGGGGCCCCGTTCACGGTACTGGCCTATCTCCCGGAGCCGGCCGCCTCCGCCTTCGTGCAGCAGCAGGTCAGGGAAGCGATCTGGCACCTTTCCCAAATCGCCGCGTTGCCTGAGCCTTCGTTCCGCTTGATCGAGGAAGAGGACTGGGCCGAAAGCTGGAAGGCCAACTTCCATCCGCTGGCCATCGGCCGGCGCCTGCTCGTCCTGCCGCCCTGGATTGCGCCAACAGATGCGGCGCGGCTCCCGCTCGTGCTCGACCCAGGAATGGCCTTCGGCACCGGCGCCCATCCTTCCACCCGGATGTGCCTGGAGGCCCTGGAAAACCTGGTTCGGCCCGGAGACCTCGTCGTGGACCTCGGTTGTGGCTCAGGCATCCTAAGCGTCGCCGCCGTCCTGTTCGGCGCCGGTCATGTGCTGGCGTGCGATATCGACAACGAGGCGGTGGCGGCGACACGACGCAGCGCCGAATTGAACCGAGTCGACTCCCGCCTCGAGGTGTTCCAGGGGTCGCTGCCGGAGGCGGCAGCCCGCCTCGCCGGCCGCCGCCCGGACCTCGTGGTCGCCAACATCCTGGCGGAGACGCTGCGGGAGCTTCTCCGGGAAGGGCTGGCCGGCCTTGTCCGGGACGAAGGACGGCTCGTCCTTTCCGGCATCCTGGGGGACCTCGAGGGCGGTGTCGAGGAGGTGGCCGGTGTCGCGGGCCTGACCTTGGAGCAAGAGAGCTTCGAGCAGGGTTGGTGTACTTTGACTTTTCGCAAAGAAAACGCCGCCCCGGTGACGGGGCGGCGCAATGGGACTGGATGAGTCCGGAGGGGCCGGTTCAGACTCAGGCCGGCTCGGTCGGGCGTCGGCGGTGGCGGTAGGTGATCCGCCCGCGCGTCAGGTCATAGGGCGAGAGCTCGACCTTGACGCGGTCGCCGAGCAGGATGCGGATGTAGTAGCGGCGCATCTTGCCGGAAAGGTAGGCCAGCACCGTGTGGTCGTTGTCCAACTTGACGCGAAACTGCGTCGCCGGCAGGGCTTCGACGACGGTGCCCTCCACCTCGATCTTTTCCTCGGTCTTCGTCATCCAGGCCTCCGGATGGCGCACGCGGCTCGGACAGACAAGCTAGCCCTCGCCCCGCTGCCACGCCATCTTTCGCTGCCGGCGCTTGAGCCGCCGGATCGCTTTCTTCTTCTGAATTCTCCGCAATTCGCTTTTGGAGATGAACCAGCGCTTGCGGCGCACCGTGCTGAGAATGCCGCTCTTGGCCACCTTCTTGCGGAACCGTTTGAGGAGCATGTCCTGGCTCTCATTCGGCCGCAGGATGACTGTCGTCAACGCGCATCACCTCCCATCGTCAGGAACCGATCGCCTCGGGTTGACCCTGTTCGATCGCCAGCCCGAGCCGCTCACGTTCCGGCTCAAACGAAACCACCCGCACTGTCAGCTGCGTCCCAACCGCCGGAGGATCTCCGGCAGAGGCTGCCGCCGGATCCCCTGCGCCGTCTGCCTGAGGATCGCCGGCGGCTTCTGCCGCGGGATCCGAAGGCCGTGGTGAGGCATGCGACCACGGCAGCCGGCCTTCGACGCCGGGGTCGACCGAGACGACCAGGTCGCCGCGGTCGAAGCGCACGACCGTCGCCGTCAGACGCTGGCCGACGGCCAGCCGGCCGGCGGCCGCCAGCCACGGACTCGGCTGCAGCCGCTTCAGGCTCAGGCTGATGCGATTCGATTCGCGGTCGAGCCGGACGACCACCGCCTCGACCTCCTGGCCTTCACGAATGACGTCGCCGGGATTGACAACGTGCGACCAACTCAGCTCGGAGATGTGGATCAAACCATCGGCGCCTCCGATATCCACGAAGGCGCCAAAGTCACGTACGCTCGTCACGACTCCCTTGCGCAGGTCGCCCTCTTTCAGCGATTCGATGACCTGCGCTTTGCGCTCCTGACGCCAGGCGCGCACGGCCTTGCGCTCGGAGAGCACCAGCCGTCGCCGCTGCGGGTCGACTTCGATGACGCGCAGCGGCAGGGGCCGCCCCAGGCGGCGTTCCAGCGCCCGCACGCGCTCGACGTCGTCGACGCCGCGCGGCGCCTCCGCCAGCTGGGAAACGGGGACGAAGCCGCGCAGTTTGCCGAAGGGAACCACGAGCCCGCCGCGATTGGCGGCGGTGGCGCTGCCTTCGAAGACTTCCCCGCTCTCCAGCAGCTGCTCGGCGCGCGCCCAATCGCCGCTGTCGTGGGCCTGCGATAGGGAGACGATCAAGTCTCCCTCGGAATCGAGCGGGGAGACCACCATCACTTCGACTTCATCGTTGATCTGGGGAGGTACCACCCCGCTGCCCAGTCGGCGCAGGTCCTCGGACGGAACGATCCCTTCGCGCTTCAAGCCGACATCGATGACCAATCCGCGGCCGTCGACGGTGAGGACGCGGCCTCGCAGCACGTCGCCGCGGCGGGGGTGGGCGATGGCGCTGGACTCATTCAGCAGCGCCGACATGTCTTCACGAGGTGCGGACATTAAGCTCCGGAAACAAAAAGCCTGAGCGTCGCTTGCCTCCGACCAGGCCCAGGCATTCAGGTCGACACACGTCCATCCAGCTGTCGGTTTACCTGAGCACCACCTCCAAGTTCTTCCGGGCGGACAAACCTGGACGCCAGCAAGCGCGGGGACATTATAGCCGCCGCCAGAGCGGAAGTCAAACCGGAAGAACCGCTGCGCTTCCCGAGCCCGAAACCGACCGGCGGGCGATGCGCGGCCACTGGAGACGCAACACCTGCCAGCGGGTTGGTCGCGACCTGTCGCCGGCGCGTCGCCTCAGGCTAAGCCAGACGTCCTGGCCCGCCCTCCCCCTCGGCGGCCGTGCTGTGGGACATGGACCCGGACTCGACTTGAGAGTGGACCCACCCAGCCATTCCCGCGAAAGCCGCCCCAGGATTTCGAATTCCTCGATTCCCGCCGCCGAGGGAATGATGCCCTCTTGGGAACCGCCAGATCTGGGGGTAGTGGACAGGGCAGGGCTAGGATTCCGGATGGTCGAGGAGAACCTTCTCGAGGCCGCGGCCGCCCTCCCACGGGTAGAAAATGTAGGCGTCCGTCTCGGCAGCGTAAAAGTCCGGCCGGACGGAACCGAACAGATTGCGGTAGGGGTTGAAGTGGAGAACGCACGTCGACGCGCGCCCGCCCGCCGCCTGGACGCGGTTCTTCACGGCCGTGATCGTCCGCCCCGACCCCCACACATCATCGACCACCAACACGCTTTTCCCGGCCAGCTGCGTCTCCTCGGGGAATTGGATGAATTGGGGCCAAACGAGAAGCTTTGCCGCTTCCCGACGCGCCTCGTAAGGGAAATCGACCGATGCCGTCAGGACACTTTCGATCCCCAACGTCTCGGCCAGCAGCCCCCCGGGGACGATCCCGCCGCGAGTGATGAGAACCATCGCTTCGAAGCTGGCGCTGAACTGCGGGATCAGATGCTCGATCAGCCGATCGACGTCCTCCCAGGTAAGCCGCTCGCGACGCATCGTCATTCCGGGCCTCGATGATCGAATGATAGCACCGGTCCGGTGGCAGAGAGGTTGAACCCGCTTGGAGGCTGCGGAAAGACCTACCTCCGGCCTCACCCCCTCCCCCCTCTCCGCGGACTGCGAGGTCAAGATCCGCAGGCCCATGGCGGAAGGGCCCTCCGCTACGCTACGGGCGGCTTCGCACGGGGTAGGAGGTCTGGGGGGTGGGGGGAGCTTTGCTCCCCCCACCCCCAGAAATACCTTCCCCTCCCCCTGCACGATGGCTTGGGACGCGAGCCCACGCGGGCGCAGGGAGAGGCCCTCCGCTCCGCTACGGGCTGCTTCGCGAGGGCCAGGGGAGGGGGTTGAATGGCGGTCGCCGTTTTTCCGCAAACTGCTAGGCCTCACCATCAAGCGCCCCCCTTGCCAACGCGCTCGGCAAGGATCATCGTCTGCCGGCCGCGGTGTCGCGTGAGGATGACGAGCGCCTCGCCTGCGCCCCGCAGGCGGAGCTTTCGCGCGATCGCCTCGGGCTCAACCGCCGACCCGCGGCGCTTGACGGTCAGTCGGCCGACGTCACGTTGGTCGAGCATCGCCTGCAGGGATTTGAGCCTGAAAGGCGCCGATTCCAGGACCCGATAGGTTCGGGCGAATGGCGATAGACGCGCCTCATCCAGACTCAGGAACGATATGTCTTCGGCAATCGGGTGCGCGCCGAGCGCGGCGCCCAACGTCCGCACCAGCCCGGCGCGCAGGATCGCCGGATCCGGTTCGAGCAAGTACGCCCCGACGGGCCCGACCGGGAGCGGTGGTTCGATGTCGCCCTCGAGCGTCACCCCGGCCGGCAGCACCGTCGCCCGCCGCACTCCTTGCCGGAGCGCGCCGAACCACAGCACGGCCTCTTTCAGCTCGCCGTCCAGGGAGACAAATTCGATCTCGCATGGCAAGTGGCGGACCTCATCGAGCCGCACCGCCGGGCTCACCTTGACTCCCAGAGCTGCTAACGAAGGGAGCCACTCCAGCACGACGTGGAGCGGCGGCTCGGCAGCCTGCACCCCGCGCAGACGCCGCCCACCAGCGCGCCTCCCGGGATCGCAGAAGGCACCGGCGCCAGGCGGGAGATGCAGAGGCAGTCGGCGCAGGTCGGCCTCGACGAACCTGAGCCGGTCGGCCAGGCCGAGGCGTTCGGCGTTGGCTCGCAGGACACGCAGGCGGAGGCGGTCGCGGTCGACGGCGACGACGCGCGAACGTCGGGCGAGGGCCAGGGCGTCGCCGCCCAGGCCGGCCCCGAAATCGAAGACGAGCGGGAACGCTTCGAAGCGCGCCGCGCGGTTCCGGGCGACGGCCTCCGGCGTGGCCTGCTCGAGGCCTTCGCGAGTGAAGAAGAGCCGGTTCGCTTCAGGGAACTTGCGGGCGGCGCGCCGCCGAAGCTGCTCCTGCTCGACGGCGGCGCGGGCCAGAGGTTCGGCGAACGGCGGCGTGAGTTCCTGGGCGGCGCGCAGAAAGTCGGGCTCGGCCGCCAGCGCTGCGCCGGCGGCCTCCAAGGCGCACTCGCCTTCCGGCGTTTGCAGTTGAGCGAGCAACTCCGCGGTGAGCACCGGAATCGGCCATCAGCCGGGGGTCACTCGGGGAGCAGCTGCCTCGCCAGATCGATGAACTCCTCCCATTCCTCGGCAAAGAAATGGAGCGTAACGGCGCCCGCCTCGACGTGGTAGATCGCTTCGCCATCCGGTTCGTCCGATTTCCAGGCCAGGTAGTTCTCCGTCTCGGCCAGCGTCGTCGTCGTGATGCGCGGTTCAT
Organism: uncultured Anaerolineaceae bacterium; assembly: GCA_964569445.1. Taxonomy (GTDB): domain Bacteria; phylum Chloroflexota; class Anaerolineae; order Anaerolineales; family E44-bin32; genus DATEVL01. The sequence continues at coordinate 2,505 of CAZMVJ010000114.1, read as the reverse complement.
CCGGCATGGTCCCTCCCGGGTTTCGACTTCCGCCTCCACCATTGCCAGCGGGGACGAAGGGGTGCTTGCGCCTGGCCTTCCAGGATCCCATCGATCGGCGGATCCCATGGCGGAAGGTCGAAGACTTTGCGGTAGACGTAGCGGCCGAGCAGGATCAGAGTCGCCATTGTCGGGGCGGAGAGCAGGATCCCGAGGATGCCAGCCAGGGTGGCGCCGATGACGGCCGCCACCAGAATCACGACCGGGTGCATGCTCAGGGCGTTGCCCAAAATACGGGGGACGAGCAGATTGTTCTCGAGCTGTTGAATGACGATGAAGAAGGCGATCACCACCAAAGTAAACACCAGCGGGTCGAGCCCCCACCAGTTCGAACCCTGGAAGAAGGCCACCAGCGCCGCGATCGCCCCGGCCACCACCGGACCGACGATCGGGAGGAACTCGAGCAAGCCCGATACCAGGCCCAATACCAGCGCGTTGCGGACGCCGAGGATGCTCAACCCGATGGTGACGACGACGGCGATCACCAGCCCTAGAACGATTTGGCCGCGCAGAAAAGCCGCCCAGATCCGGTCGAGGGCCGCCTGCAGCCGCGTCCAATCGTATTGAAAGCCGGGCAGGGCCGTCCGTTTCCAGAGATCGCCGAAGACCGGCTGGTCCAGAGTGAAGAAGTAGGCGGCGGCCATGATGAACACCAGCCTGATGACCGTTTCGATGGCGCCCCCGGCCAACGAGGTCACTACCCCACTCGCCTCGCCGAGGAAGGGGCGAACGTACACCATCGCCTGTTCCGCCAACGACGGCAGGTCGAACTGCGCCAGGTCGACCCGCAGCGGACCGACGACGATCACCATGCCGCTGACGGACTCCAGCAAACCGGGCAGATCGAGCAGGATGTTCTGCACGGTTTGCACCAGCGACTGGACCTCCTGCGCCAGCGCCAGTCCGGTGGCGGTGAAACCCATGACCATCAGCAGGATCAGCAGCAGGAAGACGAGGTGAGTCGCCACGCGCCACGACAGGCGCACCCGCCGATGAATCACCCGGACGACGGGCACCAGCAGAAAGGCGACGATGGCGGCGATGACCAGCAGCTGGATCAGCGCTCGAAATCGGACGACGAGGGCCCCGGCCACGACGATGCCGGTCAGCCCGACCAGTAGTTTCCCCGAAGCGCTCCAACGCGGGGAGAGCGGCGACCGGGAGGCAGGGCCGCCGGTGGACGGAGCCGGTGCCTGGGGCGGATTCGCTTGGGCGACCGCGGTCGTCCGAGGCGCCGAGGGCACCGCGCTTCGACGCGTCTTGGAGCGAGCAGCGCCTCGTTTCATCCGTTGCCTTCGGCGGCGACCGCTGCCGGCGCCGCCTCTCCATCATACAGGTGGGCCCGTAGGAAGCGGCCGACGACTCGGGCGGTGGCGATCACGGGGGCCGCCAGGACCACGCCCAACACCCCGGCGGCGATCGCCCCGGCGAACACACCCACGATCACGACGGCCGGATGCAGCCTGACCCGCCGCCCGATCAGACGCGGGATCAGGTAGTTCAAATCGACCTGCTGGAAGACCAGGTGGATGCCGACGATCAACACAGCGGCGGCCCAAGGTGGAAGCGGGAGCCAGGTCGACCCGTGGATCAGCATGAGCACCGCCGCCGTCACCATCCAGATCCCGTGCCCCAGGCTGGGGACGAACTCGAGCAGGCCGGCCAGCACGGCCATCGCCAGCGGGAAGGGCAGCCCGACGAGCGCGCCGACGACGGCGAACACCAGCGCTACGACAAACGCCAGGAGAATCTGCCCGACAAAGAAGGCCCGCCAGACCGCGTCCACTTCCTGCCGCAGATCCACCGCTTCGGAACGAAGGGCGGCCGGCCACAGTGAAGCGTAGGCTTCCGCCAGTTGGCGCCGGTCGCGCACGAAGTAGAAGGCAACGATGACGATGAAGACGAGCCACAGCGCCGAAGACACAACATCGACGGCGATGCCGAGCGTCCGGCCGAAGACGGGCTCCAGCAACCCGGAGAGCGCCTGGGCGGACTGACCGAGAAGCTCCCCGACGTCGAATCGGACGCCGGCCAGGACAATCTCCCGACCGAGCAGGACTTCGACGTCGGACAGGATCGTCTGGACGTCGAGATTGAGCCTGGCCAACTGTTCGACGAGCACGGGAATCAGTAACGCCAGAGCGGCTGCCAGCGCCACCAGGAAAAGCAGGTAGACCAGCGCGATCGCCCAACCACGGCTGATCCGAAGCCGCTCTTCCAGCGCCCGCGACACGGGCGTCAGCAGGTAGGCCAAGATACCGGCCAGCAGCAGAGGCGGGATGATCTCGCGCAGGGCGATCGCCAGCGCCACTAGGACGAGCGCCAGTCCAACGACGACGATCACTTTCGTCGTCGACGACCAGCGGGTGCGCGCCGAGGGCGTATGCATGCGTCGCATTCTACACTGGCCGAACGACGACCACAGTCGGGTGGCAAATCGGGCGACCTGGCGCCCCGTATCCGCGG
>CAZMVJ010000113.1:0-9149 GCA_964569445.1 uncultured Anaerolineaceae bacterium | reverse complement strand
TTGGATTCCGTCATACCCCCACCCCTTCCCCTCGCGAAGCAGCCCTGTGGGCCTCCCCCTGCCTGGGTAACCGCTTGCATCCGACGGTCCATGGCAGGGGGAGGGGAGAGATTTCTTTGGAGGGTGGGGGAGCTTCGCTCCCCCACCCTCCAAACCTTCCTCCCCCTCTCCGCCGCGATCCTTCATTGGTCTGGGCGCGGGCGGCGGAGAGGGGGTAAGGGGGTGAGGCGGAAGACAAAGCGCTCATCCGAGGAACCCGATCATGACCGCGCCCAGCGCGACGAAGCCCGCGCCGAGGATGCGCATCGGGCCACCCTGCTCTTTCAGCGCCAGCACGCCGTAGGCGGCGCCGAAAATGACGCTGATCTCGCGCAACGCCCCGGCGTAGGCGGCCGGCATGCCGCGGCTCATCGCCAGCAGCACCAATCCGTAGGCCGCCAACGTCGTGAACCCGGCCAGGATCGTTCCGCCGCGCGAAGATTTGATCTCGGCCCGCAGGCCGGCCCGGCCGACCAGCCGCAGCGTCCACGGCGTAAGAAGCACGACGCTCATCCATAGCGCCAGGTAGGTATAAAGCAGGGGCGGGACGTATCCGATCCCGACCTTGTCGATGGCGGTGTAAGCCGAAGTGCATATGCCGGCCGCCACGGCCCAGCGCGGCCCGACACGGCGCAGGGCGCGCAGCGGTTCGCGCCAGGCCCCGAGCCTGGGCAGATTGACCGTGTACAGCCCGACCGTGATCATCAGAATTCCCAGCACCCCGCCGAGCGTAAGCGATTCGTTCAGAAACACGATCGACCACAGCATCAGAAGCACCGGCGCCGTCCCGCGCGCTAACGGGTAAACCAGCGAAAGGTCGGCGCCGCGGTAGGCCAGCGCAATGGCGCCGAAGTAGCCGGCCTCGAAGATGGCGCTGAAGGCCATCAGCCCCCAACCGATCGGCGGGATGGTCGTCCAACCCAGAAGGGGAATGGGGAGGAAGAGCACCCCGGCCCAAATCAACATCCACCAGACAAAGGCCGACCGGTCGCGGCTCTGCTTGAGCGCCACGTGGGTGACGACGTGGAACCCGGCCGACGTCAGGACGAGCAGGATGGCGAAGGACGTCATGCCGCGGGTTTCCCACGAGAGTCCTTGCTCCTCCCTGAGCGGAGGCCGCCCCGGCTCGACGATTGCGGCGCGCGTAACTGCGGCCGCAGTCGAAGGGCCACGCGGAGAGACGCTCCGTCTGCAGGGATGTGCAGAGGGCCCGCTTCGACTGCGGGCGGCCCTTCGTGCCGCCCTCCGCTCTGCGCGGAGGAAGTCACGCGCTCCGTCTCCGGCGACGCTCGGCCCGGTCACCACGATCGCGTCCCGGGGCCTCGGCCGGACGCGTCCAACCGGCGGGTGGCTTGAGCTCGGCCATCATCAGGCCCTGGAACGTCTGGCGGATCTGGCCATCGAGCTCAGGCGTGAAGCCGGCGCTGTTCGGCCGCGTCAGGATGTCGTGGACGCGGCGCATGGCCCGCCCCTGTGAATCCAGGCCGCCCCGTTCCAACCACAACGCGCGCGGGTCGCGGTCGGCGATCTCGGGAAGCACGGCGGTGGTCTTCATCCGCTGCACCGTGTGCAGGTTGTCGGCGTACATCCCGGCCGGACCGACTTCGGCGATGACGTCCAGCGCCAGGTTGTCCTGACTGAACTCGAGCCCGGCGGCGGCCTTCTTGAGCATCTGGGCGATCTCGTCGTCGATCACCGCCTTGGCGAAATCGAAGGACATCAGCGCGTCCAGCAGGCCGGCCATATTGAACATGTGGACTCCGCCGAGCAATCCGGCGATGGCCGACATCCCCGTCTCGTAGCCGGACTGGGCATCGTTGACCTTGGCGTTGGTCAACCCGATGTATCCGCCGCAAGGGACGTTGTAGAAGCGCGCCATCTGCGCCGTGCCGATAAACAAGATCCCGGTTTCAATCGCCCCGGGGGCGTAGGCGCCGGTGCGCATATCGGCCACGGTTGGCAGGCTGGCGTAGATCGTCTCTTTCCCCGGACGGACCATCTGCTCCAGGACCGCCGCCGCCAGGAATTCGGCGTTTCCTTGCGTCAGCGTGCCGAGCAGCGTCAGCGGCGAGGTCAGCCCGGCGTTGGGGACGATCGTCGGGTAGCACGGCAGCCCCTGTTCCGTGAAGAAGATCAGCATCTCCGTCGAATCGAAATCCATCGTCAGCGGCGAGACGACCGGACAGTAATGGTGCGTCACGAAGGGGTGATCCCGGTAGGCCGCCTCGCCGCCACCGACCAGGAAGGCGAAATCCAGGATCTTGCGGGTGTCTTCCGGCGGCCCGCTGGCGCGCACCGGCTTGCGGCAGTATTTGAGCGACGGATAGAGGCGGGTCAGCGTGAAGAAGCCGGGCGGCGCGTCCTCGGCCAGGGTCGAGATCGAAAAGACGTCATAGGCGGGCAGCTCGTTCACCAGATGGGCAATGCGGGCCAGGTCCTCGGCGCGCGCCCGCCGCTCGTGGCCGCTGTCGGGATCGACGAGGTTGGGCGCCGAGGATCCGGTGACGATCACCGGGGCGTCGCCGGGCATCGTCCGATCGAAGTCTGGATCGCGTGCGCCGAAGGTGAACGTCGGCGGCAGCGAGGCGCGGTGTCGTTCGACGACCGCCGGCGGGAAGTGCACGATATTGGTCTCGGAGTCGACGCGGCAGCCATGGCGGGCGAAGATCGTCCGGGCGCGCTCGTTGCGCACCAGCAGACCGACGTTGTCGAGAATCTCCAACGAGGCATCGTGCACCTGCTGCACCTGATCCGACGAGAGAAGGCAGATGGGGGACTCGATCATGGCTGCGCGGTCATCCCTCCCAGGGCGCGGTTTCGGTGACGAAGCGGAATCGATCGCCGCGGTACAGGTCTCGCCCGTGTTCGACCGGGCGGTCGAGGGCGTCGAACGACAGGCGCTGCTCCAGCATCAGGGGGGCGCCCAGGACGACCCCCAGCGTCTCGGCCTCGTATTCGCTGGCGCTGACGGGCTCGAGGCTCTGCCGCGCCTTCTGAATCTTCACGCCGAAGTCGTCTTGCAGGATGGCATAGATCGATCGCCCTTCCAGATCATGGCGTTCCAGGTCGGCGAATCGCTCCTCGGGCAGGGTGTACTGCTCCAACAAGGCCGGTTCGTGGTTGAGCGTCCGCAGGCGATGGACGACGCACACCGGCGCCCCGGTGCCGATCTGCAGCACAGCCGCCAGGGCGGCGTGGGCCGGGACATGGTCCACCGAAAGCAGGCGGGTGCCGGGAAGGAAGCCGCGCTGCTGCATGCCGCGGGTGAACGAAACTAGGCGCGCCGCCTGGCGTTCGATCTTGGGCGAGGCGATGTGCGTACCGCGACCCTGGCGACGGGTGATCAGGCCCTGGCTTTCCAGCGAGCGCAGGGCCCGGCGCAGGGTGAGACGGTTGACCCCTAATGATTGGCTGAGGTCCCGCTCGGGCGGCAACCGGTCGCCGGCAACAAGCTCACCGGCCTCAATTCGGGCAGTTAGAGCCTCGGCGATCTGGAGATAAAGCGGCGGCCCGCCGTCCGCCGGACGGGTGAGGGGCCTGATTCCAAGGCCTCCCTGGCCCGCTGCCAAGCGGGAAGTCATGCCGATTCCTGAGGTCAATTGGTATACACCAAGTTCCGGCCAGAATAGCACCTCCCGGAAGGCGTGTCAACCAGTGTCCCGTTCCGCAAATGGCCTTGATTGTGTCTTTGCGTGGTGCTAAGGGCAGAGCCTTTCGTGTGGACCGCCACCGCCGAGATCAATCCTTCCCAAGCTGGAACGCCTTTGTCAACTTATCTCCGGAACGGGACACAGGCCTGGGCGGGAAGGCGGCCGCCCCGGCGTGCCAAGGGGATAGAAGCCCATTCGGCCTTCACTCTTCGTGCAAGACGATTTCCCCCAGATGAACGTACGTTGTCGCCAGCCCATTGAGGTCACGGACCTCGATCGTCAGCCGGCGTACCGGCCCCGGCGCTGGCTCAAGCATCAAGTCAAGCGTCGGGCTCGGCGGGAGGCCGGTGAAGACCTCGTCGTATCTGCCGGGGACTGTTCCCTCACCGGCGAAGACACCAATCGTGACCCCCAGGTCCATCGACCCCGTCGTCAACCTCAAGCCGGTGAGCCAGGCCGGCTCGCTGAACTCGATCTCGATGACGGCCGGATTGATGCCGGCGGTGCGCACCATGGTCGTTGGGTCCCCGTCGAACAGGTCGGGCAGGGACCCGATGTCGAACGGCGTGTGGCGAACCGTTGCCGTGCGGCCGATCAGAACGACTTCTTCTGCCACCATCCTGTGCCGGGCATCGCGTTCGGCAGCGAAGATGGCATCGGCCTCTGGCAAGTACGATAGCCTCACCAGGTAATAGCCGGTCGTCCCATCCGGCAGCTGCAGCGTGTCTTCGAGATCCCCTTCGGTGAACTTGCCGCTCCTGATCACGCTTTCGTAGTCGTCCTTCGTCAACACCACCAGCGCCCCTTCGACGGCGTCGAACCGCTCCTCGAGGAAGCTGTCGAGATTGAGGAGCAAGATCCGCGGATCCTCGGGGGCAAAGAAACGGCGCAACATGTCGCCACCGTTCCACGCCGAGGGGAAGATCCACACCTGCGATTGCGGGTGGTCCGCCAGGTAACGCGAGACGTCAGAGAAGACCTGGCGCGCCCCATACTGCATCCCGGTCAGGCCGTAGTCCGAATACCAGGTTGGTCCGTCCGCCAGCGCGTCCCGCAGCATCGCCCCACCGGCGAGAGACAGCAGCACAAACAGCGCCGCCACCATCCGGGTCTGGCCCACCCGCTCGCCCATTCGCCGCATCAGCGCGGCCAACCCCAGGGCTGTCAGCAGCGCCGCCGGCAGGACGAAGACCAGGGCGCGCGTGACGTGCATCCCTGCCATCGCCGCGCCTGCCGGCGCGGTGAAGGCAACGATCAGAACCGCCCGGTGCGCTGGATCGCGCCAGCGCCGGAAACAGATCAGCAGGCCGATCGCGGCAAATGGCAGGGTCGGCCAAAGGAGGTTGCCATAGCCCTTCATGCGGTGACGAATCAGGTCGCGCGAGTTCTCCGGCCCGTACCAGTACGCGGGGCTGAGGCCGGTGGCGTATTCCTGCACAAAGCGGGCGGCCTTCTCGGCTGGAAGGAGGTCCGGTCGGACCAAGTACGAGCCGACCAGTTGAAAGCGCCGGGCGATCTCTCCTGGATGCTCCGCCTGGAATCGCACGTAGGGCAGCGCCAGGGCGATGGCCAGCGCCGCCCCCAGCAGGGCCATCCGACGGTTTTCCCAGTGGTAGCGCGCGTCGCCCACGACCAGGAGCAAGGCGCACAGAACGAGCCCGGCCTGCCCGGTGTTGTACGAATAGAACCCCAGCGCCCCGAAAACGACGGCTGGGAACATGGCGCGCACGTGGCCCGACCGATAGCGCAGGTAGAAGTACAGGAACCAGGCGAACATCGACACATACAGACTCGTCTCAAACGCCGTCCGTGAATGCAGGAACCACGCCGGCGTGATCACCAGCAGCAACACACCCAGCCAGGCCAGGCGCGTGTGAAAAACATCCCTCACGGTCAGCCCGACGGCGGCAGCACCCGACAGCGCAATCAGCGCCGAGGTGGCGCGCGTGACGAACACCGACGCTCCGAACAAGAGGTAAGGAATCATCTGCGCGTAGACGCTAACGCCCAGGCTCAGCTTGTCGGAGTTGGAGAAGTAGACCGGAAACAACTGGCCCGACGCGTCCCGCAGGCCGTTGTGCAGGAATTCCGCCGCCAGAACCGTGTTGGCGGCCTCGTCGGTAAAGAAATAGATGGGGAAGTTCTCGATCCCGATCAGACGGGTGACGGCGAAGACGGCCAGGGAAAGAAAAAAGAGGCGCTTGTCGAGGGCCGACCCGACCGGAGCCGCGTCTGCTCGGCCCGACGGCGACGCGGTGCCCGTGCGCGCTCGAAACAATCCCCCCACAGCTTGGCGCACCCAACGCCGCCGGACCCAAAGCCAGGCGCCGACCGCAGCCGCGGCGACGGCCAGCACGGTCACGAGGAGCGGGTCGTTCATGCGAATGTCATTCCAGAGAACCGGCGCAGCTCAGAGAGTCGACCTGAACGGACGTCGAATCGGGTGTCGGACCCAACCGAATCTCAGGTGAACGGCACAAGCGGCCCAGGCAGCGGAGCGTCTCGTACCCACGCCCGGACGACGTCGACGAACAAATCTGGATTCTCCAGGTTCCAGACGTGCCCGAGCCGGCGGACCGTTGCGCCGCGCGCCCCGGGGATCTCGCGCTGCAGGCGGCGCGCCATCGACCTCGCCACCGGAGTCTCTTTCTCGCCCACCAGGACCAGCACGGGCGAACGCGTGGCGGTCGGCGTGATGATCCCTCCGTAGGTCGCCAGGATGATGCGGGTCAGCGAATCGGGATCGACGCGCTTCATGTCGTCCTCGATGAGAGGCGACACCGATGCCGGGATGCCGGTCTGCCAACGAACCAGCGCCGCCAGGGCGCCCGGCGAGAGCACGCGCAGCAGAGGCCGGTTTAAGGCCAGCGAAAGCCTCATCGCCTGGAACAGAGCCCCGCTCATGCGCGCCGACGTTCCGCTCAGGATGACGTGGTCCACCACCTCCGGCTTCTCCACCATCAGCGCCTGCGCCACGACTCCGCCGAAGGACAAGCCAATCAGGTGCGCCCGACCCTCCGGCGCCGCCGCGCCGCGGACGATCGCGGCGAGACGCCGTACCGTATCCTCCATCGAGAAGGGGGCGACGGCCTGGCTTTGTCCATGCTCGGGGAGGTCGGGCGCCAGGCAGTGGAACTCCTCCAGTCGCTCGAGCTGAGGCATCCACATCCGTCCGCTGAGGGGCGAGCCGTGCAGGAAGAGCAGGACCGGCTGACCGGACGCACCGGACTGGTAGACGTGCAACCCCTCCAGGACCTTCGATTGGATGGCGCTCAACGCCGCTCCGGGGATTCCGCCCGGCCCAACGCGTGCTGACCCTTCCCGGCCATGTCTCGAGGTTCCCCGGCCGAAGCCTGGATTACTCCACTTCGAAGACTTCCGCCGACTCCGACACGCGTATGACGGCCTGAAGTCCGTTCTCCAGCGAAGCCGACGAACGGTACATCTCGCTTTGGCCGACGATCTCCCCGTTGGCGGCCTGCAGCACGAAGTAGTCCTGGCCGTCGACCGACCGGCGTCGGTCATAGCGCTCGGGCTGAGGCCCGCTCACCCGGACGGCTTCGATGCCCTGCTGCGCGGCGGCCTTGCTGTCGTACATCTCCCCCGTCAGGACGATCTTGTTGTTTTCCGCCGTGAGGTTGAAATAGTGCTGCCCGTTGGCGGCCTTACGGAGCTGATAGCGCGCGGCCATGTGTGCGATCTCCTCGCCGCCGGTCGAAGGGCGGCTTCAGCGGATGGGCTTGGCGGTCATCGTGCGAGGCGCCGGAATCTGAAGCAGTCGGCACAGCGTGGGCGCCATGGCCACCTGTGGAACCTGGCGCCGCGTCTCGCCCCGTCCGGCGCCGTCCGGCGGGATCAGGTAGAGCGGGACGTGACGAACCTCCGGTGTCGTGCCGCCATGCAGGCGGTCATTGTTGATTCCGTGATCGGCCGTGACCAGGACATGATAGCCGCTCTCGAGCCAGCCGGGGATCAGGTTCGCCAGGATCATGTCCTGGAAGATGGCGTTGTTGCGGTACTGCGGCGAATCCGATCCGTAGGTCTCCCCCAGGTAGTCCATGCCCATCGGGTGGATCAGGACATAGTCCGGATGGAACTTGTGCACCAGCGCCGCCCCGGCGGCGAACACCTCGCGGTCCGGCATATTGTCTTCCGTGTAGAAGCGCCCGTGCTGGATCGCCAGCGCCGGATCGTCCACCTCGCGATCGGCGACGGGGTCGAAGGGGACGCGGTTGTACAGCTCCGAGAACCACCAGTAGGCCGAGGCGCCCGTCGTGCGGCCGCGGCGCACCGCCTCTTCGAAGACGTTCGGCATCGTCGAGCGGCGCACGACGCGGTTGTTGGTGACGCCGTGAACGCTGACCGGCACCCCGGTGTGCAGCGTCTCGTACAGCGGACGCGACATCGTCGGCAGTTCGGCGACGACGGTGTAGCGGGTCGCCTTCTCGGCCTCGACCAGGTGCTGCAGGTAGCCCATCTGCTGGGCGGCGGTGTCGTCGCGCAGGGCGTCGGACACCACCAGGATGACTCGCCCCATGGTTTCCTCCGTCGGGCCGGGCGTCAGGCCGTCAGCGGTCCGTCTTTCCCTTCGGCCGCTTCCGCGCTCGCGCGGCGGAACCGCGCCGCCCGGCGGGTTTCGCTGAACTCGCCTTCTTGCGCGCCGGGGCCGGAGCCTTGTCGGCTTCCGCCCCAGCGGACGAGCCGGGCTGATTGCTTCGGACCATACCGCCCGTGGCCTGATGCCCGTGGCCGATGACCAGGAACGCCGCCGGGTCTCCCTCGGTCACAGCCGAGCGCAGCGGATCGACATCCGGGCGGCTGACGGTGCAAAACAGGACCGTGTGCGGCTCCTGGGTGAACTTGCCCTGCGCCGCCCAGGCCGTCACGCCGATCCCCAGCCGCTGCATGACCGCCTCGGCGACGCGGTCGGGGTGGTCGGTGACGATAAAAGCCGTGCGCACGACGCTCGGGCCCTCGAGGACGTAGTCGGTGGCCAATCCCCATACGAACAGCGCCAACAGGGAATACAGCCCGTTCTCCCAACCGAGAACCAGCGCCGCAGCCAGGATCACGCCGCCGTCGGTCAGCAGGAAGACCTGGCTGACCGGCATGCCGGATCTGAGCTGGACGATGCGGGCCAGAATGCCGGTGCCTGCGACTGAGGCCTGACCGCGGTAGATCAGGCCCGAGCCGATGCCGCCGACCACGCCCCCGTAGAGCGCGTTCAACAGCGCGTTGTGGGTGATCGCCGGGACCTGCAGCCAGGTGGTGAAGACCTGGGCTCCCACGCTGTAGAGCACGGCGACATAGGCCGTGCGCACCAGGAATTGGTATCGGCCGAGATAACGGAAACCCAGGGCCAACAGCGGGAGGTTGAGCACCAGCATCACCCAGCCGATGGGCCAGCCGAAGACAGAGTTGAGGATGACGGCGGTGCCGGAGACGCCCCCCGGCGCGATC
>CAZMVJ010000112.1:0-9199 GCA_964569445.1 uncultured Anaerolineaceae bacterium | reverse complement strand
GGCGACGTGCCTGGTCAGGACTGGACCCCCGCTTCCCCTTCGGGATGCGAAGCGCCATTCGCGGGGGTGACAAGGAAGAGGCGGCGGTGAGGGGGTCCGGACGGATTAGTGGCCCACAAGGGCGTGCAACTCCCGGAAACTGTTGACGCCGCCCTGAGCGCTGGGTAGAGTAGGGGTGCTGCCTTTGGCAGGGACCTTGCATCCGGAGGGGGAAATGCCAGACCGGACGGCGCGTCATCGGATTGCCGACCTGCAGCGCTCGGATCGGCCCCGTGAACGTCTGGCCAATCAGGGCGCCGGGGCTCTGGCCGAGGCCGAACTCGTGGCGATTCTTCTCAGGACGGGAATACAGGGAATGAGCGCGCTCCGCCTGGCGGAGACGCTGCTGCAGGACTGCGGCGGGGTGGCCGGTCTGCGCCATGCGCGCTACGACGAATTGCGCGGCCGTCGCGGCATCGGCGGCGCCAAGGCGGCGCAGCTTCTGGCGGCGGTCGAGCTCGGCCGCCGCTTCGCCAAGGCCGAGGTCTCGGCCCGGCCGTCGATCCAATCTCCGGAGGACGTCGCCGAGTTGCTGCGGTACGAAATCGGCGGACGGGAGCAGGAACACCTGGTCGTGGTTCTGCTCGACACGCGCAACCGGTTGCTGCGAACCGTCGAAGTCTACGTCGGCTCGCTGAACACCTCGCTCATTCGCATCGGCGAGGTCTTCCGCGAAGCGGTGCGGGCCAATGCGGCGGCGGTCATCGTGGCGCACAATCACCCGAGCGGGGATCCCAGTCCCAGCCCGGAGGATGTCGCCGTGACCCGGGCACTGGTCGAAGCCGGTCGGCTGCTCGACATCGAAGTCCTCGACCATCTGATCATCGGCAAGGACCGCCACCTTTCCCTTCGCCAGGCCGGCCTGGGATTCGGCTGAGGCTCCGATGCCGTTCGACGATCAGATTCTGCTGCTGCCGCGGTACAACTACTGGGACTGGCTCCAGGCCTGTCGCCCCTACATGCTGACCTTCGGCCCGAATGCCACCCCGGATCCGGGTGTGGCCGCACGCTACATGGCGCCGCGTCAGGTGGTGACTTTCCCCCGTTTCGAAGGGGCCTTTCCTGAGATCGGCGAGCCGCTGTCATGGTTTCGTCTTAAGGCTGCCGGGGTCAGGCTCGATCCGGTCGAGGCCGGAAGCCCGGCGGAGATGGCCGAGGCGGTCCAACGGCGCGTGCACGAGAACGACCGCTACGGAGCGCGGCGTCGGACCTTCCACCTGGTGTGGCCGACGGATTTCCCGGTGGTCACGCAACCGTTCGGCATCAACCCGCAAGTCTATCGGCGCTACGGGATGCCCGGCCATGAAGGGGTCGACTTCCGTGCCTTGACGAACACCAATGTCTATGCCGGCGCCGATGGCGAAGTGTACGAGGTCTACACCGATCCCAAGAACCACGCCTATGGCATCCACATCCGGATCCAACATGAGGACGGATACAAGACGGTCTACGCCCATCTGGCCAAGGCGCTGGTCCACAAAGGTGAGCCGGTGCGCGCCGGCCAGCTCATCGGACGCGCCGATTCGACCGGCAACTCCTCGGCGGCGCATCTGCATCTTTCGCTCAAACGCGATGGCGCCACGGCCCGACAGGAGACGAACTTTCCCAAGGACATCATCGACCCGACGCCGTTTCTCGTCTGGCCGGCGCAAGTCCCATCCAAGGCGCCCAAAAGTCTTCCATCCGCTCCGGCGCGGATGGGCCTCAACCTGACTCGCTCGGGCGGCGTGGGGACCGCGGAAATCGAACGGGCGGCCCGGCTCGAGGTGCGGACGGTGATGATCTCGGTGACCGAGGCGGCGGCGATTGTGGAGGCCCTGCGTTCCAGGCTGCCGGGAGTGCGCCTGATCGCCCGGGTCGTCGACCCGCCGTCCGAGGATGCGCTCCGCCCGGCGCGCTTCGTGGCCCGCATCGCCGGCGAGGTCGGCCGGCTCTATCGCCTGGGCATTCGTGATTTCGATCTGGCGACCTTCCCCAACGAAGGTCGCGGCGGGTTCGGCCGGCTGTGGCGCGACGGTGCGGGGTTCGGAGAGTGGCTCGCCGGGGTAGTCCGGCGCCTGCGCGACATCTTTCCGGAAGCGCGGTTCGGCTATCCATGCTTGGCCGGCGGGGGCGACGTGATCGGCCGTCAGATGAACGCCACGACGTTTTTCGATCAGTCATCGTCGTTCGCCGGAGAGGCGGACTGGATTGCCGTCGCCTGCGAACTGGACGTGGAGAACGTCATTCTGGAGAAGTGCCTGACGGAGTTTTCGGAGAAACCGATCTGGATCACTGACGTCGTCGATTCGCATGAAGCGATGGAGCCCGAAGCGCGCGCCATTCGACTGGCGGCTTTCGTTCGAGGGCTGCCTCACCCACCGGTTGAGACGGTGCTCGTTCGAGTCTTCGAGCCCGGTGAAAGCCAGTCGCTTGGCTGGGAAGCGATGGAGATCCTGGCCGAGGGAATTGGCGCCTAGGAGGCTGCGGAAAAACCAGCCTCCGGCCTCACCCCCTACCCCCTCTCCGCGGACTGCGAGGCCAGCAATCCGCGGGCACAAGGCGGAGAGGGGTAGGAGGCCGGGGGGGGGTGAATGCCGGTCGCCGTTCTTCCGCATACTGCTAGACCCCCGTCGGTTCGGCGCCGCCCGCCGGCCGCGCCCCTTCAGATGGTCCGCTGAAGTCCAAAGTTGTGGAACTCGCCGGTGGCCGCTTCCCAGACCTCATCGACGCGGTCGACACGTCCTCCGTACGGGCCGCGCCGCACCTGCGTCAGGAGCGTCTCCAGGCCGGAGCGTGATCCCTCGGCGACGAGTTCGACCCGGCCGTCGCGCAAGTTGCGCACCCACCCGGCGGCGCCGACATCGACGGCGGCATCCATTACGAAGTAACGAAAACCGACGCCCTGGACGACTCCGGTGACGTAGGCGTGGCAGCGGCCTTCGGGGATGGTCATGCCGGCGCAGGTCGCCTTCTACTGCAGTGTCTGCAAGAGCGGCGTCAGAGTCAGCGGACTGAGCAGAGTCGTGACGAGAATGGCGCTCGAGACGAACTCCGGCTCGACATCGTACTGAGCGGCTAGGATTGAATTCAGGACGGCGGTCGGCATCGCCGCCTCCAGGATCCCGGCCTGCACTGCGGCCGGCGGGAAGCGGAAGGCGGCGCTGAGGCCCCAGGCGATCAAGGGCGAGACGACGAGTCGCGCGGCGCTCACCAGTCCCAGCAGACCGAGGTGGCTGCGCTGGCCATTCCCGCTGAGCTGCATCCCCAACAGGAGCAGCATCGAAGGCACGGCGGCGCCGGCCAGCAGACCGACGGGGACCTCGACAAACGGGGGGAGGGTCACCCCGGCCGTGTGGAGGACAACGGCAAGAGGGATGGCGTAGACGGACGGGACTTTGGCCAGCCCGATGAAGGCCCTCCCTGGGGAAGCCCTCCCGACGCTGGCGATCCACGCCCCAGCCGAATTCGAGAGCAGGGCCGTCGTCGAAAAGAAAACCGACGCCCACGCCAGCGTGACCGCGCCGAAGGCCAATTGCGTGACCGGGAGGCCGAGATTGCCGGCGTTCATGAAGACAATGCACAGGATCAGGGCCGAGGTCATGGTGCGGTTCAGCTTCATCACGCGAGCGATCGTCCAGGCGATCACGGCCATGGCCGCCAGGAGCAGGACGACAAACGTCGCCATCCGCAGCATGTCGCCGAGGGAGAAAGGGTTCCGGATCAGCAGTTGGAAGACGAGGGCCGGGGCGAAGACGTAAAAGACGATTTGCGAGAGCGGCTTCGGGTCGATGTGCAACCGCCGTCGCAGGAGCATCCCCAGCGCGGCGAGAATCATGACGGGGAGGAGGGTTTCCAGGAAGACGCGCGCCAAGCTCACTCCGACTCCCGCCGAAGGCGCAAGGCGCCCTCCAGGTCGCGAATGCCTTCCAGGAAGGTCAGATTCTCAAGCGACTCCTGTAGGGCGACGCGGGTCGACTCATCGCTGGCCGTGCGCTGGGCCCGCAGCAGGGCGCGCTCGGCCGACTTTCCCCCGATCTGGCCCAGTGCCCAGATGGCCTGCAGGGCCACCTCCGGGCTGGCATCCTCCAGCAGCTCGGCCAGCTCCGGGACCGACCGTCGAAGTTCCAGCTCGCCGGCGGCGCGGGCTGCCTCCCGCCGCGTGGTCGGCACCGGGCTGCGAAGCTCGGAGGTGACGATGTCGCGCCAGCGCCGATCCCCGGAACGGCCCATGGCCACCAGCGCCGAGCGCCGGGCATCGTCTCCGGCGGAGTCGTAGGCTGCCCGAATCAGATCCGGGACCTCCGCACGGGACGAGAACCCCAGCGCCTCGACACCCTGCAGGCGGAGCGTTTGGTCGCCATCCGAGGTCGCCGACAGCAAGGTCTCCTCCAAGCGGCGGCGATCCTCTCCGTCGGCTTCCGTCTCTTCCATCTCCAGGACGAAGCGTCCCAGGGCGCGGGCCGCCTCGACGCGCACGCCCAGGTCGGCATCGGTCTCCAGCAGCCTCAGGAAGCGCGAGCGGAGCGAGGGTTCTTCGCTTTCCCACAGATTGGCGACGGCCTGCCGCCGGACGAGGGGATCCGGATCCTGCAGGCCGATCAAATCCAGTCGGTCGAAGTTGAGCTCGATGTGCTCATCGGCCAGGGAACCGGCCAGCCGCATCACCGCCTGCCGCCGGGCGAGAGGCAGGCGGCTCCACTGGCGGCGCGCCTCTTTCGCTGCCACTGAGTTCATGTCGGACAGGCCGCGCAGGGAGGTCGGCGGGAGTTCGCCCTCCGCCCGCAACAAATCAAAAGCCTTTTCGATGGATGGGGCCATGGCGGCGGCTAGCGCGGCAGAGTGATGGGGTTGGTGAAATCCTGTAGATTGACGTAGGCCATCAGGATCAGGAGCAGGACGAAGCCTACGGCGTGCGCCAGGCCTTCGTAGCGCGGCGAGATGCGCCGCCGGGTCGTCGCCTCGATGAGCACGAAGGCCAGGCGGCCTCCGTCCAGTGCCGGTATGGGAAGCAGGTTGGCCACGGCCAGGCCGATGCTGATGATCCCGGTCAGGTTCAGCGTCAGGAACGGCCGCTGCGCGTCCCGGTCGATTTCGCCGGCCCAGGCGAACATGTCGTACATCCCTTTGAGGCCGCTGACGCGCGCTTCCTGAGGGGCGATTTCACCGCGCGCCAGGCGCGACGGGAGCAGCGCCAGGTTCTGGACCTGAAGGACCACGGAATCGACCCCATAGCCGACGGCCTCCGTCCAGGAGGCCCGGCGCGTCGGGTGCCCGATAGTCAGCCCCAAGGGCCCTTCGCCTTCCGGATGGATCGAGCGCGGGGTGAGGGTGAGTTCCATCTCTTCGCCGCCGCGCAGGATCGTCAGGACCACCGGGATATCCAGATGATCGTCCGTCGCCTGTCGCAGGTCCTCGAAACCCGCCACCGGGATTTCGTCGAGGGCCAGCACCAGGTCGCCGCGCAGGATGCCGGCTGCCTCGGCCGGGGATCCGAAGGCGATCTGCGTGACCATGACGCGCGTCGGATCGGGCGAGGCGAACTTGAAAGCGACGGTAAAGGCCAGGATTCCCAACAGGATGTTGGCTCCCGGGCCGGCCAGCAGCACGATGGCGCGCGTCGTCTTGGACGATCCGGCCAGGCCCCCGCTGACGGTGGGATCGTCTTCCCCCACCGGCCGCACGAACCCGCCCAGCGGAATGGCGTTAACGGTGAAGCGGGTGCCCTTGAAATGGAAAAGGGTGAACAGGCGCGGCGGGAATCCGATGCCGAACTCGGTCACCTGGACTCGGCGCGCCCGCGCCGCGACAAAGTGGCCGAACTCGTGCCCGAGGATCAGAAAACCGAGAATGGCGGCGAAGATGAGGAGGTCGATCAACCAGCGCGCCTGACCGGGATTATAGCAGGCCGGTCAGGGGGTCGGTTTCCGCGAGCCGTCGCGCCCCCGCGCCGACCGGAGCCGAGATCACGCGCATCACGCCGGCGACGTCCGTCAGCTGCCGCTCGATGGCGGGAGCTTGCGCCGCCGGGCAAAGGCAGTGGACGTTTGGCCCTGCATCGAGGGTAGTGCACACGGCCTGGCCGTCAGCGCGCCAGCCTCGCGCGGCGGACATCAGCGCCAGGCTGACCGGGAGACGGTAGCGAAGCGGCGGAGTCGAGCTCTCCATGACGGCGTGCATCAAGTCTGAATCCTGCTCGACGATTGCCGCCAGCGCAGGGAAGTCCCGATCGCGGATGGCGGTGCGGCAAGCCGCCAGGCGGGCTTCGGCGCCGGCCAGGCGCGGAGCCTGAAGCGGGCTGGTGGCGGCCAGGCGATGGCCCTCGGAAGAGCCGACGTCCTTTTCGTCCGTACTGACGACGGCCACCACATCCACCAGGGGCCAGTAATCGGCGGGAGCGAGCGGCGCGGCATACGAGGTCTGATCGTCGCGGCCGGCGGCCCATTCGACGAATCCTCCGAAGATCGAACGGCAGGCGGAACCCGACCCGCGGCGGGCCAGCCGGGACATCTCGGTCGCCGAGAGGTCGAGGCCGGCGGCGTAGGCGGCGGCCACGGTCAACGCGGCGAAGGCCGAGGCGGACGATGCCAGGCCGGCGCCCGTCGGGAAGTCGCTGGCGCTGACGACCTCGGCCCGGGCCGTGAGCCCGGCGAGCTGGCGAATGAGGTCGAGGTGGCGGGTGACGCGCGCACGCGCCTCGCCCGTCGCCGGAAGTCCGTGCAGGACTACGGAGTCCGACGGCAGATCATCGGCGAACCGCACACGGGTGATCGTGTGCAGCCCGGCGAGAGTCATCGAGATGGAACCGTTCTGCGGGATACGCAGCGCGTCGTCGCGGTTGCCCCAATACTTGATCAGGGCGATGTTGGGATGGGCCGCAGCGACGGCGGTGGAGTCCATCGAGGGCAGGCGGGCAGCGCGGCCTCAGGTCCGCGAATCAGCGATCCACTTCTCGACTCGCTCGGCCAATTGCAACTGGGCCTGCGGATCGGTCGGGAAGTAGGAGGCCGTTTCGTCCTCGGGAGCCTGTGTGCTGCCCAGCGGTCCCACGGCCAGGAGCGGAAGGCGCGCGGCGCGCATCGCTTGCAGCGCCGTGCGGTGCGGATTGAGCCGCGGATCGAAGGGGGACAGGAGAATGCCGAGCATGTCCAGTTCGGCGTTCATCTCCTGCCGGATCTGGGCCAGCACCGCCAGAAAGAGCCACAGCCCGCGGACGTGCGTCACGTCGGCCTGGGCCGGCACCAGCACGGCCTGGGCCGCCGTCAGCGCGTTGACCGTCAACAGGCTGAGCGTCGATGGACAATCGATCAAGGCGATGTCGAAGTTGGCGGAGACCGTGCTGAGGATCTTGCGGACGACGATCTCGCGGCCGATGCGGGAGGCCATCCCAAGCTCGGTCGAAGCCATCGCCAGATCGGCCGGCGCCAGGAACAAGTACATCCCCGGGACGATCTCTCGCAGGATGTCCCACATCGCCACCGGGCCGGGCAGGGCGCCGCCCAGCACCTCGGCCAGGCTGGCCCCGGCGGTAGTCTCGACTCCGCAGAACGAGGTCAGGCTGGCCTGCGGGTCGAGATCGGCCAGGAGGACCCGCCAGCCGCGCTCAGCCAGGGTCATCCCAAGGGCGTGAGTCGTGGCCGTCTTGCCGCAGCCAGCACGGGGATTCGCGACGGCAATGATGCGCATGTCAGCAAGCCGGGCCTAGTTTACCCCACCCGGCCGAGCCGGTGGAGCGATGGCTTTGCGAAGAAAAAGACGCCCGGGGGCGTCTTGGAGGGGTGCCAGATGGGTTTCGAACCCACAACCCCCGCATCCACAGTGCGGTGCTCTGCCGTTGAGCTACTGGCACCATCAAGCGAGGCGGCATTCTAGCATGGTTGGCGCGGCGGCTCAAGCAGCTGTACGGGTTCAGAAACGTAATGGACAGAAAGTTGTTGCTTCGGAATTGAATCTTCGAGAGTCTCGATGGTTCTCCTCCTGTACCACTGGCTCCATGCCTCACCCCCCCAACCCCCCTCTCCGCGGCCCGCAGTTTCCTTGACCGGGAGACTTGCGGAAAGGGGGGAGAGTCATAGAGGGGCAGGGGGCCAATGGCCCCCTGCCCCTCTAAATCACTACCCCTCCCCCTGCGGACCTCCCTGTGGACCAAACCAGCGCTTGCAGGGGGAGGGGAAAGGGGAGGGGGTGAAAGGACAGCAAGAGTCTCAGCTCGGAGTCCCACTCCCTTAGTTGTCCTTGAACTCGCTAAGCAACGCCGTCAGCCGGTCGACCAGCGAGTCGCGTGGCGTGGTGATCTGGCTGCGATCGCGCAGGTCCTTGATCGTGAGCGAGCCTTGTTCGAGCTCGCGCGATCCGACGATGATCGCCAGCGGGATCTTGAGGCGGTCGGCGTACTTCAGCTGCCGCGGTAGGCGCTCGGCCGCCGGATACCATTCCACCTGCAGGCCGATCTGGCGCAGACGGCCGGCGAGGCGCAGCGACTCGAGGCGGGCCGCTTCGTCGACCCAGCACACAAGCACCTGGGCGGGAGGCGGGGGTCCGGAGGGGGCTGCGCCGAATTCCTGGATCATCAACCCGATGGTCACGTCCCCCATGGCGAAGCCGACGGCGGGAATGCGGTCGCCGCCGACATCGGCCACGAGGTTGTCGTAGCGCCCTCCGCCTAGGATGGCCCGGAAACGGCCTTCTCGATCGCGTGCTTCGAAGACAGTGCCGGTGTAGTAGTCCAGGCCGCGCACGACGGTCGCGTCGAACTGCAGGTATTCGGCGGCGCCAAGCGCGTCGGCCGCCTCGAAGAAGGCGGTCAGCTCGGGAGAGTCACGCCAGCCCTGCTCGTCGGTCAGCAGAGGCAGCAGGCCGTCGAGCGATGCCTGGCTCAGACCGAGCTCGAGGCCGAAAGAGATCCAGGCCGAGAGCGACATCTTGTCCCGCCGGTCGACCAGACGGAAGGCCGCCGCCAGCTGCTCGGGCGCAATGCCGAGGCCGAGGTACCTCGACTCCGCCAGCCGGCGGTTGTTCACCAGGAGCCGGATGCGGTCCGGACCGAGACCGACGGCGCGGAAGAGCTCGACGGCCACCGCCGCGATCTCGGCGTCGGCTTCGGCCGTCTCGATCCCCATCAGGTCGATGTTCCACTGGAAGAACTCGCGCGAGCGGCCCTTCTGCGGGCGCTCGTAGCGCC
>CAZMVJ010000111.1:0-9275 GCA_964569445.1 uncultured Anaerolineaceae bacterium | reverse complement strand
GTAGTGCGTCACCCCGCTGATGTGGGGTTTGTACATGTCGACCATCATGCCGATGCGCATTCGGGAGTCCGCGACGGGGTGGGAGTGCAATCCCCTACGGGATATGAAGCGTAATCGTAGCCATGCAGCCGGAGCCCGTCAAGCGATAAGGCCAACCGGCCGGTTGCTGCCTTAGCCCTAGACGGACGCCTGCGGGGGCTCCGGGCGGGCCTACCTGCCCACTGTGGCGGTTGACATTGCCCCCGTAGACAGGCTACAATCCAGGCTTTAGGGGGCGAGATAGGTCATCTTGAGGGCTCAGCGCGCCGCGGGGCGCGCGGCCGGAAGGAGGTGCAGCGGAATCGAAGGAAGCCACGGTTCGTCCCCATCGTAAGTACATCCAACGAACTCTGAAAGTCCATTCTGATCCCTGGAGGAGGGGAGAAGAAATGAAGCGTACCTTTGCCCTTTTGTCGGTGCTTATCATGGCGGCCATGATCCTGGCGGCCTGTGCACCGGCCGCGACCACAGTGGCCCCGGCCCCGACGTCCGCCGGCCCCGCGCCGACGACCCCGCCGGAACCGGTGGCCTATGAGTGCATGGACGCCATCGGGTGCGTGACCATCGCCCCGGGTGACCCGATCCATCTGGCCTGGGCGGAAACCGTATCCGGCGCCACCGCCCCACTCGGCGAGGACGCCCGGGGCGGGACCGAGATCGCCATCGATGACATCGGTGGCGTGCTGCTCGGCCACCCGATCTCGTGGACCGGGGAAGACACGGGCTGCAACCCCGAGGGCGGTCAGGCCGCCGGCACCAAGCTGGCAGCCGATCCGACGATCATTGCGATCTTCGGTACGACTTGCTCGAGCGAGGCCCGTGCCGCCATGCCTATGATCTCCGCAGCCGGCATGGTCATGATCTCGGCGGCGAACACCAACCCCGACCTGACCAACCCGGATCACCCCGACCACTGGCCGGGCTATCTACGCACGGCGCACAATGACAACTTCCAAGGCGCGCTCGCTGCCGAGTTCGCCTACAGCGAGCTGGGCGTCACCACCGCCGCCACCGTCCACGACGGCAGCCCGTACGCTGAGAGCCTGCAGCGGGTTTTCGCTGAGAGCTTCATCGCGCTCGGCGGGACCATCACAGCCCAGGAAGCCATCGCTCCAGAAGACACGGACATGACCGGCGTTCTTACAAGCATCGCCGCCGACGCACCGGGACTGATCTACTTCCCGATCTTCGAGCCGGCTGGCGGCTTCTTCACGGCCCAGGCCAAGGGCACGCCCGGCTTGGAAGACACGGTCCTGATGGCGGCCGACGGGTTGTTCGCCAACACCTTCGGCGCCAACGCCGGCCCCGCTGCGATCGGGATGTTCATGTCCGGGCCGTATGTCTCGGGCGACGCCTACCAGGAGCTCCTTGCCAAGTGGGACGCCAAGTACGGCGGCGTGCCGCCCAGCGGCTACCACGCCTTCGGCTACGATGCCGGGAACATCGTCTTCCAGGCGATCGAGTCTGTGGCCGTCGTTGATGCCGATGGCACTGTCCACATCGGACGCCAGGCGTTGCGCGACGCAATGTATGGCACCAAGAACTTCCCAGGGCTGACGGGGAACCTCTCTTGCGACGCGAATGGTGACTGCGCCACGGGCGAGGCGCTCGCCGTGTACCAGTTCACCGACGCAGAAGTCTCGGGCGGAAACTTCCCGCCCCCAGTCTTCTGGACCAAGGGTCAGTAGTGAGGTCAGAGGAGACCGGTTTTTCTCTGCCGGCCTCCGCACTTCGTCGTAAGACGACAAGCGGGTTGAGCCGGGCCCCGAGGCCCGGCTCAACCCAACCTGCACTCGCCCCGGCCTGCAGCCGCGGGCGCCCCGGCGCTCCAATCCCGTCTTCCTCGTGAGGATTCCCCCGATGCGTCGTTTCTTCGAGCGCTACGACGTGGTGGACGTCATCATGTGGCTGATTGCGGCCGCCATCCTGATCGCCGCCTTGATCGGCTCGGTCAAAACGCTGCAGTCTGGCAAATACTCGAGTGTGGCCTGGGCCAACTTGACCATCGGGGGGCTCACCCAGGGCTCGATCTACGCCCTGATCGCCCTCGGGTACACCATGGTCTACGGCGTGCTGCGCATGATCAACTTCGCGCACAGCGAGGTCTTCATGGGCGGATCCTTCATCGGCTACTTTGCCGCCACCTGGTTGGCCTCGACCGGTTTCATGAACAGCAATCCCGTCCTTGGACTCATTGTGGTCTTCCTGATCGCGGCCCTCACCTCGGTAACGATCGCCGTGCTGCTCGAGCGGATCGCTTATCGGCCGCTGCGTCGCGCCCCTCGCCTGGTGCCATTGATCACCGCCATCGGCGCTTCGCTCTTCCTTCAATACATGTTCCGCGGGCTGTTCGGTTCGCAGGTCCGATCGTATCCGCCCATGCCGCGCCTGGAGGGAGCTATCACTCTTCCAGGAGGGGTGGAGATCGATTATGTTCAAGTGCTGGTGATCGTCGCGGCGGCGCTGATGATGTTGGTGCTCTACTTGTTTACCCAACGGACGCGCGCCGGGCGCGCCCTGCGCGCCGTGTCGGAAGACAAGGAAGTGGCGGCGCTGATGGGCATCGACGTCGATGCCACGATCGTCCGCACCTTCATCATCGGCGGGGCCTTCGCCGGCATGGCCGGCGTACTGTATGCGCTGGTCTACCGGCAGGTGACCTCCTACATGGGTTTCGTGCCGGGGATCAAGGCCTTTACTGCCGCCGTCCTCGGCGGCATCGGCAACATCCCGGGGGCGATGCTGGGCGGATTGACCCTCGGCGTCACAGAGTCGGTCGGGACGATTCTCTTCCTGGACGGCTATGGCGTGCCGGCTCCGTATCAGCTCAAGGACGGGATCGCCTTCATCGTCCTGGTGTTGATCCTAATCCTCCGCCCGTCCGGCATCCTGGGCGAGCGCATCACACGGGCGAAGGCATAGGAGAAGCGAGATGACGGCCAAGCGCAAATCTCTGTTCGCAACCGCCCTGCGCCAGGGAGCCGTCGCCGGCGGCGTTGCCATCCTGCTATCGCTGATGGGCATGGTCGAGGCCTTCAACGAGCGCGACATCATCTCCGGCGTAATCTCCCTCGGGATCCTGCTGATCGTGGCGATCCTGGTGATCTTCGGCTCCTCGACGGCCCACTCCGTCTCCGAGGCTCGGGTGGGCGCCCGGCTCGGCGCCAGCGCCCTGACGGGCGCCCTCGCCGAGCTCTTCCTCGTCGGTGTGGTGATCCTTGGCCAGCAGGTCAACCTGCGGCCGGTATTCGTCAACGCCTCGCCGGCGCTGTGGGAGATCCTGCAGTTTGGCCTGAGCGCGCCTCAGTCGTATCTGGCGATGCTCGCCTTCGGAGCCGTTGGCGGCCTTCTCGGCGGCGGACTGACTCTTCTCTCGCGGCGCTTTCGGGGGCCGGTGATTGTCGGTGTGGTGGCCGTGGTCATGGTCGGTCTGCTGGAAGACCTGATCGGGATCACGATCGCCTCCAGCCCGATCTTCGCCACCAGCCCGGCCGTGGAGACGATGAACCAGTTCTTCCTCGCTCAGGGTATCGGGAGCGGCCTGACCAAGGCCGGCGCCGCAGTCGTCTTCCTGGTCGCTGGATTCATGGTCTACCTGTGGCCTTCCATGCGCACCCGGGTGAGCACCAGGACCCAGTCGCTCCCGGCCGGTCGGCGGCACGTCCTGGCGCTGGTCATCTATGGCGTGTTCGTCGTTGTCCTGCTGATCCTGCCGAACTTCCTGGGCCCCTACCTGACCGACGTCAGCAACCTCGTGATGATCTTCACCCTGATGGCCCTCGGGCTGAATATCGTCGTAGGCTTCGCCGGTCTGCTCGATTTGGGATACGTCGCCTTCTTTGCCATCGGCGCCTACACCATGGGCGTCCTGACCACCACCGCCGTCGGTGACGGAGCCGGGCAGATCACCTGGGGTCCGGGTTTCAGCTTCTGGGCTGCCCTGCCCCTGGCGGTGTTGCTGGCCATCACAGCGGGTGTCTTGCTCGGCATTCCCGTGCTTCGGATGCGGGGTGATTACCTGGCCATCGTGACCCTCGGCTTCGGGGAAATCGTGCGCATCCTCGCCCTGTCGGACGCCCTCAAGTCGAACGTCGGTGGCTCACAAGGGATCGTGGAGCCTGCGGTGCCCACCCTCGGCCGCCTTACCGCGGCACTCACTTCGCAACAGGTCTACTACTACCTGTTGTTGGCCTGTGTGGCCCTGGTCATCTTCGTCGCCATCCGCCTGCGCGACTCGCGCCAGGGACGCTCCTGGATGGCGGTGCGCGAGGATGAGGACGTGGCCCAGGCCGTAGGCGTCCGTCTGGTCTCGACCAAGCTGCTGGCGTTCGCCTCCGGGGCGGCGATGGCCGGGCTGGCCGGAGCGGTCTTCGCATCGAAGGTCGGCTCGATCTACCCCCACAGCTTCGACCTGCTCAAGTCGATCAACGTGCTGGCGATCGTCATCGTCGGCGGTATGGGCAGCATCCCAGGCGTCATCCTGGGAGCGCTGGTCTTGTTCGGCATCCCGGAGATCTTGCGCGAGTTTTCTGAGTACCGCTACTTCGTCTTCGGGGCATTGCTCGTCGCCATGATGTTGACCCGACCGGAAGGGCTGTGGCCGTCGTCCAAGCGCAAGCAGGAGCTCCATGAAGGCTTCGGCGCCGAAGCTGACCCTCCCCCGGAGGCGGTGGCTGCTCCGGGCGCGGCGGGCCCGGCCTAGAGTCCCGTTTCATGGATTCGACGAGGCTGCCAGAACATTCTCTGCGTCAGATCGAGCGGTCGACGGCGTGGCGAGGCAAAGGGCTGGCACGGAACGGAGCGCGCCACAGCACGCCGGACCTCTTGGAGAAGGAAGATATGTCCAACGCATGCGTTCCACGGCATTCTGAAACGGGACTCTAGGCCGGGGGCCAGGAGAAACAGAAAATGGCCATCCTTACCTCCCGGAGAATCGTCAAGCGCTTCGGCGGCCTGGTAGCAGTCAGCGATTTCGACCTCGAGGTCCAGGAGCGCTCGATTCACAGCGTCATCGGCCCGAATGGCGCCGGCAAGACGACCTTCTTCAACTGCGTCACGGGCTTCTATCGGCCGGAAGGCGGCGAGATCTCGCTCGATGGGCGCATGATCGTCGGCCTCAGCCCGGACCGGATCACCCGCCTGGGCATCTCCCGCACCTACCAGAACATTCGGCTGTTCAACAATATGACGGCGCTCGAAAACATCCAGGTCGGGGAAGACCCGCATCTTCGATCCGGGATCGTCGGCGCCATCTTCCGAACTCCCCGCGTCCGCCTGGAGGAGAAAGGTACCCTCGATGAGGCGCGTCGGCTGCTGCGCTTTGTCGGTCTCGCCGGAAACGGCGACTTGCTGGCCAAGAACCTGCCCTATGGCTCGCAGCGGAGGCTGGAGATCGCCCGCGCCCTGGCGGGGAAGCCGAAACTGCTGCTGCTGGATGAGCCAACCGCCGGGATGAACACCCACGAGACCGCCGAGATGACGGCCTTCATCCGCCGCTTGCGGGACGAGCTCGGCATCACGATCCTGCTCATCGAGCACGACATGCGGGTGGTCATGGGCATCTCGGAGACGGTGACGGTGCTCGACTACGGCGAGAAGATCGCCGAGGGACCACCGTCCGAGATCCAAAAGAACCCGCGCGTCATCGAAGCCTATCTCGGGCGCGGCTCGGCCGCCCAGATGAACTGAGCGGAGCGCCCCATGCCGATCCTCGAAATCCACGACCTGCACACGTACTACGGCAACATCCACGCCCTCAAGGGGGTATCGCTCACCGTCGACCAGGCTGAGATTGTGACGCTGATCGGCGGCAACGGCGCCGGTAAGAGCACGACCCTCAAGACCATCACCGGCCTGCTGCGGCCGCGCCAGGGCAACGTCGTCTTTGAAGGCGAGGACCTTGGACAATATAAGGCGCACGAGATCGTCTTCAAAGGCGTGGCCATGGTTCCGGAAGGGCGAGGCATCTTCGCCCGGCTGACGACCGCCGAGAACCTCGACATGGGGGCCTATCACCGTAAGGACAAGGCCGGCATCGCCGCGGATCTAGACCGTGTCTATACGCTCTTTCCTCGCCTCAAGGAGCGCCATCGGCAGGTGGCCGGGACGCTGAGCGGCGGCGAGCAGCAGATGCTGGCGACCGGGCGCGCTCTGATGGCTCACCCGAAGCTGCTGCTGATGGATGAGCCTTCGATGGGCCTGGCCCCGATCCTGGTGGAAGGCATCTTCGCCACGATCGAGCAGATTAACAAGGAAGGGACGACGATTCTGCTCGTCGAGCAGAACGCCCAGATGGCGCTCCAGATCGCCCATCGGGGCTATGTGATCCAGACCGGGCAGATCGTGCTGGCCGATACGGCAGAGCGATTACGGCAAAACGCTGACGTGCAGAAAGCCTACCTGGGCATCGGCTGAGTCGGAGCCGCCCGCGATCCTCTCCGCCCGGCTCGGCCCTAGCCGAACCGGGCGTGTCTTCGTCCGCGGCCGGCGGCGCCGCCGGAAAGGCGAGCGATGAAGTTGCGGGTCCTCAGTGCGAATGACGTGCGGGCCGCGCTGTCAATGCCCGATGCTGTTCGGGCGATGAAGGACGCGTTCCGCCAGTTCTCGTCCGGACAGGCCGACGTTCCGCTGCGCTCCCGCCTCGAAGTCCCGGAAATGGGCGGGGTGTCGCTCTTCATGCCGGCTTTCCTTCACGAAACCGGCGACCTGGCGGTCAAGGCCGTCTCCGTCTTCCCGCGCAATATCGAACGGTCCCTTCCGACGATCCATGCCCTGGTGATCGCCTTCGACGCCAAGACCGGCGCTCCGACGGCGCTGATCGAGGGCGCCGCCCTGACTGCGCTCCGCACCGGAGCGGCGTCGGGAGCGGCCACCGATCTGCTGGCGCGGCCGGAGTCCACCCGATTGGCGGTCTTCGGCAGCGGAGCTCAGGCGCGAACCCAGATCGAAGCCGTCTGCGCCGTGCGACCGATCCACGAAGTCTTGGTGTTCAGCCTCGATCCGCAAGGCGCTCGTCGGATGGCGGCCGACCTCGAAGGTCGGACGGCTTCGCGCGCCCGGATCCGTCTGGCGGATTCGGCCGAGGAGGCAGTGGCAGAGGCCGACGTGATTTGTACCGCCACGACCTCCTCCAAGCCGGTGTTCCCGGACGGTGCCTTGTCCGCCGGAACGCACATCAACGCCATCGGGGGCTTCACCCCCGAGATGCAGGAGATCGATCCGGCCACGGTTGCCCGGGCACGGATCTTCGTCGACTCGCGCCAGGCGGCGCTCTCCGAGGCCGGTGACTTGATCCAGCCCATCCGCCTGGGCCTGATCACGGAGACGGCCATCGTCGCCGAGCTCGGCGAAGTCGTCGCCGGAACGCGGCCGGGCCGGCGGTCCACCGATGAGATCACTCTCTTCAAATCCGTTGGGCTCGCCGTGCAGGATGCAGTCGCCGCCGGCGCCATTCTGCGCAGGGCGGAGGCCGCGGGGCTTGGGAAACTGATCGAGCTATGATCACCTCCACCAATGAGGCGATTGCCACGGCGGGCCTTCGCCCTGGACCCTCGAAGGGCTCAGGGCCGCCTCGCAAGGACGATGAGGAGAGGCTCGCCGCCCTCGATGGCAGGTCATTGCGAGCATTGCCGAGCCCTTCGACTTCGCTCAGGGCGAGGGAGGGCGTGGCAATCGCCTCGAACAGAAGTCGGCCCGGCGGAGAGCCCCCTCGAGGTCGGACCTTCCCCTCTCGGCCTTGGTGATGTAGGAGAACGCGTGCTCCATAAGGATCTCCCTTCCACCGCCGACGTCGTCATCATCGGCGGCGGCGTGATGGGCGCCAGCACCGCCTACCACCTGGCATTGGCCGGATGGAAAGACATCGTCCTTCTCGAGCGTGACGAGCTGCTCGGCCAGGGCGCCACCGGCCGCTGTGCCGGCGGCGTGCGCTATCAGTTCGCCACCGAAGTCAACATCCGCCTGTCGCTGGCCAGCTTGCCGATGATCGAGCACCTTTTCGAGGAGACCGGCGTAGACCCTCTCTACCGGCCGTGCGGATACCTGCTGGTGGCGACGCGGCAGGTCGATGCCTCGGCGTTTGCCCGAAACATCGTTTTGCAGAACACGCTGGGTGTCCATACCCAGTGGATGAGCGGCGACGACGTCCGCCGGCGGCTTCCGACCATGCGTTTCGAGGACGCCCTGGGCGGCACATTTCATGACAAGGATGGCCTTGCCGATCCCAACAGCGTCGTCCAGGGATACGCCGCGGCGGCACGCCGCCTGGGCGCTCGCCTAGTGACCCGCTGCCAAGCCCTTTCCATAGAAGTCGCTGATGGAAGGATCCAGTCTGTCGAGACGAGCAGCGGCCGCGTCGCCTGCCGGCATGTCGTCAATGCCGCCGGCCCCTGGTTGGGCCAGGTTGGCGCCATGGCCGGGGTCGACGTCCCGGTCCAGCCGGTACGGCGCCAGATGGCGACGACGACCGCTCTGCCCGATCTGCCGGCGGACTTCCCCTTCGTCGTCGACTTCGCCCAATCGTTGTACTTCCATCGCGAGGGGGCGGGGGTCCTCACCGGGATGTCCAACCCGGCACAAGCGCCCGGCTTCGATCAATCGATCGATACGGCGTGGGAAGTGACGGCGCTGGAGGAGGCTGCGAACCGCATGCCGATGCTCGAACGCGCCGGCCGCCTGTCCGCTTGGGCAGGTCTATACGAGGTGACGCCCGACGCGCATCCGATCTTCGGCCCGACCCCTGTCGAGGGGTTCTGGGTGGTGGGCGGTTTCTCCGGGCACGGGTTCATGCACGGCCCGATCTCGGGCAAACTCATGGCGGAATTCCTGACCCTCGGCCGGGCAGAGACAGTCGACGTCTCGATGCTCGATCTCGGCCGCTTCGCCGAAGGGCGCCTGGTGCGCGAGTACAACGTGATCTAATGGAATGATGAGGAAACGGCCGCATTCCCGCTTGGCCTGTGCGCTGCGTCCGTCGGGTCTCCCTTCCTCACCAGGCTCCAGAGATTCCTCGCTCGGCCCTTCGACGGAGCCTGTCCTGAGCGGAGCGAAGGCCTCAGGGCCTCGCTCGGAATGACATTGGAAGGAAGTGCCCTGCTCCATGTGTCATTCCGAGGGACGCCCTTGCAGACGAGACGTCTGGCACAGGCTGCCGGGCGGCCCGAGGAATCACTGAGGCGCGTCAAGCGAAGTCGGGCCCCGGGCGCGGATTCACGCTGATGGCTCGATGGACCCAGTGA
>CAZMVJ010000110.1:0-9425 GCA_964569445.1 uncultured Anaerolineaceae bacterium | reverse complement strand
ATTTGGCGCCAAGGCGCTTCCATAAGCGTTGTCATTGCGAGCCGGCCCGAGCCCTTCGACTGCGCTCAGGGCAGGCCCTGCGAGGGCCGGCGTGGCAATCGCATCATTAGCGTGGTGCGATTGTCACGGCCCCCTCGCCTCGGAGGAGTCCAGGCTCCTCTGATCTCGCCGCTCGGGGGCCTCGCAATGACATCCCCACGACCGGCCCGTCGCCCAACGTCCCCTGGGGTGCCGGGCGTGAATTCGCCCCTTCGGGCGCGCCATGGGTGCAAGTCCCTTACGGGATGCGAAGACGCGATCCCCGGCAGGCCATAGGCATGAATCCGCGTCACGGAAGATAGTCGCGCAGATGCCGACTGCGCGTCGGATGGCGCAGCTTACGCAGCGCCTTGGCCTCGATCTGACGAATCCGCTCACGCGTGACGTTGAAGTATTTCCCGACCTCTTCCAGCGTGTAATCCTTGCCATCGCGCAGTCCAAAGCGCATCTCCAGCACCTGACGCTCGCGTTCGGTCAACGCCGACAGCACGGTCTGGACGTGCTCCTTGAGCAGCTCCAGCGCCGCCGCGTCGACCGGCTCGGGGGTCGTCTCGTCTTCGATGAAATCGCTGAGCTGGCTCGACTCTTCCGCCCCCACCGGGGTCTCGAGCGGGATCGGCTCCTGGGCGATGCGCAGGATCCGGCGCACCTTGGCCGCCGCCCGGCGCCATTTGCGATCGAGCGCCGGATCGAGCTCGCCTTCGGCGCCGCGTGACTCGAGGATCGCCGTGGCGTCTTCCGGCTCGAGCATCCCCATCTCGAGCGCCAGCTCCTCGGAAGTGGCCTCGCGCCCGAGCTCCTGCACCAGGCGCCGCTGGGTGCGGATCAGGCGATTGATCGTCTCGACCATATGAACGGGGATGCGGATCGTACGCGCCTGATCGGCGATGGCGCGGCTGATCGCCTGGCGGATCCACCAGGTGGCATAGGTGCTGAACTTGAAGCCCTTGGCCGGGTCGAACTTGTCGACGGCGCGCATCAGGCCCATGTTGCCTTCCTGGATCAGATCGAGGAAGGCGATCCCGCGTCCCATGTAACGTTTGGCGACGCTCACCACCAGACGCAAGTTGGCGCCGCTCAAGTCTTCCTTGGCTTCGGCCGAGAGGATCTGCAGCTCTTCCAGCTCCGCTTGGAGCGCCGGATCCTCCGGCAGCCAGGCGGCGAAGGTGCGCGGGCTCGGCAGCGCTTGGCCCTTCTCGAGCCGCTGTGCCAGCCTGGCCTGAAGCACGGCCGGCAAGGTGTACAGGGCCATGAAGGCGTCGATGGCGCCCCGCGCCACGATCTCCCAGTTGGGATCGGTGCCCCAGCGCCCACTGTCGAGCCAGGCCCGAAGGTAGGACGGGCTGTCGCCCTGCCAGGTCAGGCGGAGCAGGCGCGCTTCTTCGAGGATCAGATGCAGGTCCGGTTCGCTGCGCCGCCAGTGGCGGGCGTCCTCGACGACGCGCTTCCACATCGTACGCAGGCTCTCATAGTGAGCCAAGTGGAGATCGGTCAGCGTCGGCCGGCCGCTCGGCGGCTGGGGCAGCCGCACCATCTCCAGCCGATACGGGGCCTCGCGGCGGACAGAGAGCCACAACTCCTGGTCGGTCGAAAGCAGGTCCTCCCGGCCGATGTCCTTCAGGTAGAGGCGGACCGTGTCGTCGCTGGCGTCGCCGCCCCCACCATCGTCGGCGCTGGGCTCTTCGACCTCGGTCTCCGCCTCGACCTCGAGCATCTCGTCGAAGTCCGGCTCGACCTCCGCCCCGGCCTCGGGCGCGTCAACACCTTCGACGGCCTCTTCCTGCTCGTCGACGACGTCCTCCGCCTCCGGGTCGGCATCCGGCTGACCCTCAGGCAGGACCAGGTCTTCCGGGTCGGTTATCCCTCGGCCTTCCACTCAAGCCTCATTCGACGGCCTCGCGGTCCCCTCCGGGATGCTCAGCGCTAACACGTCCCTCGGCCTTCCACTCAAGCCTCATTCGACGGCCTCGCGGTCCCCTCCGGGATGCTCAGCGCAACACGTCCCTCGGCCTTCCACGAGCGTTCGGCGATGGAGCGCTCGGGCTACGCCAGCGTAAGAGAGTCCCCCGCCCCTTCCCGCTTGGGCGGTTCGCCGCCGGCCAGTGCCCGGTCGACGGCATTCTTGTGCGCCCCCAGGCGCTGCAGATCGTGCATCATGCGGCGCACCTCGTCCGCCGCCGCTTGCTCCTCCTGAGCCGCCTGAAGCTGATAGCGAAGCTCAACCAGTTCCGATTCTAGGTGACGGCGCCGCAGACGCAAGGCGTGACTGACGGCCTCCGCCTGGACCCGCGGCAGGAGAAGATCCACCTCCCCCGCTTCCGCCACGAATACCTCTGCCTGCTCCACCAGGGCCGGGGCAAGCTCCCGCCGCCAACGCTCGGACGGCTCCTCGTCATCCTGGGCCAGGGCCGAACGCACGGCCGAGAATACCACCTGGCTGTCGGTGCCGCTGAAATCCTCGGGGCCCAAACGCTCCAACTCGAGGCCGGCGAAGCGCCGGTCAATCTGGTAGAGGATCTCGGGATCCCGCAGCAGCAGCCCCAGACAGAATCGCTCGAACAGCGGCGCCGACGGGCGGGAGGCGGCAGCGGCCGTAGCGCCTGGCGCTTCGTCCGTTGGCGCCCGGCGACGACGCGCCGGCCGGGCCCCCGTCCTGGCGCCCTCGAGCGAGCGTTCATCCACCCGCAGGCGGCGCGCCATCGATTGCCGATAGGCCTCGCGTTCGACGGAATCGGCCACGTCTTCGATCAGCGGCAGAACCTGGCGGGCGATCGCCGCCTTGACCTTCGAGTCGTCCAGGTCCGCTCCCTGGGTGAGCACGTCGAGCACATACTCGACGACCGGCTTGGCGCCCTGCAGGATGGCCGGCCAGGACTCCGGCGAGGCGAGCACGATCTCGTCGGGGTCCTTGCCCTCCGGCAGCGCCACGACGCGGATCTCGGCGTTCAGTCGCCCTTCATAGTGGATGAAACCGCGCGGGTCGAAGACGGCCTCGGCCTGACGGTCGAGGGTCTGGCGGGCCAGGTCCACCCCGCGCAGCGCGGCCTTGGTGCCGGCGGCGTCGGGATCGAGCGCCAGGACGATGCGGCGGGTCGCCCGCTTGAGCAAGCGCAGATGGTCTTCAGTGAGCGCCGTTCCCATCGGAGAGACGGCCGTGGGGAAGCCCGCCTGATGCAGGGCGATGACGTCCAGGTAGCCCTCCACCACAACCGCCTGATCGATCTGGCGGATCGCTTTGCGCGCCTGGTCGAAACCGTAGAGCAGCCGCCCCTTGTCGAAGAGCGGCGTCTGCGGCGAATTGAGAAACTTGGGGACGTCGTTGGGATCCATCACCCGAGCGCCGAAACCGCACAGCCGGGCGCGGGCATCGCGTACCGGGAACATGATCCGGTGGCGAAACCGGTCGAGGCGCTCGCCGCTCTCGCGCTGCGAAGTCACGCCGGCCTCGAGCTGCTCCTCCTCGGTGAAGCCGCGCGAGCCCAGGAACGTTCGCGTCGCCTCCCACGATTCGGGCGCGTATCCGATCTGGAAGGTCTCCAGGCTGGCTTCGCTCAGGCCGCGGCGAAACAGGTAGTCGCGCGCCTCCCGGCCGCGCGGCGTCTCGAGCAGGTTGTGACGGTAGAAGCCGGCAGCCGCCTCCAGCAATTCGCGCAACCGCAGGCGGGCCTCGTCGGCCTCGGCCGCCTCGGCCGGCGGCGGCCTCACTTCCACCCCGGCCCGCTGGGCCAGGAAACGCAGCGTCTCGGGGAAATCCCAGCCTTCGCGTTTCATCAAGAAGCGGAAGACATCGCCGCCTTCGTTGCAGGCGCCGAAGCAGCGCCACGTCCCCGAATCGGCGAAAACGACGAAAGCCGGCGTCCGCGTGTTGGGATGGAACGGGCAGAAGCCGGTGTAGTTCTTGCCCGACTTGCGCAGCTTGACCGTCTCACCGACGACCTCGACGATGTCGATGCGTTCCTTGACCTCGTCAACGGTGCTCATGACCAGGGCACCCGCGGGCAGAACATGGTGCCTCTGGCCTCACCCCCTACCCCCTCTCCGCCGACCGCCGACCCAATCCTCGAAGTGCGTTGGCGGAGAGGGGGTAAGAGATCAGAGAGGCGGGGGGAGCAAGGCTCCCCCCGCCTCTCTGAAAAGACTCTCCCCTCCCCCTGCAGGACAGGCGCAAAACGAGAGGGACCCCAGGCAGGGGGAGGGGATAAGGGGTGGGGGTGTGAATGGCGCCGCATCGGTGATCGAGGACCTCAGAATCCTTCGAGCTTCGAGAGATCGACGATGCCATCCGCCAGCTCGACTACGCGCTGAACCATCGCCAGGCGGTTCGCTCGCACCGCCTTGTCCTCGTCCATCACCAGCACCTTGTCGAAGAACTCGGTGATCGGCGCGACGAGCGCCTGCAATGAACGGACCAGCTCGCCGACAGACCCTATCGGTCGGCGGATTTTCTCGATGGCCGTTAGCAGGGCCCTCTCGGCGTCCATCTCGAGAGGCTCGAGGCCGAGGCGCTCATCACCCTTCTGGCCGCGGCTTATCCCGCGGCCTTCTTTGGACTCCTCTGCTGTAGGCCGCGGGACAATCCCGCGGCCTTCTTTGGACTCCTCTGCTGTAGGCCGCGGGACAATCCCGCGGCCTTCCTTGGACTCCTGTGCTGAGGGCCGCGGGACAATCCGCGCGCAGCGCGCGTAGGCCTGCAGCACCAAGGGCCAGCCGGGATCGCCGACGGCCGCCTCCAGTTCGGCGACGGCCGAGGCGGCGCCGGCCGGGTCGGTTCCTTGAACGGCGAGCACTGCCGCGACGACGTCGTAGCGACGGCCGTTGGCCAGCAGCAGGGCCTCTTGCCGGGCAGCGACGAACTGCAGACACGAGAGCAGGGACTCCTGCGAGATTGGTATCGGGAGGCCTTGTCCAGCTTGCTCCAGCCAGAGGCGCAGGTCGCACTGCAAGCCGCGCGCCACCAGGATCTCGATCAGCCCGATGGCCGTCCGCCGCAGAGCAAATGGATCACGCGTCCCGGTCGGCTGCAAACCCGCGGCGAAGAGGCCGGCAAGGGTGTCGATGCGATCGGCCAATCCGACGGTGACGCCGGCCGGCGATTCAGGCAGAGCGTCGCCGGCAAAACGGGGGAGCAGGTGTTCGAAGATGGCCTGCGCTACAACTTCCGGTTCGTCCGACTCGCGGGCGTAGGTCCGGCCCAGCACACCTTGCAGCGAGGTCATCTCGGAGACCATCGCCGTCGCCAGGTCGGCCTTGCACAGGTGCGCCGCCCGGTTCGCCGCCCGTGTTTCGTCCTGCGTCAGATGCAGGTCCCCGGCGACGTGGAGGGTCAGCGGCTCGATCCGGTCGGCCTTGTCGAGCATGGATCCCAGGCGCGCCTCGAACGTCAGCCGGGCCAGCAGGTCGCGATAGAACTCGAGCGGGTGCTGGCGGTCCTTGCGCAGGAAAAACTCGGCGTCGGCAAAGCGCGCCCGCAGGACGTGTTCGTTTCCGGCGCGGATCGAATCCAGTCCCTGCTCCCCACCGTTCCGCACGACGATGAAGTGCGGCAGAAGGGCTCCGTGCGCGTCCCGCACCGGGAAGT
The DNA here is from genome assembly GCA_964569445.1 of uncultured Anaerolineaceae bacterium. Lineage (GTDB taxonomy): Bacteria > Chloroflexota > Anaerolineae > Anaerolineales > E44-bin32 > DATEVL01. Next base: position 3,808 of record CAZMVJ010000110.1, on the reverse strand, counting down.
AGCGCTGGTGTTTCCTCATCACGGCCACCAGGACCTCCGGGGGCAGGGACAGAAAGGCCGGGTCGAAATCGCCGAGCAGCGCTTGCGGCGCCTCGACCAGTTGGGCGACCTCGGCCAGCAGACCATCATCGGCTTCGACCTGACCCCCCGCCGCGGCGGCCAGGGAGCGCGCTTGCTCGAGGATCAGACGCCGGCGCTCAGCGGGATCGATAGTGATCCCGAGCGCCGCCAGCCGGCTTGGGTATTCGGTCGCATGGCCGATGGAAACCGTTTCGGGTTCGCCGAAACGCAACGAGCGCGTCGTTCGACCTGCTTGCAGCCCGGCGAACTGGAAGGGCACCACCTGTTCCCCGTGGAGCGCCACCAGCCAGCGGATCGGCCGCGAAAACGCCGTACGACGCAACGCCGCCGCCTCGGGCGAGTCGCCCGGCGCCCCGATCCAGCGCATCGTCTGCTCGAATCCGATTCCATCGATCAAGCGAGGCAAGATGTGGCGCGCCAGGACGCTCGACGCCGCCTCTCCGCCCCGGCGGACCTCGGCGGCAAGATACCTGCCGCCCTCCAGGTCCCGCACCATCGACTGGAGTTCCTCCGGCGCCGACGGCAGGCCCTGTTTCCGCGCCCACCCGAGGGCGGCCTGCGTCGGCCGGCCGGCGGCGTCGAAAGCGCGCGCCTCGGGTGGTCCTTTCACGACCTCGACCACCTCGCCCTGAGTAGGGGCCAACCCGGCGATCTCGACCACCAGACGTCGAGGCGTGCCGGAGACGCGAATCCCACGGTGCGTCAGGTGGTGGTCGTTCAGAAGGGCGGGAGCGCGTTCCTCCAGTGCAGCCAACGCCAAGGCAACCTCGCCGGCGGGAAGCTCCTCCGTCCCGACTTCCAGCACGAAATCCTCGGGCCCGGCCGGGGCCCGACCAGGCTCGTCGAATGCCCCCGAGGAGGCCGCGGCGGGCGCCGCCGCTTCCATCCAGGGGAACTCCAGCTGGCGTCGTTGGTCGATGTACTTCTCGGAGATCGTCCGGGACAGCTCACGCATCCGCCCAAAGAGGACGGCGCGCTCGGTCACCCCCACCGCCCCGCGGGCGTCGAGCACGTTGAACAGGTGCGAGCATCGCAGCAGATTGTCGTAGGCCGGCAACACCAGGCCGTGCTCCAATGCGGCGCGCGCCTCGTCCTCGTGGATGGCGAACAAGCTGTTCATATGGTTGATGTCAGCCTGCTCGAGGTAGTAGCGGGATTGTTCGGCCTCGGCCTGCAGCAGGAGGTCGCCATAGCGCAGGCGGTCATTCCAAGGAATGTCCTTGAAATGATCGAGCGAGAGGATCCCGATCAGGATCCGCTCCAGCCCGTAGGTGATTTCGACCGAGACCGGGTCGAGCAGCTCGCCGCCCGCCTGCTGGAAGTACGTGAACTGCGTGATCTCCTGCCCGTCGAGCCACACTTCCCAGCCCAGGCCCCAGGCCCCGAGGGCGGGTGCTTCCCACTTGTCTTCGACGAAGCGGATGTCGTGGCGGGCCGGGTCGACGCCGATCGCCAGTAGCGACTGCAGGTAGATCTCCTGCGGATTACCCGGATCGGGCTTGAGGATCACCTGGAACTGATAATGCTGCTGCAGGCGGTTGGGGTTTTCGCCGTAGCGGGCGTCATCCGGCCGGATGGACGGTTCGACGTAGGCCACGCGCCACGGTTCCGGCCCAAGGACACGCAAGAAGGTGGCCGGGTTCATCGTGCCCGCCCCGACCTGAGTGTAGTAGGGCTGCCAGATCAGGCAGCCCCGTTCGGCCCAGAAATGCTGCAGGGCCAGGATGACCGATTGCATCGTAGGCCGCGGGATTGCCCCGCGGCCTTCCATCAAGGACTCCGAAGTAGGCCGCGGGATCGTCCCGCGGCCCTCCGCCGAGGGTTCCAGGGGAGGCCGCGGGATCGTGGGTGGGGGCGTCATAGCGTCACCCGGTTCGACTCCGCTCAACCGGCGGGAGCGGCCTCGGCCGCGCCGTCGAGGACTGCTATTTGACGCAGGAAGCGCGGGCTGTTCAGCTGCCGCTCCAGCAGGTGATGCAGATAGGCTTCCAGATGCCCTTCGACTTCCAGGCGCACGACCGGTCTCACGTTCGGAGCGGCCGCCGCTTCGAACCCGCTGCGCTGGTAGTGACGCAGCACCTTGAGCGCCTCCAGGCTGAGGGGCCGCGCCGTCGCTTGCCCCCGACCGCAGCGTGGACAGAGAACCCCGCCCAGCGCCGGCGAGAAGAACTGGGCTTCGGGGCGAGTCTCCACCGTGCACTGAACGCAGCGGAAGAACTCCGGGCGATAGCCCATCAGGTCTAGCAGGCGCAACTCGTAGTAGCGTAGGACAGCCGCCCCCAGCCGACCCTCCGCCAGTCGGCCGAGCGTTTCGAGAAGCAAAGCGTAGACCGGGCGGCTGCCCCCTTCCTCGAACGTGAAGCGGTCGATCAACTCGACGACATAGGAGGCCTGCCCGACGCGCAGGAGGTCGGTTTGCAGCGCCGGATAGGTCTCGACCGCCTCAGCTTGCGAGATGATGTCGAGCTCACGGCCGCGGGCGATCAGCAGCGATGTCCGGCTGAAAGGCTCGAGGTGACCGGCTTTGCGGGAGTTCAGCCGCCGCACGCCCTTGGCGACCAGGCGAAGCTTGCCGCGGTCGGGTGAATAGGCCACCACCAGGCGGTCGGCCTCCCCCAGATCTTGTCTTCGAAGGATGACGGCCTCGGTCCGAAAGATTCGTTCGCGGCCGCTCATAGCGGGATTATACCAGCGGGGTTCCCGCCGCCTTCGGCGGACGATGTTGCAACTCGCCGAAACGAATCAGTTACAATCCAGCCTCCTTCCCCGCAGGCTTACGAAGAACTTCCGCCGCGAGGGATTCCTAGAGACTCCGTGATCCGTCAAAGGGTTTTCCACCCACTCCTGTTCGCCGCCTATCCGGTCTTGGCGCTGTTAGCCTACAACGTCGATTGGCTTCGCCCGCAGCAGGCTTTGCGGGCCGCGATTCTGTCGATCGGCGTGGCGGTGTTGCTGGTCATCGTCTTGGCGCGTGTGCTCCACAGCTGGCACCGGGCCGGCCTGCTGGTCAGCCTGTTCCTGATTCTGTTCTTCTCCTACGGACACCTGTACGACTCGATCAAACTGGGTCTCGGCCCCGAGATCGGACGCCACCGCTTCCTGGCCCCGGTCTTCGTGGGCCTCGGAGTCTTCCTGACCTGGTGGATCTTGCGCCGCGTCAGGCGCCCCGACGCCGCTACCGGCATTCTCAACATCGTGGCGCTGGCGGCCCTGGCATTCCCGGTGTTGACGCTCGCCCGCTGGGGGACCCTCAGCCTGACGCGGCGGCCGGGGCCTGTGGAGACCTCGACCCGCCTTCAAGTCCCCGAGGGACAGCGGCCACCGGACGTCTATTTCTTGATCGTCGACGCCTACGCCCGTCAGGACACTCTGCGATCCGTGTTCGAGATGGACAACGCGCCGTTCATCGACTTCCTCGAGGACAACGGGTTCTACGTTGCCGAGGATGCCCGCTCGAACTACGCCCAGACGAGTCTGTCGGTCTCTTCGACGCTCAACATGGACTACGTCGAAGCGCTTGTCCCCGGGCTGACAGACGACTCGAGCGGACGCGAGGCGCTGTGGCAGTTGATCCAACACAGCGAAGTCCGTCGCCAGCTCGAATTGGCGGGCTACGTGACGGTCGCCTTCTCGACCGGGTTGGCCGGCACCGAATTGACCGATGCCGACTATTACCTCACGGCCGGAGCGATCGACGAAGACCTGGGATTGGTCGGCGCCAGTCCTT
>CAZMVJ010000109.1:0-9442 GCA_964569445.1 uncultured Anaerolineaceae bacterium | reverse complement strand
CCGACGACCCACGCGTCCATCTCGGCCGGGAGCGGATGGACTCCCGGCGTCCAGCGCTCTGGCTGCCGGACGAGGGCTTCCAAGGCGAGCAGGTGTGCAGCCAGCGGTGGGTCGACGTACCGATTCAACGTCGGTCGCGCAAGGTGGAAGTTCAGCGGCAGATGACGGCCTCCGAGGATCTCGTCGTCGCCGAAGGGTGGGCCGAACTCATCCTCGGCGCCCAAATTGACCAGCACCGTCCGCGGTCGGCGGAACCACGCCGGGGGATAGGAGGCCCCGATCACCCCGGGGTGGCCCGTGACGGAGATGACTACGTCGGCCTCGGCCAGAGCCTGCTCTAGGGGCGCGTCCGGCTTGGCCACGACGACGGCGAACCCTTCCCCTTCGGCCCGACCCCGCACCTCGTCGTCGGCCTCGGCCACGGTGACCTGCATCGGGACTCGACGCAAGCAATGGGCGACGCCGCGCCCGATCTTGCCGAAGCCGAAGACGACCACCGACCGGCCTTCCAGCAGCTCCTGCGGGCGAAGCTGCCGCCAGGCGCGGACGAACCCTTCCCCCGTGCCGAAGAAACCCTCGATGCGCTTGGACCGGCAGTCGTCGGCACTGACGACCGGACAGGCGATGTGTTGGTAGTGCATCACCCCCGTCCGCGTCACCTCCGCCGCCCCGCGGGGGACATGCCTCCGGCCGAGGACGGCGCCGACGTCGAGAAACCAATCGGCGGACCGCGCCGCCTGATCGGCGTCGAGGACGGCGATGGCGTGACGTTGGAGGTCGTCCAGGATCGGTCCTTCGGCCGGGCTGGGGTGCGCCCGGCACAAAACGATTTCGGCGCCGCCGCGCCACAGAGCCTCGACCATGACCATCGAGTTGCGGACTAACAGGTGGCCGAAGGCAACCGACAACCCCAGGAAGGGCCGCTCGGTGGCGTAGCGTTGGATCAACGCGCGCAGGATCGGCAGCTCGACCCGCTCCTGTAGGTGGGCCGGCTCCTCGAACAGTTGGCGCAGGCCCATCGCTAGGACGTCAGGTCTACTTCTTGGAAGGACGGCTGCCCAGCAGGCGATCGAACAAGTTGGCGCGCGGGACGTCGCCGAACTCGACCCCGTGATCGGGTCGCGACGCAGCTCGAACGCCGCGCCACTCCTGATAACGAGTCGTCGCCTCCTCCAGGCGCTCGGACAGCGCGCTTTCGTTCCCGGCCGCCAGAAGGTCGCGCAAGATGGCGAGCTCCTCGCCGATGGCGTCCAGCCGTGCGATCAGCGGGCCGCGGTTGGCGACCCACTCGGCGGCGACTTCGGCCGAGCTTCCCTCCAGCAGGCCCGCCAGGCGGGCGAACGGCCGACCCACCAGGCGCTGCTGATCGCGCCAGCCCGGGTTGGCGGTCAGGCTCTCGAGCAGCGCCGCCGCCAGGACGGCCGGCAGCTCTTCGGACGTCGCCGTCACCGAATCGAGTTCGGCCGGCTCGAGGAAAAACGGAGTCGCGCCCAGGATCGCAGCCAGGTCCAAGCAGATTTCGATCGCGCCTTGCGGCGTCCCGGCCGGGGCGACGATCCCCAGCATCCCTCTGCGGAAGGCGTCGGCCGCCGGCGCGTCGGGATCCCCGTCTTGCGCCAGAGCCTGCTGCGGGCCGAGAAACGGGACTGTGCCCAGGCATGGATTCGCCGGCCCGAGCTTCTCCCGCACCTCATCCATCGATTTCGTCTGCAAGTGGAAGGTGCACAACACAACCGTCTCGGGGCGCAGGTTGCGGGCGATCGCCGCGGCGGCATCGACCGCTTGGGTAGGCGGAAGCGTGAGCAGGACGAGGTCCGCTTCGCCGGCCGCCCGGGCCGGCTGGTGGATTAGGCGATCGACGGCGCCGGCCTTCTGGGCCTGCTGCGCCGTCTGGGAGCGCGGGTCGTAACCGACGCGGTCGAAGTTCTGGCCGGCGCGACCGAGCGCCAGGCCGATCGAAGCGCCCACCGTCCCGGTTCCCAGGATCAGCACTCGGACCGGTTCTGCCATGAGGTGTGCCTTCGCTTTCGGGCGGCTACGAGACCAGGAAGTTCGAGATGCCCAGTGCCGGACCCCGCACGATGATGTCGAGCACGTTCAGCCCGCTGCGGGACGACAGGATCACCAGCATCGCCAGCAGGATCGGGCCGTACGGCCGAACCTGGGCCAGAAAGGCCTGGCCGGAGGGCGGCAAGAAGTACGTCAGCACTTTCTCGCCGTCGAGCGGGAAGATCGGGATCAGGTTGAAGAAGAACAGCACCAGGTTGAGGAAGATGAAATCGGCGACGAAGACGGCCAGGATCGAGCTCGACACCGAGACCAGGCCGAGCAGAAAGGGGATCGAAGCCAGCAGCGCCAGCCCCACGTTCGAGACCGGCCCGGCGGCGGCCACGATCATCATCCCCGCCGGAGTCCGCCGCTGCAGGGCATACGGATTGACCGGCACCGGCTTGGCCCATCCGAACCCCGCCAGCACGAGCATCAACGAACCCAGCACATCGAGGTGGGCCAGCGGATTGAGCGTCAACCGTCCGGCCAGGCGCGGCGTATCGTCCCCGAGTTCATTGGCGGTCCACGCGTGGGCGAACTCGTGTACGGTGAAGGCGATGATCAGCGTGAAGATGCGGGCCAGCAGGAGTTCGGGAGAGAGATTCAACATGGGACGGCATTATAGCATCCAGGTCCTAGAAGCCCGTTTCGCGCAGAAAGACGGGCTTCTCGGAACGCAGCATGTGGGCGGATGCTATAATGCGCGGCCTTCGGCGGAGTCGCCGGCGATGCTGCCCGATCTCCAAATGAACGATGTGCTCCGCCTGCGCAAACCCCACCCGTGTGGCAACACCGATTGGGTCGTGGTCCGGCTGGGCGCCGACATCGGTCTCAAGTGCCTGGGCTGCGGCCGGCGCATCCTGCTGCCGCGACGCGAGGTCTCCCGGCGGATGAAGTCTTACGTGAACAAGGCCGGGGCGAATGGCTGAGCGGCGGCGGGCGGTATTCCTCTTCTCGGACACCGGCGGTGGGCATCGCAGCGCGGCGGAAGCGGTCGCCGAGGCGGTGGCCCGACACGCGGCGGACGACATCGAAGTCCTACTGGTCGACGCCCTGCACAAGTACGCTCCGACGCCTTTCAACCGGCTGCCTGGCCTGTATCCCCGCATGGTTCGGACGCCCCGCATGTGGGGCATGGGTTTCCGCGTCTCCAACGGCCGGCAGCGCGGTCGAGTCCTGACTTCCCTGATCTGGCCGTACGTGCGCCGCGCCTCGCAGCGCCTGGTGGCCGAAGTCAGCGCCGACCTGTTCGTCTCGTTTCACCCGCTGCTGATCGCGCCGACGCTGAAGGCGCTCGGCAGCGCCCCGCCGCCGTTCTTCGCCGTGGTGACGGATCTCGTCACCGGTCATTCGCTGTGGTACCACCATCGTCTCGACCTGTGTTTCCTTCCCACCGCGGAGGCGGAGCACCGGGCCCTCGTCAACGGGATGAAACCGGAACGCCTACGGGTCGTCGGCCTGCCGGTCGCCGAACGGTTCTGCACTCCGCCGGGCGACCGCGCCCGGCTGCGGGCTGAGCTGGGCTGGCCCCAGGATCGCCCCATGGTGCTCGTGGTGGGCGGAGGCGAGGGGATGGGCCCGCTGTTCGAGACCGCCTGCGCCATCGCCCGCAGCGGCGTGGATGCCGGGCTGGCAATCGTCACCGGGCGCAACGAGAACCTGCGGCGGCGGCTGGAGCAGGTCGCCTGGGAGATTCCGACGTGGGTCTATGGGTTCGAACAGCGCATGCCGCAGATGATGCAGGCGGCGACGCTGCTGGTCACCAAAGCCGGGCCGAGCACGATCGCCGAGGCGGCCAACGCCGGCCTGCCGGTGGTCCTCTACAGCTACCTGCCGGGGCAGGAAGAAGGCAACGTCGAGTATGTGGTGAGCGGCGGCCTGGGTCGCTGGGCGCCGGGAGCGGTTCAGACGTCGGCGGCGGTGCGCGATTTGTTGGCGAACCCGGAGGAACTCGAACGCGCCGCGTTCGCCTGCCGCCGAGCGGCCCGGCCGCGAGCCGCCGACGAAGTGGCGACGGCGGTCATCGCCCGCCTGAGAGATGGCCGGCCCGGGCCGCCAGCGGGATCCTGACGAAGCGATGCATAAGTTGGTGGTCGTCCTGCGTGGCGCGGCCGAGTCCGAATGGATGGAACGCCGGTGGAGCGAGAACTTCGTACCGCTGGCCGAGAGGATGCCGGGCCTGCGGCGCGTGCTCGTCGGGCGCGTCCGAGGGGCGCCTGCGGGTCCGGCCGAGGTGTTGCTCCTCCACGAATTCCTATTCGACGACCTGGCATCCTTACAGGCCGCGATGACCTCCGCCGAGGGCCAGGCCGCGGGACTGGCCCTGATGCGTTTCGCCGGCGAGCGGGCGGAGCTCTTTTTCGCCGAGCACCACGAGATGAGCCTGGACAGGCTGCCGGGAGCGGCAGGGACGGCGGAGGGGTCGGGTTGAGCCTTCGCCTACGGCCGCACGATACGGTCTCGTTGGAGGACGCGAGAGGCGGCCTCCGCTCAGGCCAGGCCCTTCGTCTACGATCACACCGCTCCGGACGTCTTACCGCACCGATGTCCTTCTGGGGGGGCTGACCTTGCGCCGCTCCAGGCAGGGCCTTCGCCTGAGTGTTCCGCGATCGCCCCGCTGGCCCTGGATCGTGGTGGGGTGTCTGGCGGTGGGGGCGCTGGCGGCGGTCTACCTCGGAATGCGCACCAGCTCCGGGCGCATCCTGCGACTTCGGCAGTATCTATCGAATCCCGCCGATCACGCCGACTGGCAGATCCACGCCGGCGATCGCTGCGGCGAGGCGCCGTTTCTCCTCCCGACCGACGGCTATATCGGCTTCGCCTGGGGCGACTCGTTCCGCCCCGGCCAACACCATCAGGGCCTCGACATCTTTGGGCCCACCGGGCTCGGACAGACGCCGGTGGTGGCGGCCTACGACGGTTACCTGACGCGCCTTCCCGATTGGCATTCGGCTGTGATCCTGCGCCTCCCGGACGACCCGCTCCAACCCGGCCGCCAGATCTGGACCTACTACACGCACATGGCCGACGCCAACGGTCGCTCCTTCATCGACGACGCCTTTCCGCCGGGGACGAGCGAGCAATTCGTGCGCGCCGGGACTCTCCTGGGAACCCAGGGCAACTACTCGGCCGACCCGGACAATCCGACGGGAATACACCTCCATTTCTCCATCGTGCGCGACGACGGAACGGGGCGCTTTCGCAATGAGCTGGTCTTCGCCAACACGGTCGATCCCACTCCCTACCTGGGGATCGAAGTCAACGCGGAGCGCCTCGGCGGAGAGGTGGCGGTCTGCCGGCAGGCGCCGTCCTGAGCGCGCGGCCGGTCGGACGAATTGTGCTTCCGACGGGCGGCGTATAATGGCCTCGACGCGCTGACGATGCCCCCGCCACCGACTGCTCGGCCCACGGGCCCTTCGTTCCTCACCGACCCGGCGCAGGTCACTGCCTGACATGCCCTACGTCGTTTGTGCCGAGGAGATAGAGAGTCGTTGGATCGCCCATGTCCCCGACCTGCCGGGTTGTTTCGCGGCGCACGACGACCGTGATGCGGCGATCGCCGGGGCGCCCAAGGCGGTCGAGGCCTACATCGCCTGGTGTGCCGCCGCCGGCATCCGCATCTCGGGCGTTTCGCCGCCGATGGTCGTCAGCGAGGTCGTCCGCGCCTGGCAGTACGAGCCCGAGTACGAAGTCAACGCCTTCTTCGCCTCCGACCGGCCGCCGGTGGCGGTCGATGAGCTGCCCGAGTACCAGCGGCTGTTGGAAGTCTCGCGCCGCGATCTGCTCCAGGCGGTCGAAGGCCTGGATCCGGAGGCGATGCAGCGACCCATCCCCGGTGAGCGCTGGCCGCTGGGAGGGATCGTCGATCATGTGGCCCGCTCCGAACTGTGGTACCTCGACCGGCTCGGTCTGGCCTTTTCGCGGAACGAGCTCAGCCCGGAACCGCTGGACGCCATCCATCAGGTCCGCCAGCGACTCCTGGCGATGCTGACCGCCCTCAGCGGCCAGACCGGGGTTGTGGCTTTGGCCGGGGAGGTGTGGTCGGCGCGCAAGCTATTGCGGCGGACCCTGTGGCACGAGCGCGACCACACGCAGCACATCCTCCAACTGCGCCATCCGACGCGCTGAGCCTGGCGCGGGGAATCCGATGCCCGACGACCTGCTCAACGACTACCGCCGGCGTCTGCTGGCCCGCTACCTTCAACAGCCGGAGGAATTCGCTGAGCACCTGGCCAGGCTCGACGATCGAGCGGAGCGAACGCCGATCAAGCCCGGCGAATGGTCGGCCCATCAAGTCCTCTTCCACACCAGCTCGGTCGACCAGAAGGCGTACGGCCCGCGCCTTCGGCGGATCCTGCGCGAGGATCGCCCGACGCTCGAGGACTACGACGGGGACGGCTGGATGGCGGACCATTACGACTCGGCCGAGCCGATACAGGTCATCCTCGAGCGCTGGCACTCCGTCCGCCAAGACTACGCCGCCGAAGTGGCCGGTGCGCCACCCGAAGCCTGGAGCCGCACCGGCTTGCAGTCCTACTGGGGAGAGCGGACGCTGCAGTGGTGGGTCGAGCGCGCCGTAGCGCATGCCGACGAACATTGGCGGCAATTGCTGGGGGAGTGAGACCATCCCGGAAGCTCCAAGCTTCCGGGAAGGTGGGAGACTTCCGGAAGGTGGGAGAGTCCTGATGAGTGACACGATCATTCGGACCGAGGTCCACGGGCAAGCCGGCCTGATCCGTCTCAACCGTCCGGAGGCGATGAACGCGCTCAACGGGGCCGTGATGGAGCAGGTGGCCCAGGCCCTGGAGGCCTACGACGCCGATGCGGCGATCGGCGCCATGGTCATCACCGGCGACGATCGAGCCTTTGCCGCCGGGGCCGATATCAAGGAGATGGCCGAAGCCACCGCGGTCGAGATGCTGCTTTCGGATCGGATCGGGCGCTGGGATCGCCTGCGCCGGATCCACAAACCGATCATCGCCGCCGTCTCGGGGTGGTGCCTGGGGGGCGGCAACGAACTGGCGATGGCCTGCGACATGATCGTCGCCTCGGAGACCGCCAAGTTCGGCCAGCCGGAGATCAACCTGGGGGTGATTCCCGGCGCCGGCGGGACGCAGCGCCTGACGCGCGCCGTGGGCAAAGCCGTCGCCATGGAGGTCGTCCTCAACAACCGCACCCTGACGGCGCAGGAGGCCCTGATGCTGGGGCTGGTCAGCCGCGTCGTTCCGGTCGAGGCCTATCTGGAAGAAGCGCTGCGGCTGGCGAATGAGATCGCCGCCCGCGCTCCGTTGGCGGTCCGCCTCGGCAAGGAAGCGGTCAACCACGCCTTTGAGTCGTTCCTGGCGGACGGGGTTGCCGACGAGCGGCGAGCGTTCTACTTCTTGTTCAGCTCGAAAGATCAGAAGGAAGGCATGCAGGCTTTCGTCGCCAAACGCAAGCCCGAATGGACCGGAGAGTGAGGACTCCTGGTTTCTCCCCTCTTCCCCTTTCCCCCTCCCCCCGCATGGACGTCGCCTTTTCTCGACAGGATGGTTTGCGGGGGAAGGGGGAGGAAACCTCAAGGGAGTGGGGGCGGCGAAGCCGCCCCCACTCCCTTGAAAAGAACCCGTCCCCCCTCTCCGCAGAGTCCGCCCTCGCTGCAAGACAGACTCACGCGGAGAGGCCCACAGGGCTGCTCACCTGCACCGCACCTGCGGTGCGCCGCAGGTGCAGGTGTCGCGAGGGGGCCAGGGGGGTGAGGCAGAAACCCATCGAGACTCTCGAAAGGCCATCTCGGCAGGCGGCAATCTAGCCATGCCTTCCTACCGCGAGTGGGTCTCGGCTTTTCGTGATCTCGGGCTCGGCCCGCACGGCCGTCTCCTGGTGCATGCCTCGCTGCCCCCGTTCGCGCCGGATGTCGGCGGACCGCAGGCGCTGTTGGGGGCCCTGACGGCGACGTGCGAGATCATCGTCGTTCCGAGCTTCACCTCCGGCACCCTCGTCACGCCGCCTTTCGGCCCGCCCTACAACGGCCTGCGCTACGGCGACGATTCCGCCAATTCGGAAGCGGAGTTCTTCCACGCCGATCTGGCCACCGATCCCCTGCTGGCCGACCTGGCGGAAGCGATGCGGCAACATCCGCAGTCGGAGCGCTCGTCCCACCCGGTATTGTCTTTCTGTGGGATCCGCGCCGGCCAGGCGTTGGCGGCGCAGTCGCTCGAGGAACCGCTCGGCACGGTGCGCTGGATGGCGGAAGCCGACGCCGACATCCTTCTGATCGGCACCGACCACCGCCGCAACGTCGGACTGCACCACGCCGAACGCCTCGCCGGTCGCAAACAGTTCGTGCGCTGGGCGCTGACCGAACAGGGGGTCGTCACCTGTCCTCAAGTTCCGGGGTGCTCGGACGGGTTCAACGCCATCACCTCGCGGCTGGAGGGCGTCGTCCGGCAGGCGCCGCTGGCCGGCCAGGAGATCCTGGCCATCCCGCTGCGCGACCTGATTCATATCGCCGCCGGATGGATCCGCGAAGACCCGCGCGCCTTGCTCTGCGACCGATCTGGATGCGAGCGCTGCGCCGACGTGCGCCAATCGGTGCGGGCCGGAGCCGGCACGCGGTGACGGAGGCGGCGCCGGCGGCCGAGGCGCCGGGCGACAGGACCTCCTCACGGCAGTGGGCGCCGAGCTGGCGGACGCGCCGCGGTTTGCTGCGGTCGCTGCTGATCTACTACGGCGTGCCGTTTAAGCTCCGCCGCCTGGCCGACCTGTATCGGCCCTTCGTCGAGCCGGGTGACTTGTGCTTCGATGTCGGCGCTCACGTCGGCGATCGGACGCGGGCTCTGCGGCGGTTGGGGGCGCGCGTGGTCGCGATCGAGCCTCAGCCGGCGTGCCTCGGTTTCCTGCAATGGATGTACCGGAACGATAACGCCGTAACCGTCGTCGCGGCGGGGGTGGGCGAGGCGGAAGGCGAAGCGACGCTGCTGGTCTCGGAACGTACACCGACGGTCAGCAGCCTCTCCGCCTCTTGGGTGGAAGGCGTGCGGCACGCGCCGCGTTTCGCCGGTGTCACCTGGGATGGGCGGACGTCGGTCCGCGTGACGACGCTGGATTCCCTGACGGCGCGTTTCGGCCGGCCATCGTTCTGCAAGCTCGATGTCGAAGGGAGTGAGCTGGCGGCGCTGACGGGGCTGACGCAGGCGATCCCGGTCGTGACCTTCGAATACATCCCCGCCCAGCGCCAGGCGGCGCAAGCCTGCCTGGCTCGACTGGAATCCCTCGACCGATACGAGTACAACTGGACCGAGCGGGAGGTGCCGCGGCTGCGCTCGGCCGGGTGGCTCTCGTCCAAGGCGATGGCCTCTCTGCTCGACGGCTGGCCCGACGGCGCGCACAGCGGCGACATCTTTGCCCGCCT
>CAZMVJ010000108.1:7114-9481 GCA_964569445.1 uncultured Anaerolineaceae bacterium | reverse complement strand
ACTCCTCATCCCAAGAAAGGAGGCGCTGGGGTGGCCGACGGAAACGGTGCGAAACCGCGGGTGGCCTTCTTTGACTTCGCCAGCTGCGAGGGTTGTCAGCTGACCGTCGTCGATTGTCTGCAGACTCATCTCGATCTGCTCCAGGCCGTCGACATCGTCCAGTTCCGCGAAGCGATGAGCGAGCGGGAGGACGACTACCTGATCGCCTTCGTCGAAGGCAGCGTCACCCGGCCTTCCGACGAACCGCGGCTGCAAGACATCCGCAAGCAAGCGGCGATCGTCGTCGCGCTGGGTGCCTGCGCCCACCTCGGAGGCGTCAACGCCGTCCGCCACGGCTGGGATCTCGACGCCGTGAGGAAAACGGTCTATGGCGACGCCGGCTCAACCTACGAGACCGGGGAAGCGCGCCCGATCGGCGCCGTCATCGCGGTGGACGGGGTGATCCCCGGCTGCCCGATCGACCGGGAGGAGTTCATCCGCAGCGTGCGCGGCCTGTTGCAAGGCCGGCTGCCGCATCCCCCGGAATACCCGGTGTGCGTCGAGTGCAAGCTGCGCGAGAACGAGTGCCTGGTCCTCCACGGCGAGGTCTGCCTGGGGTCGGTGACACGGGCCGGCTGCGGCGCCATCTGCCCGACCTACCAGACGGCCTGCGAAGGCTGCCGCGGTCTGACGCCCGACGCCAATCTGGCCGGCCTGCGAGCCGATCTGGCCGCGCGTGATCTCCCGACCGAGCCGGTCGAGGCCGCCCTGCGGCTGTTCCTGAGCCGCGAGCTGGCGCAGCAGGAGGCCTGACGTGACGGCATCCCAGACGCTCTCCGATCTGAAGATTGACCTCCACTACCTGACGCGGGTCGAGGGCCACGGCAACATCGTCGTGGACGTGAAGCAGGGGGTGTTGGAGCGTTGCGAACTGACGATCGTGGAGGCCCCGCGTTTCTTCGAGGCGATGCTTGTTGGGATGCCCTACACCCAGGCATCGCATCTGGCCTCGCGCATCTGCGGCATCTGCTCGGTGTCCCACAGCACGGCCTCCCTGCGCGCCACCGAGAAGGCCCTCGGGGTGGAGATCAGTCCCCAGGCCCAGATGCTGCGCCGCCTGGCGTTCCACGGCGAAATGCTCGACAGCCATGTCCTTCACGCCTACCTGCTCGTGGCGCCGGATTTCTTCAACGAAGCCAGCGCCATCGCGCTGGCCGGGAAGAAGCCGGAGGTCGTCGTTCGAGCGCTCCGCATGAAGCGCCTGGCGGGAGACTTGTGCACCGTGCTGGCCGGACGCCACACCCATCCGGTGGCGCTGGCCGTCGGCGGCATGCGCCACATCCCGGCCGCCGCCGAACTGGCGGACCTCCGCCGCCGTCTGGTCGAAGCCCGCGCCGACGTCGAGGCGACGCTCGATCTCTACCGCAGCCTGCCCTTCCCTGCCTTCGCCCGCGAGACCGAGTACCTGGCGCTGCGCCCGTCCGAGGGTTACGGCTTCACCGACGGCGACATCGTCAGCAGCGACGGCGGCCGCTGGCCGCTCGAGCGCTACCCGGAGGTCGTGCGCGAACATCTCGTGCCGCACTCCACTGCCAAGCATGCCCGGCACGACCGGCCGTCGTACATGGTCGGGGCGCTGGCGCGCTTCCGCGTCAATCACGACCGATTGCATCCGCGGGCTCAGGCCGCCGCCGACGCGCTCGGTCTGAAACCCGACTGCACCAACCCGTATATCATCACCGCCGCCCAGGTGGTCGAAATCGTCCACTGTGTCGAAGAGTCGATCGAGGTCATCCAGATGCTGCTCGATCAGGGCCTGCAGCCGGAGCCGCTCGGCCGGCCGACGCGGACGTCGGGCGAGGGCGTCGGGGCGGTCGAGGCGCCGCGCGGCGTGCTCTACCATCACTACCTGATCGAAGACGGCGTCGTTCGCCGCGCCAACTGCATCATCCCGACCAATCAGAATCTGGCCAACATCGAGGCCGACCTGCGCGCCGTGGTGCCGCAGATTCTGCCGCTCGGGCAGGCGGCCGTCACCCAGCGGCTGGAAATGCTCGTGCGGGCGTACGACCCATGCATCTCGTGCGCCACGCACATGCTCGATGTGGAGTTTCGGGATTCCTAGCCCCTAGTCTGCCATGCGCACTCACGTTCTTCCCCCCACCCCTACCCCTCCCCCTGCATGCGGAAGCCCCTGCGTATCTCGGATTCCCGCAGGGGGAGGGGAAGAGGTATTCAAGGGGATGGGGGGGCCTTGCCCCCCCATCCCCTTGAGGTCCCTCCCCCCTCTCCACCCGTGGTTCCCGCGGAGGGAAGGCCGATGCACGGGTGGAGAGGGGGGCAAGGGGGGTGAGGTGGGAAAGTGACCGAGCGGATTCGACAGGGCAT
>CAZMVJ010000108.1:0-7104 GCA_964569445.1 uncultured Anaerolineaceae bacterium | reverse complement strand
TCCCCCCTCTCCGCCAAGGGGCACCCGGCGCTAACCTACAATTCCGCGGAGAGGCCCACAGGGCTGCTACGCGAGGGGGCAAGGGGGGTGAGGTCGGCGGTGGGAGAAGCGAAAGCCGATCGATCAAGCCGACAATCGATGGGGGGGAAGCCGGTTCGGGATGGCGCGCCCTCGTCATCGGCCTGGGCAACCCGTTGCGCGGCGACGACGGCCTCGGCCCGGCGGTGATCGCCGCGCTGCAGCCGGCCGCCGTCGGCGGCCTGACGCTGGTCGAATCTGACGGGCACGATCTGGTGGAATGGCTGGCGTCGGATGAGTTCGCCCGGATCGTTGTCGTTGACGCCGCCGACCTGGGGCGGACGCCGGGGAGTTGGACGCGCCTGACGCCCGAGCGGCTGGCGGCGTCGAAGGGGAGGCTCACGCATGGGATGGGGCTGCGGGAATCGCTGGAGTTGTTGGCGGCGCTCGGCCTGCGGCGCACGGCGCCGATATCGATCTACGCCGTTCAGCCGGCTGCGGTTGGCTGGGGGCCCGGCCTCAGCCGGGAGGTGGGCCAGGCCATCACGCCGGTAGCCGACGCCATTCGGCAGGAGCTGTGTCTACCGCTGCTGCCTCGCCGGGAAGGACAGTGCTCCGGACAGACGAGGAAGTCCGTTGCTTGTCCTGCCGCGGCAAGGCGACATAACTGAAGAAAGGAAGGAGACCATGACCAAGATTCTCGTGATCGACGACGATCCGGACGTTCAGCTCTCCGCCCGCATGGCGCTGGAGAAGGCCGGATACAAGGTGGTCGAGGCGCGCAGTGGAAAGGACGGCCTGGAGAAGATCCGGTCGGAGAAGCCCGACCTGATCATCCTGGACGTCATGATGGACACCTCGACCGAGGGGTTCCAGCTGGCGCTGCGCCTGCGCAACCCCGACCCGACGTCGGAGCTGGCGGATTTCCGTCACATCCCGATCTTGATGCTCACGGCGATCCACAGCACGACTCCGCTGCGCTTCGAGCCCGACATCGACTACCTGCCGGTCGAGCTGTTTGTGGACAAACCGATCGACCCGGACGACCTGATCAAGAAGGTCGAATGGGTTCTCAGCGGGGAGAAAGTGTAGGAGTCCCTCCCCCTGCAAGGGGGAGGGAAGGGTGGGGGTCGCGCGGGGAGAGGATCCACCCCCACCCCAGCCCTCCCCCTGAAAGGGGGAGAGGGCGTAATGTCGAGCCTTCGTAGTCTCTTCGCACGCCTGGTCGGCGGCCGCCTGCAGACGGTCCTGATCCTCTCATTCTCCCTGGTGGCGGCGCTGACGGTGGTCATCGGCGCCTCGGCCACCTCCCGCGTCATCGAAGATTACCTGTCATCGGCCGAGAGCGAGCGCGTCGACCGGGACATGGAGCTGGCCCAGGCCTTCTACCAGCTCAAGCTTGACGAAGTGGCGGCCATCAGCCACCGGCTGGTGCTCGATCCGTGGGTGATCGACAACGCCGTCCCCGCCGCCCAGGGCGACCCGGCCGCGCTGGACTTGATCGACAGTCAGATCGAAAACAAGATCACCGTCCTGGCGCTGGGCGGGACACATCTGATCGCCCTGCTCGATGAGCAGGGCGACCTGGTCGTCGGCCGCGTCCTCTCGCCGGACGGGGAGCTTTCCCCGCTTCAGATGGGGGGCGCCTGGGGCGATCTGCCGATCGTGGCGGCGGCCCTCGACCGCGGCCAGGAACAGAAGGGCACCGAGGTCGTCTCGGCCGAATACCTGCAGACGGTCGGTCTGGCAGACCAGGCCCGTGTGCCGCTGCTGGAGACCGCCCGGGCCGCGCCGCAGCCGTTCGATCCGCGTGAGGGGACGGCCGGCCTGGCGTTGATCGGTGTGTCACCCCTGCAAGGTGACGCCGGGCGGAACACCGGGGCGGTGCTGAGCGCCTATCTGTTCAACAATGACTTCACCCTGGTCGACCGGATCAAAGAAGTGGCCGGCATCGACACCGTCACCATCTTCCTGGGCGATCTGCGCGTGTCGACCAATGTCATGACCGGCCAGGGCACGCGTGCGGTGGGAACACGTATCTCGCAGGAGGTCTACGACGTCGTGCTGGAACAGGGGCGCGACTACGTCGGCCAGGCCTTCGTCGTCAACGATACCTATATCACCCGCTATGCCCCGCTGCTCGATCACCTGGGCGCCGTCGTCGGGAGCCTGTACGTCGGTGCTCGCGAGTCGACCTTTCGGGCTTTGGTGGACGCCTTCAACAACCGGGTGGCGGTCATCGCCGTGCTGACGATTCTGGTGGCGGCCATTCTGGCGGTGCCGATCGCCCGCTGGATCGCCGGTCCGATCACCCGCCTGAGCGAAGCCACCGAACAATTGGCGCAGGGGGACATGAGCGTCCGCGTCGTCGTCCCGGGCGACGGTGAACTGGCGCGTTTGGCCGCCTCCTTCAACCAGATGGTCGAGACCCTGCAGCGGACGCAGGCCGAGCTGCTCCACAAGCAAAAACTGGCGTCCATGGGGCAACTGGCGGCGGGCGTCGCCCACGAGATCAACAACCCGTTGGGGACGATCCATCTGTATGCCGGCGCGCTTCGCAAAGAACTCCCGGCCGATGACCCGCGGCGCGAAGACCTTTCCGTCATTCTGCGCGAGACCGACCGCTGCAAAACGATCGTCGGGGATCTGCTCAATTTCGCCCGCCAGCAGGAGATTCTGACACAGCCGACCGACCTGCACGCCCTGCTCGATCAGGCGATCGAGGCCGTCAGCCCCCACGCCGCTTTCGCCCAGGTGGAAATCGAGCGCAGCTACCAACCGGATCTTCCGCCGATCGAAGCCGACCCGGCGCAACTGCTCCAGGTCTTCGTCAATCTACTCAACAACGCCGCCGAGGCCATCGACGGACCGGGGGCGATCCGGCTGGCCACCCGCCGCGCCGGGTCGTCGGTGGAGGTGGAGGTCGCCGACAGCGGCTGCGGCATCCCCGACGAGAATCTGGGAAGGCTCTTCACCCCCTTTTTCACCACCAAGGGCCCGGGGCGGGGCACCGGGCTGGGCCTGTCGATCGCCTACGGGATCATCAAGATGCACCGCGGCCAGATCGCCGTACACAGCCGGGTGGGGCAGGGGACGAGCTTCACCGTCGCGCTGCCGCAGCGCCTGCCGCGCGAGCCCGACGCGTTGAATATCTCCGCCGGGTCCATCGGGTGAGTGACGGATGACCCCTTCGCCAGGCTCACGCCGCCCCGGCGCACCGAAACGGGTACACCGTCCCGGTGTCCTGCCGGGAGGGCAGGCTCCTCCCAAAGGCCGCTTGCTGGTCATCGACGACGAACAGGGCATCCGCGACGGCTGCCGCCGGGTGCTGGAGCCGGAGGGCTATCGCGTCGAGACGGCCGGGACGATCACCGCCGGGCGGGCCGCCATCGAATCCGGCGAGTTCGACTTGGTCCTGCTGGACGTGATGATGCCGGACGGCAAGGGCATCGATCTGTTGGAGACCATCCGGCAGCGCGACCCCGAGACGGTGGCGGCGATCATCACCGGCTACGCCACGGTCGAGCTGGCGGTGGAGGCGCTCAAGGAAGGCGCCTACGACTTCATCTCCAAGCCGTTCAGTGGGGATGTGTTGCTGTTGACCGTCGAACGCGGCTTGGAGAAACGCCGCCTGTCGCAGGAGTCGCACCGGCTGCGTGAGGTCGAGGCGCACGCCGCCGAACTGGCACGCGCCCAAGACGACATGGAGCGCCTCGACCGATTCAAGTCGGCCTTCATGCTGACCGTGGCGCACGAGCTCCGGGCGCCGGTGGTGGCGGCGCAGAGTCTGCTGCGGGCGATGCTGCGCGGCCTGGCCGGGGACGTGAACGAGAAGCAAGGGGAGATTCTCGCCCGGATCGAGGTGCGCCACCAGGAGCTGCTCGATCTGGTCAACGATCTGCTGGCGCTGGCCGAGAGCAAGACCGTCGGGCCGGAAAGGGCGCTGGCGCCGATTGTGCTCCAGGCGGCGCTGACCAAGATCGTCGAGCGCTTCCGCGTCCAAGCCGAGGCCGGCGGCGTCGAACTGACCGCGGAGCTCGCCACCGATCCGCTGTCGGTGAAGGCGACCGAAGACGGGCTCGGGATGGTCTTCGGCAACCTGGTCGGCAACGCGGTGAAGTACACGCCGTCGGGGGGCCGCGTGGCGGTCCGGCTGAGTCGGGACAAGCAGGGTGTCGCCGTCGCGGTGCAGGACAGCGGCATCGGCATCGGAAGCGACGAGATTGCCCGGCTGGGGGAGGAGTTCTTCCGCGCTTCGAACGCCAAGAGCAGCGGCATCGGCGGAACGGGCCTGGGGCTGGCCATCGTCCGCCAGCATCTCGATCGGTGGGGAGCCCGTCTCGAGGTCGAGTCCGAAGTCGGGCACGGATCGACGTTCCGGGTCGTGTTTCCTTCCACTCCGTAGCCCCGCCTCCCATGTCATTCCGAGGCCGCCGGAGGGCGGCCGAGGAATCCCCGAGTCGATTCTCCTGCGACTCCCTTTCGGGCCGGAGGCCCGGTCTTTCACCGTGGGCGCCTCCCGGTGTCCCAGCCCGCCGCCCAACGCCGCCTCCCATCCGCAGCATCGTAGGGGCGAAGCACATGGTCCCGAGCGCAGCGAGGGACGCTTCGCCCCTACCACTGCAGGCGTGGAAACGGGCGAAATCGTGTTCGCCGCCCAACGCTACGTGGGGTGCCGGGCCTGGACAGAAGTCCTCTACAGGACGCTAAGCGCGGTCCCCCAAGGGGATGCGAAGCGCAATCCCAGGCAGGGCAATGAAGTTGTAAAGCACCCACTCCGGAGCCGGCCCGCAGACACTCTGCGGTCACAAGGCCGGATGTCCGTCACTTTCCCGATCGTGACACATTTCACATATTGAAGGGGGAGAAGCTCTGCGTAGACCGGCCCCCCTGGCCGGTGTCCCGCCTGTCCTACCAAGGGGCCCAACCGCTGGTCGCCCTTGGCTCGCGGGACTTCGTGAGCCGACCCCGAGCGAGGTGCGCGCATGCATGGACCCAGCTCCGACGACAGCTTCATGGCGGAAGTCATCGCCACCACACCCGGCGCCGAGACGCTGATCACCTGCCTGCAGTGCGGCACGTGCGGGGGGTCGTGCCCTTCCGGGCCGGACATGGACCATACGCCCCGGCAGCTTTTCGCCATGATCAGCGCCGGGCTGCGGGAGGAAGTCCTGCAGAGCAACGCCCCCTGGTACTGCGTCGCCTGCTATTACTGCATGGCTCGCTGCCCCAAGGACATCCCCATCACCGACTTGATGTACTCGCTCAAGCGGATGGCGGTGCGAGAGAAGTTGTATGACGACCGCGACGCCCCCGACTGGTCGAAGAGCTTCATCGGGATGGTCGACTCCTACGGTCGCAGCTTCGAGTTCGGCCTAGCCACGCGCTACCACTTGACGCACCACCCGCTGCGCAAGGTAGGCGTGGGCCCGATGGCGCTGGACATGTTCAGCAAGGACCGCATGTCGCTGAGACCGGATCGCATCAAGGGCATGAGCCAGTTGCGGGCCATTCTGGACAAAGCCAAGTCCCAGGAGGCGATGTGATGCGCTACGCCTACTACCCCGGCTGCTCACTCACTCACTCCGCCGCGCCCTATGATGTTTCGACCCGGGCCATCGCCGGGCCGCTCGGCCTGTCGTTGGAGGAGATCGACGACTGGAACTGCTGCGGCGCCACCGAGTACATCTCGATCAACAAGAACGCCGCCTATGCCCTGGTCGGCCGCAATTTGGCGCTGGCCGCCAAGCAAGGCATTTCGTCGGACGTGGTCGCGCCGTGCAGCGCCTGTTTCCTCAACCTGCGCAAGGTCGACCATTACATGGCCAAGTACCCGGCCGTGCGCGAGAAGACCAATGCCGCGCTGGCAGCCGGCGATCTGCACTACGAGCCCGGCTCGATGCATGTCCGGCATCTGCTGGACGTCGTCGTCGAAGACGTCGGCTACGAGACGCTCCAGGCGCGCGTCGTCCGCCCATTGGACGGCCTGCGGGTGGCTCCTTACTACGGCTGCCTGATCGTGCGGCCGCAATGGAACGGCGCCGAGGTCAACACCGAGTACCCGACCCACCTCGATCGCCTGCTGCGCACGCTGGGGGCGGAGGTCGTCGACTTCCCGCTCAAGACCCACTGCTGCGGCGGCCACATGACCCAGATCAGCGCCGACACGGCCTACGAGCTGATCCGGCGCCTGCTGCACAACGCCAGTGAATACGAAGCCGACATCATCGTCACCGCCTGCCCGATGTGCCAGCTCAACCTGGACGCCTACCAATCGCAGGTCAACCGGCACTTCGGGACGAACTTCCATCTGCCGGTGCTGTACTTCACCCAGATGATCGGGCTGGCGATGGGCATGGCCCCCGCCGACCTGGGCATCGGCCGCGAGGTCGTCTCGGCCGCCGCGGCGCTGGGCAAGATCGGCACGAGGACGCCGGCGGTCCCGTCGGCCGCCCCGCGCCGTAAGCGCGACGACAAGGCGCTGCCGATGCCGCGCCAGCGAGAGGAGGCCTGAGATGGCGGAGCGCGTTGGCGTCTACGTCTGCCACTGCGGCAGCAACATCGCCGGCACGATCGACGTCGAGGGCCTCGCCCATTGGGCGAAGGACAACCTGGACGGCGTCGCCGTCGCCCGCGACTACAAGTTCATGTGCTCCTCGCTCGGACAGGAGCTGATCGAACAGGACATCAAGGAGCAGGGGCTCACGCGCGTCGTCATCGGCGCCTGCTCGCCGCACCTGCATGAGAAGACCTTCCGCAAAGCCTGCGCCAACGCCGGCCTGAACCCGTACCTGTGCCACATGGTCAGCCTGCGCGAGCAGGTCTCGTGGGTCACCTCCGACAAAGGCCTCGCCGACGAGAAGGCCAAGGCGCTGATCTCGGCCGGGGTGCGGCGCGTCCAGCTGCACGAAGAACTCGAACCGACCGAGGTGCCGGTCAACCCCAACACGCTCGTCGTCGGCGGCGGCATCGCCGGCATCCAGTCGGCGCTCGAGTTGGCCGACGCCGGCTACCAGGTCTACCTGGTCGAACGCGAGCCGTCGATCGGCGGCCACATGGCGCAGTTCGACAAGACCTTCCCGACGC
>CAZMVJ010000107.1:9219-9693 GCA_964569445.1 uncultured Anaerolineaceae bacterium | reverse complement strand
GCTGCTCGTCGGCGGCAATCCCTTCCAGACGACTTCCATCTACGCGCTGATCCACTACCTGGAGCGACAATGGGGCGTCCACTACGCCCTGGGTGGCACCGGCGCCCTGGTCGAGGCTCTGGGCCGCCTGGCGGTCGAACTCGGCGTCGGCATCCACCTCAACGCGGCGGTGGACGAGATTCTCGTCGGTGGCCGCAGCGTACGCGGCCTGCGCCTGGCCGACGGCTCGACCGTTCACGGCGGGGCCGTCGTCTCCAACGGAGACATGGCCAACACCTACCGCCGCCTGATCCCGGCCGAACACCGCCGCAAATTCACCGATCGACGCATCGAACGCATGCGTCACAGCATGTCGCTGTTCGTCCTCTATTTCGGGACCAACCGCCGCTACCCGGACGCGCCGCTCATGCATCACAACATCCTGCTCGGCGAACGCTACCGCGGCTTGCTCGAGGATGTCTTCGACCGCAAGGT
>CAZMVJ010000107.1:8902-9207 GCA_964569445.1 uncultured Anaerolineaceae bacterium | reverse complement strand
CGAGGATTTCTCGCTCTACCTGCACATGCCGACCCGCACCGATCCGTCGCTGGCGCCGGAAGGTCACGAGGCTTTCTACGTCCTCTCGCCCGTCCCGAACCTGCAGGCCGATGTCGATTGGGCCGAGGTAGCCCCGCGCTACAAAGCCCGTCTGCTGGAACACCTGGAGGAGCACTTCCTCCCCGATCTGCGCTCCAGCATCGTCGCCGAACACTTCCTTGATCCGAGGCACTTCGCCGGCGAATTGCGCAGCTACCAGGGCTCGGCCTTCTCCATCGAGCCGATCTTCAGCCAGTCCGCCTGGT
>CAZMVJ010000107.1:7520-8892 GCA_964569445.1 uncultured Anaerolineaceae bacterium | reverse complement strand
AATTCGACAACCTGTACCTGGTTGGCGCTGGCACGCATCCGGGCGCCGGTCTACCGGGCGTGTTGTCCTCGGCAAAGATCACCGCCGACCTTATCGGTGCCGGGCCGTCGGCCCCGGCGCGACGCCACGCGCTGCCCACAGCCGGAGCCCCGCCGCTGGGCCTTCCACCTCAACTGGCCGAGGTCCCGGTTGACGCGTACATCCGCGCCCACTCCAAGACTTTCGCACTGGCGACGGCCCTCCTTCCGGCGGAGAGGCGCCGCGCCATCCGCGCCCTCTACGCCTTCTGTCGGCTGACGGATGATCTGGTCGATCAGGCGGGCGCGACTCACGCAGAAGTCGAGGCGTGGCGCCGCCTGATCGCGCGCCCCGCCTCAGAGCAAACCTCTCCGGCGCTGGCCGCCTGGGCCACCGTCCGCCGCGACTACGGCGTCGACCGGCGCTACGAACAGGAACTGATCGACGGGGTCGCCCTCGACCTTGAGAAGGGCCGCCACGACACTTGGGACGACCTGGAGCGCTACTGCTACCTGGTAGCTTCGACGGTCGGCTTGATGTCAATCCCGATCCTCGGGCTACGGCGCAGGGTCACTTTCGAGGAGGCCCGGCCCTACGCCGTCCAGTTGGGGATCGCGCTGCAACTGACCAACATCCTGCGCGATGTAGGGGAAGATGCCGCCCGCGGCCGGGTCTATCTCCCGGTCGAGGACCTGCAACGATTCGACCTGACGCCGCAGGACATCCTCGAAGGGGTGCGCGACGAGCGTTTCCGTCGCCTGATGCGGTTCGAAATCGCCCGCGCCCGCGACCTCTTCCGCTGGGCGCTGCCGGGAACGGCATTGCTCTCGGCGGCTGCCCGCCCGGCTGTCGGCGCGGCGGCATTGCTCTACCGCGCCATCCTCGACGAGATCGAGCTTCTCGACTTCGCCGTCCACACGCGCCGCGCCCACACCAGCACTCTGAGGAAGCTTCGCCTGCTCCCCGGCATTCTGTGGCATGTCTTCACCCAGTCGCCTCCGTCGCGCGCATTCGGCGGAGAGGGCGCATGACTACGGCCATCTGGTGGATCCGGCGCGACCTGCGCCTGCATGACAACCCGGCGCTGACCGCGGCCGGCGAGGGTGGCCGGACGGTTGTGCCGGTCTTCATCCTCGACGACCGATTGCTCGAGGGCCCTTCCGCCTCGGCACGCCGCAACCGGTTCCTTCTCGGCGGGCTGGCGGCACTCGACGAGTCCCTGCGCGCCCTCGGCGGACGACTGATTCTGCGCCGGGGCGACCCAAAGGTCGAGTTGAGCCTGCTCTCCAGCGAAGTCAAGGCCGAGGTCATCGTCACCGAGGTCGATCACACGCCATTCGCTCGTCGCCGGGAC
>CAZMVJ010000107.1:7206-7510 GCA_964569445.1 uncultured Anaerolineaceae bacterium | reverse complement strand
GACGAGGTCGCGGCTGCCTTGCCACTGCAGTGGGTCAACGGAGTCACGATCCACCCGCCGGAGCTCGTCGTCCGGCTGGACGGCTCTCCGTACACGATCTTCGGGGCGTTCCGCCGCGCCTGGAAGGCGCTTCCTCCGCCTTCCCTGCGCGCCCTGATTCCGGCCCCCACGTCCCTTGCCCCCGTGCCCGACCTCCCGAGCCTTCGTCTCGACTCGGCCGAGGCGCTTGACGAGTTCCCACCGGGCGAGGGCGAGGCACTCCGCAGGTTGGAACACTTTCTGGATGATCCCGCCCGGCGCTACG
>CAZMVJ010000107.1:3214-7196 GCA_964569445.1 uncultured Anaerolineaceae bacterium | reverse complement strand
TCGACCCTCTCGCCCTACTTCCGCTTCGGGATGCTCTCCGCCCGGGCGGCCTTCGCCCATGCCGCGCACGCGCTCGAGGCTTCTGGCGCCGAGGACGCCAAGAGTCGCCAGGCCTGGCTCGATGAGCTGATCTGGCGCGAGTTCTACATCGCTGTCCTGGCACACCACCCGGCGGTCCTGCGAGAGGCTTTTCGCCCCGCCCTGCGCGGGATTCGCTGGCAGAACCGGGAGGATCATTTCGCCGCCTGGACGCAAGGGCGCACCGGCTTCCCGGTCGTCGATGCCGCCATGCGTCAGCTGCGGGAGACGGGGTGGATGCCGAATCGCGCCCGCATGATTGTCGCCTCCTTTCTGACCAAGGACCTTCTGATCGATTGGCGCTGGGGCGAAAGATGGTTCATGCAACACCTGATTGACGGCGACCCGGCGGCCAACAACGGTGGCTGGCAATGGACGGCCGGGGTCGGTACCGACGCCGCCCCCTACTTTCGGGTCTTCAATCCGACACTGCAGGGGAAGAAGTTCGATCCGACGGGGGCCTACGTTCGCCGCTGGTTGCCGGAACTCAGGGCAGTACCTCTCGGCTCCATCCACGAGCCCCGCCGCGGATCGGCCGCAGTGTTGGCGGAAGGCTCTTGGGTCGACTACCCTGCCCCGATCGTCGACCACATGCGGCAACGGCCACAAGTTATGGCAGCCTATCGCGCAGCGCTGGCGGATACCGCCGAGCGGCGATCGCCGCCGAGGTCTGGCGGGCGTTGACCCCACCGGTCGCCGCGGCCCTGATCTGGTCGGTGGCCGGATTCGTTGCCGGATCGATTCCGTTCGCGTTGTACTTGGGTCAGGCCTTCGCCGGTGTTGACATCCGCCGCACCGGTGACGGGAATCCCGGGGCAGCCAATCTATGGCGGGCCGCCGGTTGGCCGCTGGGCATCTTGGGGCTCTCCCTCGATTTCTTGAAAGGGGCCGTTCCCGTCGGTCTGGCGCAATTCGCCGCCGGACTCGGCGGCTGGGCGCTTCTACCGGTGGCCATGGCCCCGATCCTGGGACATGCCTATTCGCCGTTTCTTCGCTTTCGAGGCGGAAAAGCTCTGCTCACGACCCTGGGCGTCTGGACCGGTCTCACCCTAGGAGAGGCATCGATCATCATCGGAGTGGCCGTCATCGTGATGTACCTGGCGATTGCGCCGGAAGGGTGGGCGGTCGTGGCGACGCAGCTCGTCCTGCTGGCATTTCTGATCGGGCGAATCTCCGAGCCGGTGTTGTTGGCGGTCTGGTTGGGGTCGGGGCTGGTCCTAGTCGAACGCCACTTGGACGACCTCAGGCAGCCCCCGCGTCTTCGGCGGCGGCGCGGTCCTCCTCGCGCAAGAATATGAACGACTCCTTCACCGTCTTCCTCGGCGGGATGGTGGTCTTCCTGATGGCCCTGCTGGCCGTGGCCCTCGTCAACGCGCGGGCAATGCGGCCCGTCGGCGCCGCCCCCACCCCGGAGCGATGGCCCGCGGTGTCGGTTCTGGTCCCGGCCCGCAACGAAGCCTCTCGCCTGGAGGTCTGCCTGCGCTCGCTGCTAGAACAGGACTATCCCGCCTTCGAAGTCCTGGCCCTCGACGATGAGTCGACGGACGAGACCGCCGAGATCCTGCAATCCGTGGCGGGTCGGGAACGGCGGCTGCGCGCGCTGACCGGGGACCCGATTCCCGGCGGATGGACCGGCAAGGCCTGGGCTTGCCACCAGTTGTCCCAGGCCGCCGGCGGCGAGATTCTCTTCTTTACCGATGCCGATACTATCCACGGCCCCCAATCGATCCGGCGGGCGGTGGCTGCACTCCTGGCTGAGCGTGCCGACCTTCTGTCGGTGCTTCCCCGCCAACGCACGGAGACCTGGGGGGAACGTCTTCTCGTTCCTATCCTGCCGTGGAGCGTGCTGGCGTTCTTCCCCCTGCCGCTGGCCTACCGCCTCCGCCTTCCTTTCCTCCCCGTCGCCGTCGGACAGGCGCTGCTTTTCCCGGCGGACAGTTATCATCGGATGGGCGGGCATGCCGCCGTGCGCGCCAGTGTCGTCGAAGACATCGCCTTGGCGCGCCGGGCGGACGCGCTGGGAGCCCGCTGGAGATTGGCGGACGGCACGCAGGAGATCGACTGCCGGATGTACGCCGGGCTGCGCGACGCACTGGACGGCCTGGGGAAGAACCTCTTCGCCGTCTTCGGTTTTCGCCCGCTGCCCTTTCTCTTTGTCTGGTCCTGGCTGCCCCTCATCTTCATCGGGCCACCCATGGTGGCCCTGTTCGAGGCCGGCGTTGGGTTTCCTCACCCCGGGCGTTTCCTGCTCTCCGTCCTGGCGATCCTGGCCGGCCTCGGCATCTGGTCGGTGGCCGTCTTCAAACTGCGCCTGCCCCGCCTCGCCCTGGTTCTCTATCCGGGCATCATCCTGGCCGCCAGCGCCGCCGCCGTGCGGTCGTTCTTCCTTCACCTCGGCCGACGCAGTCAATGGAAGGGTCGGCGGCTACCTCAGCCGGCGCTATGACCACGGCACACGCAGCGGGGCCGGAAGAGCGCCCGATCCCCGCCCCCGACGGACAGACCGGTCGGCGGGTGCTGCGCGCCCTGGCCAGCGGGGGGGTGCTGGGCGCCTTGCGTGCCGTACGGGCCCAACTGGGCCCGATCTTCCGACTTCCCCTTCCCGGTTTCGACTCGATCTTCGTCTCCGGTCCGCAGGCCAATCGAGCCATCCTGGTTTCGGCGCGGGACAAGCTCGCCTGGCGGATCGAGGGCGATCCGGTCACGCGTCTGCTCCGGCATGGGCTGCTGGTCGAAGATGGGCAGGCGCACGACGCGTTGCGCCAGGCCATTAGTCCGGCCCTGCACCGAGCCGCCGTCGACCGCCATGTCGAATCCATGTGGCGGGCCGCCGATCGCGTCACGTCCGTCTGGCCGGCCTCGGGCACCGTCGACATGCTGCCGCAGATGCGGCGGATCACATTGCTGATCCTGGTGGAGACTCTCTTCGGCATCGACTTCGGTCCCGATCTGGATCGGCTGTGGCCGCACATCTTACGGCTGCTGTCCTACATCTCCCCCGGCGCCTGGGTGCTCTGGCCTGGCCTGCCGCGCCTGGGCTATCGCAGGGCGCGACGGGAGGTCGACGCCTACCTTTTCCGCATCATCCAGGAGCGGAGATCTTCGCCTATCGGCGACGATCTGCTTAGCCACCTGGTGCGCGATCCGGCCCTGACCGACGACCTGATCCGCGACCAGATGTTGACGATGCTCATCGCCGGCCACGACACGAGCACGGCCTTGCTCGCCTGGGCTCACTACCTCCTGGGGGCCCACCCCGAAACGATGGCCCGCCTCCAGGTTGAAGTCGATTCCCGGCTCGACCGCCAGCCGCCGGCGGCCGAGCGACTGGCCTCTCTGCACAGCCTGGAGAGCGTCTTGCGGGAAACGCTGCGCCTCTTCCCTTCGATCCACCTCGGCAATCGACAGGTGCGCCAGGAGTTCTCCCTGGCCGGCTACAGCCTCAAACGCGGTCAGCGCCTGCTGTATTCCATCTACCTGACTCATCGCGATCCAGACCTGTGGCCGGAGCCGGACCGCTTTGACCCGTCCCGCTTCGAAGGGGGGCGCATATCCCCCTATGCCTACCTGCCGTTCGGCGGGGGCCCGCGCAATTGCATCGGGGCCCATTTCGGTCTGATCGAGGCCAAGGTCGTTCTCGCCCGCCTGCTCCAGACGTGGATCATGACAGGCACGGGACATGTGGTGCATGAGCACATGGGAGCGACGCTGGAGCCCCGCCCGGGCGTGGTGATGCACGTGCAACGCCGAGACCAGTCGTGACCTACTTCACGTTCCTGGCGGTGTTCCTGGTCCTGCCTCTGCTCGGGCTCCTTCTCGGGATCGGAAGGCTGCGCGGGCGCGGCGCCGGGCTGCCGAGCCGCTTCGGCGCCCTTCGACCGATCGCCGCCATCGCCCTGATGGC
>CAZMVJ010000107.1:0-3204 GCA_964569445.1 uncultured Anaerolineaceae bacterium | reverse complement strand
GCAATGTGGCCCGGGCCCGGCTTGCCGGCTGGACCATCGCCCTGATGGCCGCCGTCGCCATCGTCTACACCACCCCCTGGGACAACTACCTGGTGGCCACCGGTGTCTGGTCCTACGACCCGTCGCTCGTCGCCGGCGTAACGTTGGGCTACGTTCCTGTGGAGGAGTATCTCTTCTTCATCCTGCAGACCCTGCTGACCGGCGCCGGCCTCGTCGCTCTCGCCCTGCAGCCTGGAGCTGCCGTCGAACCGCCTCCGGCGAGCGGACGGCTCCGGATATGGACGGTCGTACCGCTCTTAGGCCTATGGCTGGTGGCTTGTTTCGTCCTCGCCTCGAACTGGTACGCCGCCCGTTATCTCGCCCTTCTGTTCGCCTGGGGACTCCCCCCGATCTTGATCCAGATGGCGTACGGCGCGGATCTGCTATGGAGCGAGCGGCGCATCGTGCTGCCCGCCATCATGGTGGCGACGGCCTACTACTCGGCCGCCGATATCCTGGCCGTCGCTTCCGGGACGTGGAGTTTTCACCCCTCTCTCACGCTCGGACTGCGCCTCGGGCTGCTTCCTATCGAAGAGATCCTGTTCTTTCTTCTGACAAACGTGCTGATCGTCTTCAGCATGTCGCTCTTGCTGTCGACGGCCAGCATGGAACGTTTCCGTCGCCTGGTGGGCCGCGCCGGCGCACTCGTGTCGAAGGCGGGTGACACCGCGGCAACTGCGTCACGGATACTGTAGGATACACATGCGAACGAAGATCAGAGATGGGCTCCGGCAGCAATAAGGCACGTGAGGTCGCCGATGAGTTTCGCGCCGTCGTCCTGAGCCGCGGTCAACTCCTGGACGCCATCCTCCCGCCGGTGACCTTCCTGGCCGTCGGCGCCCTGGCCGACACGCAGACGGCGATGATCGCCTCACTGATCACGGCTGGCGGATTCGTGCTGGTGCGTGGTCTCCGCCGTCAGCCGGTGGCCTTCGCCCTGCTCGGCCTCGCGGGGTCCGCGGCAGCCTTGCTTGCTTCATACTGGCTCCAGCAGGCGGAGGCGTTCTTCCTCCCCGACCTGGTGACGCAGTCCGTCCTGGCGGGGGCTTGCTTCGTCTCGATCGCCCTGCGCCGGCCGCTCGTGGCGTGGACCAGCCACGTGGTGCGCCGCTGGCCCCGTGGCTGGTACTGGCATCCACGCGTCCGGCCCGCCTACACGGAAGTGACGCTCGCCTGGGGAACCTTCATCCTCCTCCAGGCCCTTCTTCAGTGGACGCTGCTACAGCAACAGCAAGTCACCCTGCTGGCCGCCGCCAGCCTGCTGAACGGCTGGCCGGCGACGGCCGTCCTCTTGATCCTCTCGTACTTGTATGGCACCTGGCGACTCGCCCGCCTCGCGGGACCCAGCATCGAAGAGTTCGCAACGGATTCACCACCGCCCTGGACGGGCCAGCGGCGCGGCTTCTAAGCCCGCCCATCATCAAGAGGAGACTCGCATGTCTGTTCTCGAAATTCTCAAGATCCTCGCCGCCCTAGCTACCGCCGCCACCGGGGTCTTCGTCCTGGTCGCGCCGCGCAAGTCCGTCGGCTTCACCGGCCTCGAGCCGATCGGCGGGCGCGGCATCAGCGAGTTGCGTGCCGTGTTCGGAGGACTGTTCATCGCCCTCGGTCTGGCGCCGCTCTGGCTCGGTTCAACCGCGTATCTCATGCTCGGCCTCGGCTACCTGGCGATCGCCGCCGTCCGCGCCGTGTCGATCGTGGTCGATCGGTCGGCGGTCCCGTCGAACCTTATCAGCCTGGCCACCGAGATCGTCCTGGGCCTCGTCCTCGTCCTGTGAGCCGCGGCGTGGGCGGCTCCAGGCGTCGAACGAGAAGGAGGTGCGAATGGAGTTCGTGAGTCTTTGGGCTTTGGCCGGGGGCTTGGTTCTCAGCCTGATGGTGCTGCTGTGGCTCGTCAGCCTGGCGCTGCGCAACTCGAGCATCGTCGACATCTTCTGGGGCACAGGATTCGTGATCGTCACCTGGATCGCGTTCGCCCTGGCGAGTGACGGGTACCTGCCGCGCAAACTGCTCGTGGCGGGGCTCGTGACCGTCTGGGGACTCCGGCTCTCCCTCTACATCCTGTGGCGCAACTGGGGGAAACGGGAGGACTTCCGCTACGCCAAGTGGCGGCAGGAGAGCGGCCCTCGCTGGTGGTGGTGCAGTTTCTTCAAGGTCTTCCTGCTCCAGGGGATCCTGCTGTGGATTATCAGCGCCCCCCTCGTAGCGGCCGAAGCCAGCCCGACGCCGGTCTCGCTCGGTCTGCTCGAGGGCCTGGGCGTCCTGATCTGGGCCTACGGGTTCTTCTTCGAGGCTGTCGGCGACTGGCAGCTGGCTCGCTTCAAAGCCGAACCGGCCAACCGCGGCAAGCTGATGGACCGCGGCGTGTGGCGCTACACCCGCCATCCGAACTACTTCGGGGACGCGGCCCAGTGGTGGGGCTTCTACCTGATCGCCGCCGCCACCGGCGCGGGCGCTCTGACAATCTTCAGCCCGCTCCTGATGACCTTCCTGCTGGTCCGCGTCTCCGGCGTTGGTATGCTGGAGAAGACGCTGCAGGACGCCAAGCCGGGGTACCGAGACTACATGGAGCGGACGAGCGCCTTCGTCCCGCTGCCGCCGCGGCGGGCAGGCTAATCGCCCGATCCGTTTCGCCTCATTCGAAGAGGAGTAATTGCCATGCGTCTTGCGATGGTTCTGACCGGATTGGGGGCGGCGGCGATGGGCGCCGTCCTGATCTACGCCTTCACCCAGGGTGACTTTGCCGCCGAGGGCGCCCTGCTGCTTTCGATACCGTGGGGAATCGTCTCCCTGATCGACGTGTATGTCGGTTTCATCCTGTTCTCGGGCTGGATCATCTATCGAGAAGCCTCCCTGGGGCGTGCCGTCGCCTGGGTCTTCTTCGTGATGATCCTGGGCTTCTTCACCGCCAGCCTGTACGCGTTCCTGGCGCTGCGCGCCTCCTCCGGCGACTGGCGGCGGTTCTGGATGGGGAAGCACGACGGATGACAGGCACCGCCCAGGGCCGTATCCTGGTGACCGGCGCCACCGGCTACGTCGGTGGACGCCTGGTGCCGCGTCTGCTCGCCGCCGGCCGGGCCGTGCGCTGCTTGGCGCGCGATCCGGAACGCCTCGGCGGCCGGCCGTGGGCCGACTCGGTGGAGATCGTCCGGGGCAACGTGATGG
>CAZMVJ010000106.1:644-9729 GCA_964569445.1 uncultured Anaerolineaceae bacterium | reverse complement strand
ACGTAATCCAGGATGGCGCCGGCGCAGGCGATCGCCAGAGGTTTGCCGCTCAGTCCGAAACCCTCCAGGGTCCTCGTGTGAAAATGCTCGCACAACTCCGATTCGGCCCGGCCGGGCTCGAATTTCCACGCCGGCAAGGGCGAGACGTGCCCTTCCCATTCCCCCTCCAGCGTGGCTCCTTCCGGGAGCACGACTTCGCGGGGACCGATCCGGGCCAACTCGTGACGCAGGAATCCGTCGGAGTGCGGCTCTCCGACCTGCGCTGCATGGAACTCCCCCGTCGTCAGGTCGACGAAGGCCAGCCCGCATGCCGGACCTAGGCGCAAGGCCGCCGCCAGGAAGTTATTCTGATCTCCGGGGAGCAGGCCGGGCTCGAGCACCGTGCCCGGGGTGACGACTCGCACAACTTCGCGCGCGAACAGACCACTCGCCGGGGTTTCACCAACCTGTTCACAGATGGCGACGTGATAGCCGCGGGCGATCAGCCGCGCCAGGTAGCTCTCGGCCGCATGGTGGGGAATACCGGCCATCGGCACGCGCACGCCTTTGGCGACGTTGCGCGAAGTCAGGACGATCTCCAGCTCGCGGGCGACCGTCGTGGCGTCGTCGTCGAACGTCTCGTAGAAATCGCCCAGCCGGAAGAAGACGATCGCCTGCGGGAAGCGCCGTTTGACGTCGAGGTATTGCTGTCGGACCGGGCTGATCGAGTCGGCCATCTGGGATGATTCTACTGCGCCCGCCGGCGATAGTCTCAGACGATCACGATCGCCCTTTACGCCGCCTCCCTTTTGGGGGTCTTGGGGAGGGGGCTTACAGCCCCCTCCCCTCAGACCCCCAAACCCCCATCACCCCTCCCCTGAAAGCGGCGCTGTAAGGAGTCATTGATCCGAGACTGATATGCGCCGCTTCTCAAGAACTCCGTTGAGGGTCCCTCTTGACGGAAGCGGCCGGTACGTGCCTCTCGATAGAGTTACCTCAACGGCCGCTTGCGAGGGAGGGGGAACGGGGGTCCAGGGGCCTGGGGGAGGGGAAAGCACTTCCCCTCCCCCGGCCCCACACCCGGGCGGCGTCCTACCCCGAAGGCCAGCCCCCCGCCGCGAAAACGACCACTCGTCCGACCCGCGCCGCCGACGGCGCCCAGGCCGTCCTCGACCACATCAACGAGGCCATCGAGGCGCTCGGACTCCCGGCCGAAGCGCGAACCTCCCTCGCCATCGCCATCGGCGCGCCCGGTCCGCTCGACCGCGATCGCGGCGTCATCGTGCACGCCCCCAACCTTCCCGGCTGGCTCAACCTGCCCCTCGGCCAGATCCTTCACAACCACTGGGGTTGCCCGGTCTTCGTCGAGAACGACGCCAATCTCGCCGTCCTGGGAGAGTGGCGCTTCGGCGCCGGCCGCGGCGCCCACCATCTGATCATGCTGACTCTCGGAACCGGCATCGGAGGGGGGATCATCGTCGACGATCGCCTGGTGCGCGGCGCCCAGGGTCTTGCTGGAGAGCTTGGCCACATCCCTATTCAGCCCTTCGGACCGCTGTGCTCCTGCGGAAAACCCGGTCATCTCGAGGCGATGGCTTCCGGGCCAGCCATCGCCCGACAGGTAAGGGAAAGAGGTGGACTTCAACGTGAAGGCGCGGCCGGGGACGCGACCGCCGAAGAGATCGCCGCCGCCGCTTGGGCCGGCGATCCGGTCGCCCTGTCGGTCCTTCAGGTCGCGGCGCAGGCCCTCGGCATGGCGCTGGCCGGCCTGGTCCATACCTTCAACCCGGAGCGAATCATCCTCGGAGGCGGAGTCGCTCGCGCCGGCGGCCCCTTCCTCGAAGACGTCAAGGGCGCGCTCCTGGATTCGCTGATGTCGCCGGCCTTCGGCGAGCGGCTGAACGTCCTTCCATCGTCCCTTGGCGACGAAGCCGCCCTGCTGGGCGGTCTGGCGCTGGTCCAGACCTCATGAACCTGCGCGTGGCGTTGCCTCTCGCCGCGTGCGGGGCGGCGCTACTCGCCTCGTGCACGCCGGCCTCCGACGCCCGGAGCACCGTCCGCTACGGACTGACTCTGGCGCCGACCGGCATCGACCCGCACCTCAACGCATCCGCTGAACTTGGGATTCCGCTGACCTCCGTCTACGACACCCTCGTCGTCCAGGATCCCTCCACCGGCGAGATCCTGCCGGGCCTGGCGCAGAGCTGGGACGTTTCCCCCGACGGAAGAACGTACACCTTCGCCCTGCGGCAGGGCGTTCGCTTCCACGACGGGACGAGCTTCGAAGCCGCCGATGTCATCGCTAACCTCGATTACGTCGTCGATCCGGACCATCACTCGCAGAAAGCGATCTTCATGCTCGGCCCCTATCAGGGCGCCGAAGCCCCTGACGCGCGCACGCTCGTTCTCCGTCTCTCCGAGCCGTTTCCGCCGCTGCTCGATTCGCTTTCTCAGGTCTACCTGGGCATCGCCTCTCCGGAAGCGCTGGCGCAGTGGGGACCGGCCGAATACCAGTTTCACCAGGTCGGGACGGGCCCGTATCGATTCGTCGAATACGTCCCGAACGACCACCTGACTCTGGTGAAGAACTCCGATTACGCCTGGGCGCCCTCGATCTATCGCAATCGGGAGCCCTTCTTCGACCAGATCGTCTTCCGTTTCTATGAGGAGACGGCCACCCGAGCGCTGGCCCTCGAGAACGGCGAAGTCGACATCCTGGGAGAAGTCCCGCCGCACGACGCCGCCCGTCTGGGCGACTCGGCGGCCTTCACCCTGCACGACGTGGCGATCCCGGGGCAGCCGACGCAGTTCCTCTTCAACACGACCCGCGCCCCGACGGACGCGCCCGAAGTTCGCCGAGCCCTGATCGAGGCCGTTGATCGGCAGGCCGTCGTCGCCACCGTGTACGGCGAGACGTCGCCGGTGGCGGAAGGCCCGCTGGCTCACGGGAGCTGGGCGTTCTCCGAGGCGAGCCCCTTCCCCGCCTTCGATCCGGATTCGGCCGGGGCGCGCCTCGAAGCGGAAGGATGGATACTCGGGACGGACGGACGGCGCGTTCGTGACGGAGTCCCGCTGGCGCTCACCATTGTCTCGCCCAACTGGGGCTACCATCCCGAGGTGGCTCAGCTGTTGGAGGCGGCCTGGGAAGCAATCGGCGCCGAGGTCGAAGTCGAAGTCGCTCCCGGGTTCGGCCTGTTGAAGGAAGCTCGCGACGCGGGCGAGTACAACCTTATCGGGATCAACTTCTTTGGAGCCGACCCCGATGTATTGCGGCCGATGTTCGCCAGCGACGGTCTCTACAATTGGATGAACGTCGCCGATCCCCTCCTGGACGAGGCCTTGACCCGAGCGGCAACGTCGGCCGTGTCGCTGGAAGAGCGGCGCACCTTGTATGCCGACGCCGCCCGCATGATCCGGGATCAGAGCCTGATCCTGCCGCTGCGCGACTATGTGGACCTGGTGGTCGCCAACAATCGCCTGACGGGATTGGGATTCACCTACCAGGGGTGGTTCCCGCTACTACTCGATTTGCGCCCCGCGCCGTGAGGATTCTCCCCCCACCCTCACCCTCCCCCCTTCGGGGAGAGGGAGCAGCCCCTCCCCCTTTCAGGGGTGAATTGGGGTGGGGGTGGCTGTTCGCGTACTTGCCTCTACGTCTCTGGAGACCTCCCCCCTTCGGGGAGAGAGAGCAGCCCCTCCCCCTTTCAGGCGTGAGTTGGGGTGGGGGTGGCTGTTCGCGTACTTGCCTCTACGTCCCTGGAGACCTCCCCCTTCGGGGAGAGGGAGCAGCCCCCTCCCCCTTTCAGGGGGAGGGTAGGGGTGGGGGTGGCTGTTCGCGTACTTGCCCCTAGGTCTCTCGAGACCTAGGGTAGGGGTCCGACGTGCGCGAGCCTGCTTCTCGCAAAGCGACGTTCCTCCGCCGTGCCGGCGCGGGCGCCCTGACACTGTGGGCCGCCGTCACGCTCGCGTTCTTCGCTTTGCGCCTCGCCGCCGGAGATCCAACCGACAATCTGCTGGCTCAGGGACTGGCCTCACCGGAACAGGCCCAGACTCTGCGCGAATCCCTCGGACTGGACCAACCGCTGATGATTCAATACGTCGGCTACCTCCAGGGTCTGGCCCGCGGCGATCTCGGGCGATCGCTTTTCACGCAGCGACTCGTCACGCGGACGATCGCCGATCAAGCGGGGGCGACCGTGCAGCTCGCGGCCGCCGGGCTTTTCGTCGCCGCCAGCCTGGGGACTCTCCTAGGGTTCGCCGCCGGCTGGGCCGGCCGGAGCCTCCTCGGACGTGCGTCAGCCGGCTTATCCGGACTCGCTACGGCCGTGCCGGTGGCGGTGACCGGTGTGCTTTTGTTGTGGGGTGCCACCTGGTTGGCCGGCTTCACGCCGGGACTGCTCCCTTGGACCCGGGGCGGGAGTCTCCTGCTTCCCGCGCTCGCCCTGGGGATCGGCTCGTCGGGCGCATTGGCGAGAGTCCTCCAGTCTGGGCTGGAGGAGAACCTGCAAGCGCCCTTCCTGCTCGCCGCGCGCGCCCGAGGGCTCGGGCACGGGACGCGGTTGGCCTGGCACGCGCTCAAGCCGGCTCTTCCTCTGGCGATTTCGTTTCTCGCGTTGGAGGCATCGCTGCTCCTGGGGGGCACGGTTGTCACCGAAATGGTCTTCGCTCGGCCGGGGTTGGGACGGCTGCTGGTGACGTCGATCCTGACCGGCGATTTTCCGGTGGTTCAAGGATTGGTGCTGCTGGCAGCAGCGATCTACACCCTCACCCACATCGCCGCCGACACCATTTCCGCCCGCGTCGACCCGCGCTTGCGGAGCAACGCGTGACGCTACGCCGATCGCAAGCTCTCGCCGTCGGGTGGCTGGTGGCCGTCATCTCCGCGTCCGCCTTGGCGCCCTGGCTGACGCCGGCGTCGCCGGTGCAGCCGGTGGCGCAACCTCTGACACGGCCCTTCGCCTACCCGCCGATGGGGACGGACAACCTCGGACGCGACGAGGGGTCGCGGTTCCTGTACGGCGGCCGGGTCAGTCTTGTCGCTTCGCTCTCGGCCGCCGGGCTGGCGGTTCTGCTCGGGACGACCGCTGCGCTTCTGGCGCAGGGTTTGGGGGGCGCCGCCGACGCCACCGTTATCGGCGGAGCGAATACAGCGCTGGCGATCCCTGGTCTGCTGATCTCACTGGCCGTGGTGGCGGTGATCGGACCGGGGATCGAAGCCGTGGTCCTGGCCGTCGGGCTCGGTCTGACGCCGGGATTCGCCCGGTTGGCGCGGCAGGCGTTGGCGCAGGTGCGCTCCGAGCCTTACATCGCCGCCGCCGGCGCCCTCGGCGCCGACGGGATGGACACCGCCCGCCGTCACATGCTGCCCAACGCGCTGCCGCGGCTTCTGTCGCTGGCCACGACCCATTACGCCTGGGCTTTCGCCGGGATCACGACGCTGAGTTTCCTGGGCCTCTCCGGAAGCGCCAGCCGCCCCGAATGGGGAACGATGCTGAACGCCGCCCGACCCTATGTGCGCGAGGCTGCCTGGTTGGCGTTCTTCCCCGGCGCCGCCATCGTGGCGACGATCCTCTCGGTGCACACTCTCGGCGCGTGGCTGGCGCGGCGCGTGCGCCCCGGCGCCGCTGGTTGACACCCCGCGCGAGTCTCTGCTATTCTGCGGCGAGTTCCCTGGACAAGCTCGCGGACTCGGGTAGGTCGTTGCGAGCCGGCGGTTTTCCGGCGAAGCAATGTCCTCTCCGACGAGATTGCCACGGCGCCCTTCGCCCTGAGCGAAGTCGAAGGGCTCAGGGCGCCTCGCAATGACGCCATGACCTTGAGAGCTGCCTCCGCATGATCTACATCCTCCTCGCCTTGGCGCTGATCTTTGATTTCCTCAACGGCTTCCACGACAGCTCGAACGTCGTGGCGACTCCCATCTCGTCCAATGCAATGCGACCGCGCCTGGCGCTGCTGCTGGCCGCCGTTTCCGAATTCGTCGCCCCCTTCCTCTTCGGTGTTGCCGTGGCCACGGCGATCGGTGATGGACTCCTCAACGTTGAAGTGCTCCAACTCAACGTGATCAACGCCGCGTTGGCAGCCTCCATCGCCTGGAACCTGATTACCTGGTATGTCGGCATCCCCTCGTCTTCGTCTCACGCGCTGGTAGGTGGTCTTGTCGGAGCGGCGGTGATCGCCGAGGGATTCGACGCCGTCCATCCGATGGGCCTGCTTCGGGTCCTGATCGCCCTGCTGATCTCGCCTTTGTTGGGGATGGCCTTCGGCTATCTGACGATGCGGCTGGTCATTCTGGGCACACGCGGAGCGGCTCCATCGGTGAACAACTTTTTCCGCCGCTCTCAGGTCTTTACGCTGACGGCCCTGGCCCTCAGCCACGGCTCGAACGACGCGCAGAAGACGATGGGGGTGATCACGATGGGGTTGGTGGCGGCCGGGATGCTCGACTCGTTCGTCGTTCCGACGTGGGTTGTGGCGCTCAGCGCCACCGCCATCGCCTTGGGGACACTCTCCGGCGGCTGGCGGCTGATCCGGACGTTGGGCGGGAAGATCTACCGCATTCGTCCGGTGCACGCCTTCTCATCCCAGACGGCCGGGGCGGCCGTTATCTTCGGGGCAGCCCTGCTCGGCGGACCGGTGAGCACGACTCAGGTCATGAGCTCATCGATCATGGGCGTTGGCGCCGCCGATCGCATCAACATGGTCCGCTGGGGGATTCTGCGGGAGATGACGACGGCCTGGGCGCTGACGATTCCGGTGACGGCGCTGCTGGCCGGGCTGATCTACCTGTTGATATCGGCGATTGCGTAGCCGCAGGGTTCCCTACGGGACGCTTCGCAGTCAGCCTGCGCATTTCGGACCCGCCCTTTGGCTGTGTATAGCCGTGCCGTCGCCCCCGCGGATCGCGCTTCGTCGCGCTTCGCACCCCGGACGGGGCATCCCGGAGGGGAGGCGGGGGTCCAGTCCGGCCCGGCCTCAAAGCCTGGATTCCCGCTTCCGCGGGAATGACGTTCTTATTGGTGTTACCCGCACGAATTGCACATAGCTTCCCGAAGGGGAGGCGGGGGCCCAAGCCTCCACGTTTCGAACCGCGCCCTTGATCTACGCAGCACGCCGGCTCAAGCCGGCGGCTACACGGAATCTCGCGCAACCTCACCGCGCAGCCACTTGACCACATCTGTCTCGTATCCCGGCGCCGGCTTGAACCAGCGGATCGTCGGATCCGTCTGGCGGAACCAGTTCGCCTGGTGACGCACGAACCGGCGCGTGGCACTTCGCATCCGACGCACCGCCTCGGTCAGGTCCGTCTCGCCGGCAAGGTGCGCCGCGATCTCGCCATAGCCGATGGCAGACATCGAAGGCAGGCGGCGGTCGTAGCCGTGCGCCAGCAATCCCCGCACTTCTTCGACCAGCCCGGCCTCGATCATGGAATCGATGCGGCGATCGATCCGGTCGTACAGGTCGGGACGGGGAAGCGCCAGCCCGAGTTGAACGGCGTCGAATATGGGACTCTGCCGGCGGCTGCGCGCGCTGGCCGGGTCGCCGCTGGCCTCGTAGACCTCCAGCGCCCGGATGACGCGCCGTAGGTTGCGGGGGTCGATGCGCGCCGCCGAGGACGGATCGACTTGCTCGAGCCGGGCGACCAACGCTCCTCCGCGCCCGGCTTGCGCCTCCGCTTCCAGGCGCGCTCGGATCCGAGGGTCGAAGGCCTCTTCCGGAGGGTTCCATCCTTCGAGAACGGCACGCATGTACTGGCCGGTCCCTCCGACCAGGAAAGGCAGATGGCCGTCGGCCAGGATCCGCGGCACAACCTGGTAGACCGCTTCCTGGTAGCGAGCGAGGCTCCAGGTCTCATCCGGGTCGGCGACGTCGATCAGGTGATGCGCCACCCGCGACCTCTCGGCTGTCGTCGGCTTGGCGGTGCCGATATCCATCCCTCGGTAAAGCAGCCGCGAATCGACCGAGACGATCTCCCCCGAGAGGGCCTCGGCCAGCTCCAAGGCCAGGGCGCTCTTGCCCGTGGCGGTGGCCCCCACGATGGCGACGACCAGCCCTCCGGTCACGACGCGTGGTCCGATTCGTCCGGCAGGGCGTCGCGATAGTGGTCCAGGCGCTTGGGAGGGAAACCGGGGCGGCCTTCGATGGCGATCACATCCACCCGCCACCGGCTACCCTGCAACCCGCGGTCATCCAAATAGGTCCAGGCCGAGCGGAGTAGGCGGCGCTGCTTGGCCGGCGTGATCGCCTCTTCCGGCAGACCGAACGATCGGCTGCGGCGGGCCTTGACTTCGACGAAGACCAGCGCCTCGCCCTGGCGCGCAATGATGTCGATCTCACCGTAGCGGCAATGCCAGTTGGTTTCCAGGATCTCCCAACCCAGGCGGCGGAGGTAGCGCGCCGCTTCCGATTCCCCCCAGCCGGCAACTTCGATCGATGTCATGTCAGCCGGTCGAAGATCTGCCGCCAGGTGGCCTCCCAGCGGCTTGGCCGCGGCGGGCGGGGATGAGCCAGCAGGGTCTTGTAATGTCCCTCGACCAGGGCCGAGGTGCGAGTGATGTCATATTCCCCGGCGGTCTGGGCGGCGGCTTCCGCCATCCGCCGCCGCAGGTCGTCGTCGAGGACCAGGCGCGTCAGCTTGGCCGAGAAGGCCGCCGAGTCGTAGGGGGAAAGGAAACCCGTGACACCGTCGCGGACCGTATCCCCCACGCCGGGACCTTCGATCCCGACCACCGGAAGCCCAGCGGCCATAGCCTCGATGACCGACAGCGGATGGACCTCGGACACCGAGGCCGTGACGAAGGCGTCGCACGCGGCGAGAAGCCCCGGCACGGCCGAGTAGGGAACGGGGCCGGTGAAGTGGACGGCGGCCGCCAGTCCGAGGTCCCTGGCCAAACCGCGGAGGTTCTCGGCCTCCGGCCCACCGCCGACGAGGATCAGATGCGCCCGCGGCGCGGCACTGCGTACCCCGGCGAACGTCCGGAGCAGGAAAGCCACGTTCTTTTCCAGCCCCAGCCGGCCGACGTAGATCAACGCCAAATCGTCGGGTCCCAACCCGAGCGATTCGCGCGAAGCCGGGGCTGGTCCCTGAAAAGCCGCCAGCTCGACTCCG
>CAZMVJ010000106.1:0-634 GCA_964569445.1 uncultured Anaerolineaceae bacterium | reverse complement strand
TTGGGGACGACGACCACCGGGCTATCGACTCCGAGGTCGCGCAGGACTCCTCGCATGCCTTCCGAGGGGGCGATCACCAGGTCGACGGCCCGGCAGAAACCGGGCAAGTAGCCCTGCAAGAACGTCCGGCTGAGAGGATCGGGAATCATCGGCAGATAGACCTGGGCATACAGGTCGTATCGGGTATGGTTGGTGAAGACGATCGGGATCCCCAGGTGGCGGCAGTAGCGCAGCGCCAGCCCGCCGCTGAGGAAAGGGTGGTGGACATGCACCAGGTCCATCTGCTGCAGCCTCAGGCGCGCCGAGCGCCGGTAGCGGAACCCGAGGTAAAACCCCGATGCGGCGACCGGCACCCCCGGGCTGCGGTGTACACCCGCCTCGTGGTCGACGACGCCTTCCCCGCCGAAGGTGAATACCTCCACCTCGTGCCCGACGGCCTCGAGGGCGCGCTTGTTCAGACTGACGTAGTGCGTCACCCCGCTGATATGGGGTTTGTACATGTCGACCATCATCCCGATGCGCATCTGGGCGTCCCGCAGGAGGTGGACCAGGAATGGTAGCCAGCCGTCGTAGGGCCGTCAAGCAATCGGGGCGCCCGGCCAGCTTCCTGGAGACCTGCAGGGGCGGCTTAGCA
>CAZMVJ010000105.1:0-9750 GCA_964569445.1 uncultured Anaerolineaceae bacterium | reverse complement strand
CCCCTCCCCCTGCGCCCGCATGGGCTCGCGTCACAAACCTCCGTGCAGGGGGAGGGGAGGGTATTTCTGGGGGGTGGGGGGAGCAAAGCTCCCCCCACCCCCCAGACCTCCTACCCCCTCTCCGCCATGTGCCTACGGATCTTGGCCACGCAGTCCGCGGAGAGGGGGTAGGGGGTGAGGCCGGAGGCGTGTTTTTACGCAGCCTCCCAGGGAGGTCCTGCGCTGCATGCAAGCCTTGCTGATGTGCGGCTCGGTGCCCGATCCGCACGACCCGCTCTACCCGGAGACGCGGGGCCGCCCCAAAGCGCTGCTCGACGTCGCCGGAAAACCGATGGCGCAGTGGGTCCTGGATGCGTTGACCGGCGCACCCAGCGTGGAAGGCGTGATCCTCATCGGCGTGGGCCCGGAGAGCGGCCTGACGACGTCCAAACCGGTCGCCTATCTGGCGGACCAGGGCGGCGCCGTGCCCAACGCGCTGGCGGGGGTGCGGCAGGCTTTGAAGCTGGATGCGAAGACGACCCATGTCCTGCTGACTTCGTGTGACGTCCCGGCGGTCACGGCCGAGATGATCGAATGGCGCGTCGGCGTCGGAAAGGAAGCCGCCGCCGACTTCGATTATCTGGCGATCGAGCGCCAGGTGATGGAGGCCCGCTTCCCCGGATCGCGGCGTACGTACACTCCACTGCGCGGGAGGCAGGTCTGCGGCGGCGACATCAACCTGGCGCACGTCCGCCTGGCCGAGAACGCCGCCTTGGTCGAGCGGCTGGCGGCGGCTCGCAAGAGCCCGCTGCGCACGGCGTCGCTGATCGGGTGGAACGTGCTGCTGCTCTTCCTCTTGCGGCAGCTCACCATCGAGCGCGGCGAGGAGCTCGTCAGCCGCAACCTGGGCATCCGCACGCGCTTCCATTTGTGTCCCTACGCCGAGCTCGGCATGGATATCGACAAGCCGCACCAGTTGGAGATCCTGCGGGCGGACCTGGGGCGGCGCCGCGCCGCCGGGGCGTGATGCAGCGTCTACTCGCCGTCGATAAACGCCGGACGGAAGCCCTGCGCCTGCAATCCCCTCAGCGCGGGCTGCGCACCGCCGCGGCGATCCTGGCCCACTCCGGCGATTCGTGGTTCTGGGGCGCCGGGCTGGTGCTGCTCATCTGGCGCGGCGATGCCGACCAGCGCTCGTGGGGACTCCAGCTGCTGCTGGCGATCGCTGGACTGGCGGCGGTCGTCCTGGCGATCAAGTTCATCTTCCGCCGTCGGCGCCCGCAGGGCGAATGGGGATCGATCTACCGGATGACCGATCCGCATTCCTTCCCCTCCGGGCATGCCGCGCGGGCCTTCCTGATCGCGGCCCTGGTCGTCGCCTGGGGACCATCATGGATGGTGCCCATCATCGTGCTTTGGGCGCCGCTGGTGGCCTTGGCGCGAGTGGCGATGGGGCTGCATTACCTATCTGACATTGTGGGTGGCGCCGTGCTCGGTTTGGCGGCGGCTTTGGTGGCGGTGCAGATCGCACCTTAGCCTGGCGTGCCGGACGCGGGCAGGCGCCCCCCACCCCTACCCCTCCCCCGGCAGTGCGAGCCTCCCC
This sequence comes from uncultured Anaerolineaceae bacterium, assembly GCA_964569445.1. GTDB lineage: Bacteria > Chloroflexota > Anaerolineae > Anaerolineales > E44-bin32 > DATEVL01. The sequence continues at coordinate 8,168 of CAZMVJ010000105.1, read as the reverse complement.
GGGTGGGGGTCAAGCCGGGGGAGGGGAGAGGTTTTCAAGGAGGCGGGGGGCCAAAGGCCCCCCGCCTCCTTGAGTTCCTCCACCCCCTCTCCGCCACGCACATCTCTCTTGACGACTCCTTGGCCGCGGAGAGGGGGCAGGGGGTGAGGTCGAAACCACAGACTCATTCAGCGCGTGACTCGTTGCCATGCCGGGGATCACAGGCGGCGCCAACGCGGCCGCCCTTCGTGAGGGTCTGAAGGTCGCGCCCCTACGGGACTTGCCAATCGCGGCCAAGCACGACAGCGATATCCACCGGTGCGTCGGGTGTGCTCTGGTTCAAGATCTGGCTTTCTTCCAGCCCCAGCAGCGAGGCCAGGTACCTGACCGTGTACGGGAAGCGGTCGCGGTAGACGATTACCCGCGAAATCTCATAGTCGAGACGGTCGGCATTGCCGACCTCGAACACCTGCAGGCCCTGATCGGTCAGGTAGTCGGACGTCTGGGTCGCCAGCCCCTCGATGCCGGATCCATTGCGGACTGCCAGGCGGGCGCCTTCCTGCCGCGCCCCTTCAGCCGGATCTTCCGCCTCGACCGACGGGCCGACGGCGCTGGTCAGCGTGAAGATTTCATCCCGCAGCTGTCGGATGCGGTCCGGGACAGGCTTCAACACCTGGGCCCCGTCCGGCAGCGTCTGCAAGATGACCATCTCCGGCGGCGCAATCACGCCGCGCTGGATCGATTTCTTGTCGATCTGGGACGCCAGCAGCAGGATCGACACCATCTGGTCGAAGGACAGGTTGGTGCGAACGCCCTCGGACAACTCCTGGTACAGGGCGGGGGCGCGCGTGATCAGGGTCGGGATCATGTTGAGTTCCATGATCTGGCCCCGCACTGACAGCACGACCTGCTGCTGACGCTGCGCCCGGTCGAAGTCGCCGCCTTCCGTCTTACGCGCCCGGGCGTAGGCGAGCGTCTCGGGGCCGTCGAGCAGGTAGGCCTTGGCCTCCAGCCAGCGGCTCTGCCGCCCGAGGGGCGAGATCTTGACCCGCTCGGGCACCAGGATCTCGATCCCGCCGATCTCGTCGATCATCCGCTCGAAAGCCGAGAACTCGATGACGGCGTAGTAGTCCACCGGCACGCCCAGGACGTTCTCGACGGTCTTCATCGCCAACTCCGGCCCGCCGCCGGGCAGGTTGTAGCTCTCGCCCAGGAAGTAAGCCGTGTTGATGCGGTTGTGTTCGAAGCCCGGAATCTCGACCCACAAGTCGCGCGGGATAGAAAGCATCCCGGCGGTGCGCGCCACCGGATCGAGCGTGACCAGCATCATCGAGTCGGTGCGAGGGGCGCCGGCACCCGACTCCCAGTCGCGGTAGTCGAGGCCCATCACCAGGACGGTGATGCGATCACTTCCATTCCAAGGAACGGCGGTGGCTTCGGCCGCCACCGGGACGGCCGTCTGGCCCGGGGCGGCGGTTGGAATCGATCCGCTGAACTCGAAAGGCGTGGGTCCGGTCCCGGTCCAGGCCGCCGCCAGGTCGCGCACGGCGCGGTAGACCAGAACTCCGGAGAGCAGCGCGCCGACGGTGAAGGCCGCCGCCAGGCCCCATACCGCCCAACGGGGAATGGTTCCGCGCGGTCGCGCCGCGCGTTGAGTTGTCACGGGCATGGCTTCAGCGGCCTCAAAGCGGCGGATTATATCACGCCGGTTTCTCGCCGCCGGCGATCTGCGCCCACGTCTCGAGCAGCAACGACAACTCGTGCTCGCGCTGCGCGTATTCGATCCCGAGCGCCGTCACGCTGTCGACGTCGCCGCGCGCCTGGTCCAGATCATTCACCAGCGTCTTGAGGTTCTGCTCGATCTTCTCGATACGCGCTTCCAGCGCCGCCAGCTCTCTCGCCCGTCGGCCGTCGCTGCCGGACGACGTCTTCGGCCCGGAGGGCCTGCGTTTCGCCTCCACGACCGACCGGCGCGCCTCTTTGGCGGCGAGGTATTCGTCCAGCGAGCCGCGGAACACTTCCAGCGCGCCCTCGTTGGGCGAGATGACCCACACCTGCGTTGCCAACGCCCGCGCCAGGTAGCGGTCGTGCGTCGCCAGCAGGATCGTCTCCGGATAGCCGGCCAGCGACTCCTGCAGCGCCTCCTGCGCCGGCAGATCGAGATTGTTCGTCGGTTCATCGAGCATCAGCAGGTTGGCGCCGGCCAGACCCAGCCGCGCCAGGGCCAGGCGCCGCCGTTCGCCGCCGCTGAGCTGCTCGACGGTCTTCTCGGCGTCGTCCGCCAGACCGTAGCGCGCCAGCCAGCTCCGGGCAGCGGGCTCCTTCAGGTCGCCCGCCGCCAGCAGGCAAGCGAGCACGCCATCGGTCGCGCGCAGCTCAGCCTCCGTCTGTGAAAGGTAGCCCGGGCGGACGGCCGGACCGAGGTGCACCGTGCCCGATAACGGTTCTGACTCCCCCAGCACCGTCCGCAGCAAGCTGGTCTTGCCCGCGCCGTTCGGCCCAAGGACGGCAACGCATTCCCCGCGCAGCAACGAAAGATCCGGGACGGAGAACAGCGGCGAGCCTCCGGCCGGATGGGCGACGACCAACGCGCTTGTCTCGAGGACCCTCTCGCCAGCGCGCAAGCTCCCCTCCAGGCGCAGGCGCGGGCGAGCCGCCGCGACCGGTCGATCCAGCGCCTCATCCTGCAGCCATCGCTCGAGACGCTTGCGTCGTCCCTTGGCCTGGCGCGTGTTCTGGCCGGCGATGTTGCGGCGAATGTAGTCCTGTTCCCGTTCCAGGTGTTCCTGTTGCGCCTGATAGCGGCGCGCATGCTCCAATCGACGCTCGGTGCTTTGTCGGAGATAGGCCGAGTAGTTCCCGGGGTAAACCGAGAGGCCTTGGGGGGTGAGCTCCCAGACCGTCCCGGCCACTCGGTCGAGGAAGGTTCGGTCATGAGAAACGACCAGGGCGGCGCCCGGCCAGTCGCGCAACCAGGCTTCGAGCCATTCGATGGCGTCGAGGTCGAGGTGATTGGTTGGCTCATCGAGCAGGAGCAATCCCGGGTCTTCCAGCAGCATCCGGGCCAGCGCCAGCCGGGTGCGCTCGCCGCCCGAGAGTTCCGTCACTGGCCGATCCCACAACGACGGCTCCAGCCCCAGACCGCGTAGCACCTGGCGCGTCCGTCCGGCGTAGGCATAGCCGCCGTCGCGCTCGAAAGCTTCCTGCAGGGGACCGTACGTGGCCAGGGCCTCTTCCGTCTGGCGCGGATCGGCCATGGCCGCCTCCAGACGGGCGAGTTCACTTTCTTTACGTTGCAGGTCGGCGAAGGCTTGCAGGCCGTGTTCCCACACCGTCAGCGTCGCGACTTCGGCCGGACTCGCTCCGCCGCCCTGCGGCAGATAACCGATGCGCAGGCCGCGCGCCCGCTGGATTCGTCCGCCATCGGGCCGCTCTTCGCCGGCCAACACGGCCAGCAGGGTCGACTTGCCGACGCCGTTGGCCCCCACGAGCGCGGTGCGGCTTTGGTGCGCCAGCGCCAGACTGACGCCGTGCAGCACGTCCTGCGCGCCGTAGCTCTTGGTCAGGTCGGTCGCTGCCAGCAGAGACATCGGATCCTCGGGCGCATTATAGCGAGCGACGACGCGCGGCAGGATCGCGGCGCGCAAGGGGCGTCGCGTCGGCTGGACTATAATGCCCAGCACCGCCCGGATCGCCTCCACGCGTGTCTGGTTCATCCTTCGCCCCCTATCGCAGCCTGATGGTCGCCGCGGCGCTGCTCGCCGCCGTCGGATGGATCGGGTTGATCCTGCTGGTCAACGCCGCCCTGCCAACCATTGGCCCGCGTTGGCTGTTCTTCGCCTTTCTGACAACGGCCACCACCGGCACCGCCTTGCCGTTTGTCTGGCTGCTCCACCGCCGTTTCGAACGCGGCGGCCCGGCCCAGCCGTCGGTGCTGCTGCGCCAGGCGTTGCTCATCGGCCTGTACGTCTCGTTGTGCGCCTGGCTGCAGATCAATCGGTCCCTCGGTCTCGGGCTGGCTCTCGCCATCGCCCTCGGTTTTGCCGCCATCGAGGTTCTCATTCGCCTCATCGAAGGCAGCCGCTGGAGACCGGGCCGGTGACTCTGCGCGACCTGCCTTCGATCGACGTTCTGCTCCAGAGCGAAGCCGGCGCCGGCCTGCGCGACGAGTTCGGGCACACGCTGGCGGTCGACGCCTTGCGGTTGGAGGTCGATCGGGCCCGGGCGGCGGTTCGCCAGGGCGTGCACCCTCCGGCCGCTCCCGATCTGGTGGCGGGGGCACGCCGCTGGCTGCGGGTACAGCTCGCCTCCAGCTTGCAGCCCGTCATCAATGCCACCGGTGTCATCCTGCATACCAACCTCGGTCGCGCCGTGCTCAGCCAGGACGCCCAACAGGCAATGTTGGCTGCCGCCGCCGGCTACTCCACGCTCGAATACGATCTCTCCCGCGGCGAACGCGGCCGCCGCGACGAACATCTGGAACCGCTGCTGCGCCAGGTCACCGGGGCCGAGGCGGCCCTGGTCGTCAACAACAACGCCGCCGCCGTCTTGCTGACGCTGACGGCTCTCGCCCGACGCCGGGAAGTCGTCATCAGCCGCTCGCAGCTGATCGAGATCGGCGGCGGCTTCCGCATCCCGGAGGTCCTGACCCAGTCCGGCGCCAGGCTGGTCGAGGTTGGGACCACCAATCGCACCCATCGCGGCGACATCGAGGCCGCCCTCGGGCCGAAGACGGGTTTGCTGCTGCGGGCCCACACCTCCAACTTCAAACTGGTCGGGTTCACTACCGTCCCCAGCCTGACGGAAATGGTCGAGCTCGGTCGAGGCGCCGGCGTGCCGGTGGTCGACGACCTCGGCTCGGGTGCGCTGCTCGATACGCAGCCTTTCGGCCTCGGCCACGAACCGACGGTGCAAGAATCCGTCCAGGCCGGCGCGTCGCTGGTGACGTTCTCCGGGGACAAGCTGTTGGGGGGACCGCAAGCCGGGATCGTTGTCGGCGAACCGTCGCTGATCGAGAAGTTGCGAAAGCACCCGCTCGCTCGCGCCGTGCGCGCCGACAAGATGGCGCTGGCCGGTCTGCATGCGACGCTGCTCCACTACGCACGGGGCGAGGCGGTCGAGCAGATCCCGGTGTGGCGGATGATCGCCATGGCGGCGGACGACATTCGACGGCGCGCCGAAGGATGGGCGGCCGAACTCGGGCGAGGAACGGCGGTGGCGGCACGCTCGACCGTCGGCGGCGGGAGTCTCCCGGAGGAGACGCTCCCGACGTGGGCCCTGGCCGTCGAGTCCGAGCACGTGAGCGCCTTGGCGGCGAAGCTGCGCCAGGCGACCCCGGCGGTGATCGGGCGCGTCGAGTCCGGGCGCCTGCTGCTCGACCCGCGGACCGTGCTGCCCGAGCAGGATGCCGCCCTGCTCCAGGCCGTTCGAGCCGTTCTCTCTTATTGACGATGCGACTTCTTCCGTCCAACCCCCACCCCTGTCCCCTCCCCCTGCTCGAACACATAGTGCACCCCCAGTTTCGCCGCAGGGGGAGGGTATGGATTTCAAGGGAGGTGGGGGGCAGAGCCCCCCACCTCCCTTGACTTTTCCGCCCCCCTCTCCGCCACGCTTCCACACAAGCCTGTGAGCTCTCCACGGAGAGGGGGTAGGGGGTGAGGTCGGAAACTGATTCCAAGCAATGCCCCGGAGAAATGTGATGAAGGAAGACTTGGATCGCTATCTGGAGGAAGCCGGACTGGACGGGCTGCTCGTGCTCGGCCCGGCCGCACACAATCCGCCGATGAGCTACTTCACCGGCCCGGTCCACGTGGGCTGGGGCGCGCTGGCCCTGCGCCGAGGCGGGGCGGGGATTCTCTACGCCATCGACATGGAACGCGAAGAGGTCGCTCGCACCGGTTACCCATTCGGTCGGCTCGACTTCGCCGCTTACTCTCAGGAAGCCGGCGGCGACCCGCAGGAGGTGATGGCGATCGCGCTGGAAAGGATCCTGCGCCAGGCCGACCTGACGGGACGAATCCAGGTCGCCGGTCTGGTCGACGCCGGCGCCACCCTGACGCAGTTCCGCCGGCTGGTGCGACGCCTGCCCGGCCTGACGGTGGTCGAATTCGATCCGGCGCAGTCGCCCCTCCATCGGGCGCGCTCCACGAAAGACGCGCAGGAGGTCGAGCGCATCCGCCGCATGGGCGAGATCACGGTCGAGGTCGTCGGGAGGGTGGCGGATTTTCTGGCGTCCCAGAGCGCCCGGCAGGGATTCTTGACCGATCGACAGGGACGGCCGCTAACGGTGGGGGAGGTCAAGCGGCGCATCAATCTGTGGCTGATGCAGCTCGGGGCCGAGAACCCGGAGGGGACGATCTTCGCCATCGGCCGCGATGCCGGCGTTCCGCACAACCCCGGCGCCGACGAAAGGCCGATCCCGGTGGGTCAGCCGATGATCTTCGACATCTTCCCATGCGAAATCGGCGGCGGATACTTCTACGACTTCACCCGCACCTGGTGTGTCGGTCACGCCCCGGACGCCGTCGCCACCGCGCACGCCCAGGTCGTGGCGGCCTACAACGCCGCCCTGCCTCTGACGCGGTCCGGCGCGACCGGACGCGACGTGCAGCGCGCCGTGTGCGAGTTCTTCGAAGAGCGCGGTCACAAGACGGTGATGACCGATCCGCAGACGCAAGAGGGCTATGTCCACTCGATCGGCCACGGCCTCGGGCTGGAGGTCCACGAACACCCCAATTTCCGCTTGCTGCACGAGCCGCCCGACGTTCTCGAGGCCGGCCACGTCGTGACGATCGAGCCCGGGCTATACTATCCCGAGCGCGGGTTTGGGGTCCGGGTCGAGGATACGGTCTGGATCGGCCCCGACGGGCCGCAGGTGCTGGCCCCCTACCCGATGGATCTCGTCCTGCCTTTGCGGCGGAGCCTTCGTGCCCCAGCGAAAAGCGCACCCAGCCAAAGCACCGGCGGAGCGAAAAAAGCCAAGCCGCGCCCCGTCCGGCGGACGCGCGGCGGCGGTTGAAGCTCCGGCCCCTCGGCCCAAGCTGACACGCCTGTTGGGAATCGAGACGTCCTGCGACGAGACGGCGGCGGCCGTCGTCGAGGACGGGCGCCACATCGTCTCCAACGTCGTCGCCTCCCAGGTCGGCGTCCACGCCAAGTATGGCGGGGTCTTCCCCGAGGTCGCCTCGCGCATGCACATCGAGGCCATCTTGCCGGTCGTGCAGGAAGCGTTGTCGCAAGCCCACATCGGCCTGGAAGGGATCGACGCCGTGGCCGTGACGCGCGGCCCGGGACTGGCCGGCTCGCTGGTGGTCGGTCTGAACTTCGCCAAAGGGCTGGCTCTTTCGCGCGGCCTGCCGCTGCTCGGTATCAACCACCTCGAGGCGCATCTGTACTCGATCTATCTGGTCGAGGACGAACCGGAACCATCTTTCCCGCTGCTCGGCCTGATCGTGTCCGGCGGTCACACCGAACTGGTGTTGATGCGCGATCACCTGGAGTACCAGCGATTGGGAGGCACGCTGGACGACGCCGCCGGCGAGGCCTTCGATAAGGTCGCTCGCTTGCTCGGCCTGGGTTATCCCGGTGGTCCGGCGATTCAGCAGGAAGCGCGTCAGGGGAATCCGAAAGCTTACCGTTTCCCGCGCGCCTGGCTGGAAGGGACATGGGATTTCTCGTTCAGCGGGCTTAAGACGGCCGTGCTGCGCGAGGTGCGCGCCCTCCAGCCGAAAGTGCAGGCCGGGGTCGAGCCTCCGGCGCCCGGGCTTCCGGTGGCGGACCTGGCGGCCTCGTTCCAGGCGGCCGTCGTCGAAGTGCTGGTGGAGAAGACCGTGGCGGCAGCCGAGGCCTTCGAGGCGAAGTCGATCCTTGTGGCCGGCGGGGTCTCGGCTAATCAGGCCTTGCGCGAGGCGCTCGAGACACGGACCCCGCTGCCTGCCCGAGTCCCTCCCCTGTCTTTGTGCACCGACAACGCGGCGATGATCGCCGCCGCCGGTCACCGGCGGCTGGCGGCCGGGCAGCGCGACGCCCTCGACATCGACGTTCTGCCGAGTTGGCCGTTGGGGTCTTGAACTTCGGCCAGTGTCCCGTCTCGCAACTTCGTTGAAGAACCTTGCCGCTCTCCGAGACTCCTTCGACCTCACCCCCTACCCCTCGCGACACCTGCACCTGCGGCGCACCGCAGGTGCGGT